>CAMMVE010000009.1 GCA_946500265.1 uncultured Clostridium sp.
TTCTTTCTAGTTTATTTTTCTGTGTATTTATTTCTTTTTCTAATTGTTCTTTAGGCTCATCAAATTTTTGCTTAATCATAGGCAAGAAGAATTGATTTACAACAGAATCATATTCTACTAATTCACTAATGAACTGGTTGAAATATTCTGTTATTATATTTTCTTTAAATTGGATCCTACAATCATTGCAATAATAGTAATAATAAACTTTACCATTTTTCTTTGTAGTAGCTTTACCACCTAAAATACGGTTACATTTAGGACATTTTAGTTTCAGCAGATATAAGTATGTAAGTGTTCTTTGATAACTTCTTGAATTTTTCTTTTTCTGTACTTGGCAATCTTCCCACATTTCTTTAGAAATTATAGGTTCAACAACATCTTCGTAGTAAGTAGGATGTTTTGTATTTTTACCGTGAACAAAATCACCTTTATATATTTCATTTTCAATAATGCCAACAATAGTTGAATCACGCCAATTATCTTTTCCTAATACTTTTTCTTTGTTAAGCAGATTACTAATTTTCTTATAAGACATACCATTATAATACAAATCAAATATTCTAATAACTATATCTTTTGTTGTATAATCAATTACCAATTTTTTATTTTCGTGTTTATATCCAAGTGGAGCAACATGAGGAATATGTCCTTGTTTTATTGCTCCTGCCATACCTATTTTAGTTCTTTCACTTGTTCTTTCAATTTCATTTTGACTTACACTCATTAAAAGTCTTGAAATCATTTTACCATTTGCACTTGTTGTATTTATCTCATCATTAACACAATCTAAGTACGCATCATTTTCATCTAAAAATGTCATTAAATTTTCCCAATCATAAATACTTCTAGTTATTCTATCTAGTTTTAAAGCAACTATTGTATTTACTTTTTTAGCTTTTATATCATTTTTTAATCTTTCAAACTCTGGTCTATAATTACCAGTTTTAGCACTTATTCCAGCATCTTCGTAATAATCTATTATCTCATAACCTTTGAATTTACAAAAAGACTCTAATCTTTCTCTTTGCTCTGGTAAACTAAAACCTTCACGAGCTTGGTCTTCTGTTGATACTCTTAAATATAAACCACATTTTTTCTTTTCTTCGTTCAATTTATAAGCCTCCTCTAAAAAAAGAGACATCATAGTACACACTAATACTAATGACATCTGTTAAATACTTTTATTTTAAAAAATAATTTTTTAAAAATCATATAATCATCTTAATAAACATAATTGGTTTACTTCGATTATTATATCACAATTTGTAGAAATGTGAAATACTGGTATTTATATGCTTTTTATATATTCTTCTAATTCAGATAATTTAATTTTTTTATATAAATTAGAAATATATACATCATTTGAATAATTAAAAACTAAGAATGTAATATTTTTAATTATTACTCTATGTGGTTCAATATATGTGAGATTAGTTTTTTCAATTTTTCTAATACTACCATTAATAAAAGTAGGAGTAACTTTAGAAAATTCACATATAAATTCTAGTCTTTGCTTTAGACTTTCTTCAAATTGTAATTCTTGCTTAATTATCTTCATTTATTTGCACCATCCTTTCATTTGGATGATTTTTATATTGTTTTTAGGCAACAAAAAAATCAACCAGATTTTATTTTCTGATTGATTTTGTATCAATACTGTTCTGTTAGTTCGAACAGATTTGTCGTTGGAGGCGACACCCGGATTCGAACCGGGGATCAGAGTTTTGCAGACTCGTGCCTTACCACTTGGCTATATCGCCATATAAATATTAAAAATTTTGCTCCTTTATTTGAACATATAATCCCAAACAAAAGAACTTTAATTAAATATATGTTCTTTACCCCGAAATAGTACCTTTTCTTCTAATATTTTTAACTAAGATTTTTAGCTAAAATTTTTAGCTAAAATTTTTTAAATTACTAAACAATTAATTAGTAAATATAATCAAAGTTAAATGTTATTTTCAAGTTAATAGAAGTAAAAAATGGAGCGAAAGACGGGGCTCGAACCCGCGACATCAACCTTGGCAAGGTTGCACTCTACCAACTGAGCTACTTTCGCATTTTTGTATTTGTATTAAGTATAATTAAATTGCTTATTCAATATATATGATTTGTTATACCTTAAAATACTTTAATTTTTACTAAAATTTTCAGGACACTTAATATAATAACAAATATAGCAAAAAAAGTCAATACAAATACTCGCATTTTTTACGTTACTTTTGTAATACGGTCACTTCGAAAATTATTCTTAATTTCACACAGGTCGAAGCTAAAGTTTAACTACAAATCAAAATATCATAAAATCTTATTTTTTGCATTCGTTCCTAAAACCAAAACATTCAAAAATTCCTGTAAATAATCTTCTATCTCTTTCTTCTTTACTTCTCTTATTGCTCTTATTTCTAATACTTCTATTTCTTCTCCATTTATTATTACTCTTAAGTTTCCAATTACTTGGTCTTTTGCCACAGGCGCTTCCATATAAAAAAGTGAATTTACTTCAATGTCTATTTTATCTATATTGTCTTTCCTTACTGCCATTACAGATTTTTTTGGTTTCTCTAAATACAATTTTATTCCGTTTTCTATGCCTTTATTCACATATATTCTACCTTCATTTATATTTTTCCACTGTTCAAATTTATCCTGAATTATTTCTTCTATATTTATTAGAGAAAAATTATTAAAAGCATATTCTATTAATTCCTTTGTATCAGCTGTTCTTTGATTATTGGTATTTGCTCCGATTACAACTGTTATAATGTCCAATTCTCCTCTTTTGCAACTACTTACTAAGCATCTTCCAGCACCATTTGTAAATCCAGTTTTCACTCCATATACTCCAGATACACTACCTAACAAATTGTTTGTATTGTTTATTGCCTTTGGATAGCCGTTTATATATATTGTAGCTGACTTGCTTGAAACTATTTCTTTAAACTTTGGTATATTTAATGCATAATCTGCCATTTTTGCAAGCTCATATGCTGTAGTATAATGCCCCTCATTATCAAGCCCATGAGGTACAACAAAATGAGAATTCGTTAGGCCTAATTCTTCTGCTTTTTTATTCATCATATCTGCAAATCCTTCTATGCTACCTCCTACATGGATCGCTAAAGCTACAGCTGCATCATTTCCAGAGCGTAACATTAATCCATATAACAAATCATTTACAGTTATTTTATCATTCTTTTTTAGTCCTAATCTAGAACCTCCTGTTCCTGCTGCTTTTGATCCAATTGTTACTGTTTCTTTTAGGTCTGCATTTTCAAGTATCACTATTGAAGTAAGAATTTTGGTTGTAGATGCCATTGGAGTTTGTTTGTTTCCATTTTTTTCATATATTATTCTTCCAGAAGCTCTATCATATATTAATGCTATTCTTGCATTTAATTCAGGATTATCTATCTTATTACTATTCTCATTACCTTCATTATTTGCCACATTTTGCTTTGATGTCTGCAGTATAACATAGTTTTGCTTTTCAGAAACAAATATAACTATAGTGCTACTAAGCACTGTTAATAGAGTTAACACCGAAATTAGAATTAGTTTAATTTTATTTTTCAAAATATTATTATTCATAATAAAAACACCTTTTTAATTATATTTATAAAGGTGTTTTTTTATGTGTATTAAAATAAATTATTTTCATTTACCTATCTCTACTTGGTGCACCATATTCTTCTTCTATTTCTTCTTGTATATTGTCTATTTTTTCATCAGGAGTTTTTCCTCCTCTTTCGTTATACCTTCTAGTAAATTCCTCTGGAGAAATTTTCGCCTTTTCTGCCTCTTTTCTTAATGTAGTCTCAGTTCCATCTTCTAACGTAATAATATCATCAGGTAAAACATTGTCATTACTTGCTGTATCATCTATATTTCTGAGGTTAGTTTCTCCGTCCTTTTCTATTTCTCCTTCTGCTCTATCAATTTCGTCCTCTATTTCTACATTTTTATGTTTATCCATTGCCTCTCTTACTTCTCTTGTAGTTGGTCTTTGAGTAGAAGTTTCTATAGGAGCTGAAAAATATCTTTCGTCTTTGTCTTCACTCAAATCTGCTCTAACATAATCAACTTCTAAAACCCCATATTGTCCGACTTTAACTGATAGCATTTCTTCTTGTCCATTAGTTTTACTTCTTCCATTGATTCTTACTAAACCTGCCACTTGTTCTTCTTCTACTACACTTCCATCTCTACTATTTATAGAAGTTACTGTTTGCCCAGTAGTAGTTCCTTGAGTGTTTTCCAAACTTTCTATTTCGTGCATTTGACCATCTTTATCAATTCCCACAAATGAAAATCTTCCACTTTGCCCTTTGCTATGGTCTGAATATACAACTCCTACAGATACTATTCCTTTTTGCTTCAATTCTGGTATCATGTCTGCCAAAGTTTCTGACTGAGTAACTCGCGCATTAACATCTATTGACTGTTTATTTGTTATTTTTTCAAACTGTGGCTTTTGATCTGTTTTCATTTCCGAATATGATTCAATGTTCTTGCTTCCAGTGGTCTTAGATATATCTTCAAGTTTTTTGTCTAACCTTTTCTCTTCTAGCTCCTGCTTTGTAAGTACTAAATCATCTTTTTCTAGTTCTTCTGGTAATTCAAATTCTGTATCTTCTAATGTAAGAGTATCAAAGTACTCATCGCTAATCTCTCTAAGACTTTCTAAAAATTCTTCTGAATACTCTACCTCTCCTGCCTCATTAACTGTTGCAACTAACCTATTGTCTTTATCATAGATTTCGTATACTTCTTTTTCCTGTTGGTCTTCATTGTCTCTAGTTTTTGGTGCTTTTTCATCATCTTTTAATTTAACAATATATGCATCATTTATAGCTAAACCAGCACCTTTAAATTCAAAATTTTTATAATATCCGATATTATCAATTTCTTGTCCGTTTTCTTTAACCTTTTCTGAAACAAGATTTGATAATTTTAACATGTTATCTATAACTTGTTTTTGATTTTTATTTTCCATACTTTACCTCCAAAAGTATATGTGAATTTATGACTAAATTATACTGTATTTATCTGACTTTTTCAAGTTAATTTAAGGAACAGATTTAAAAATCTGTTCCCAAATGTTTCACTTTTCTATACATTAAATGACATTGTGAAATCTGTTCCATCTAAAAGCTTGATAATAAATGTTTTTGTAATTGGTGAACTTTTCTCGTTTTCTGCGTCTACTATAGTTGCGTCATACATGTGAAGTCCCCCACTTGATTTGTAATTAGAATATGTTACATTATTTGAATTGTAGAAATTCTCTGTAATGTATTCTTCAAATTCATTTAAAGTTGGAAAATTGTTTTCTTTAAATGTATCGTCTAATTTATTATATACATATTCATAATCTTTATTATTTATAGCATCAAATGCTCTTTGAAGATTAAGTCCTGCTCTTTCGCCATTGTTAGCTCTATTATATCTTTCGATAAATTCTGGTAAATCGAGAGTATAAATGTCTAGTAAAACTTTATAATTCATAACATTGCTTACATTGAAAATATAATAGTTATTATATTGGTCTAAGCACACATATTGAGTATATTCATCATAATTATTAATCTGATAGCTTTCTAAAAACGCAGTTTGTATATTTCTATCGCTAATATACTTTCCAAATTCAGTTACATCTTCAAATTTCTTTTCTCTATATTCATCATCTAGCATCTCAAAAGCAGCATTTGCATTTCCTATAACTTGTCTCTTATAATCTGCAAAATATTTGGTTACAAGTTCATCTTCACTAAGTTTTTCATATGTGAAGATATTAAAATTATTAACTTCGATTGGAGTTTCATTAGTAGAAATTTGTATTTCATCAATATTATCTACTTGAACTGGTTCAATACTAAATGTCAAATTTTCCTTATCAAGCCTTACTATAAATCCATTTGAAGAAATTTCTTTCATGTTTTCATATAGTTTTCCTACTATTGCGTATGTATCAATTCTTTGTCCAGATACTACTTTATAATCAGTTCCAGCAAATTTAACGTAATGATTTATTCCTTCTCCTAGATTTAATACATTATCTGTGTTTATATTATTCTCACTAATATAAGTTGTATCTAAAACAGATAATATTGCATTTTTCTTTTCTTCTTCATTACTTATGCCTTCTACCATTGTATCAAAATTCGTTCCCTCATACTGGCTATATATATACTTATAATATGTCTGAACGCAATTTTCTACTGTAAAAAATACATTATCATTTGGTTCGTCTTGTGTACTAGTATTTATTGTATTACTACTTATACTATTCTCAGAAATTTCGTTTGTTTTATCTCCCATATTTTCATTTTCTTGCATTAAATTTATAGTAATCAACACTCCAATAATAATTATTAGTAATACTATAAGAGCAATTGCTACATACTTTATATTCTTCATCTCATGCTCCTCGCATAATATATTTAGGTTTTTACATGGTACCCTATAAACCTTTATATGAAATCATATCACTTTAGAGCTTTAATTATTACTTACTGCATATGGCAAATATATTATTTATCTTATATATTTGCCACTATGCATTTTTATATTTATACTAAAATATGTTCTTAATTATAACTTACTTTATGAGTTATAAATTAATCTTCTTGAGCTTCATTGTTATTAGAGCTACTGCTACTTCCTTGTATGGTTTGTCCGTCTGCTGTAGTATATTTTCCAGTTGAGAATAATGTCCATCTTGCATCTCCTCTATTTCCACTAAAGCCACTACTTGCAGATCTGATTCTATTCTCATCTAATCCGTATTGCATAAATGCTTCTATGGTGTCTGTTATGTACCATCCTTGGTATCTCATATCTGTTAGGCAGTCTATCTGATAGTCTTCTAACTTGGCTCCCATTCTATTTACAGTATTTATAACTTCTTGTCTTTTCTCATTCCATATTTTAGCAGAAATTCTATCTACAATTTCTACCTCCACCTTAGAAGAACCATAATTTTGATATATAGGGTCTGTAATATTGATACCTTCTGCTTCAAAATATGACGTGTTTTGGAATGAGCCAGAACTTCCTACATAAAAACATACACCAAATCCATAATTTCTATTGCCATATCCAGTTCCTATATCATCATGCATTATATAATATTTATTGTCGGATGTAATACATGATGTTACATAAATACCACTATATCCGCCTCTTCCGTTTCTATAATTCCATAACGCCAAATTCTCCCATGCTTTTGTAAATTCTACTCCAGCTCCTCCTGATACACTTATGCTTGAAAATTCGCTTGTACTAAATGTTTCAAAATTAAAATCAGTTACTCCATATGAATGCCCTGTTGCTTTATATAATAAATATTTTGTTAAATCTACCATTTCTGAAGTTGATTCATTTCTTTCAAGTATATTAAATAGCCAGTCAGGAGCACTTATGATATTACTTCTTGCCGAATAATGATCATCATCTAGGAATAGTGTTACAAAATTATGATTATCTTTTCCTTTCTCCACCTTAGGAATCACATTTGCAGGTTTTGAAATATATTCTTGCGTTTCTACCTTATAATAGTGTACCTTAGAACCTGTTGTTTGCGGAGTGTCTCCTGGAATTGAACTTGTTTCTGTACTTTCTGTTATAACTGTTGGTCCTTTATAATCATATTCTTGTGAATAATTAACTATCCAAACATCAGCTAAAGTTAAACCTATATTTAATGTATTTGTTCTATCAATTGTTTCATATTCTGTAACAGTAGTTACTATAGTACTTGTATCTGTAGACTCATCATATACTACTCTTTTACTTGTTACTGTGTCACTTTCTGTAGTAGTTGTTAAATTATCATGTATAGTTATTTCTATTTTACTATTAAATGCCATGTCTGCTAAATCAAGTGTAAAAAATCTATCTCTTCCTGTTACTGTAAGAGCCCATAAATAATCAAATGGAAGTGTAAATTGTTTTACATAATCTTGATAATTAATATTTTGTAAAGTTATTGAACCACTCTTGCTGCTTGATACTACATTTCCGTTAACTGTACGTGTTTCTGTTGTATCTTTCCATGATGCTACTATAACGTAATACTGAGTTGTTGATGTTGTATTTTCTCCATTTCCTTCTCCAACCACTACTGTCGCTTCAGATGTTATATCTATTTTTTCAATTTCTTCTTCTGTTAAAAATCTACTTGGCGATCCTGATTGCCATCCCCATCCTAAATATCCAGGTGTGCCACCACAGTTTGTATTTCCTTGTCTTTCTGCTTCAGCAATCCATTCTGATAATGAAATAGTTCTTATTCCTCCTATTTCATCCATTACATCTCCTTCTCCATCGCCGTCAATGTCTCCAACATATATTCCAACATGTCCATATATATTAGGCGAACCATCACCTAAAGTTTGACTTCCTGTTGCATACACACATGCTCCAATTGGTATATTATTTCTATCAGTAGATACACAATTAGCTTGGAAAGCTTGATACGCTCCTATAAATCCTGCCTCGGGTAAACCAGCATTAACATAAACATGATAAACCCATGACTGACATAAGCCCGAACCCCTTGAGGGAGTGGTCAATGCTGACCTAACAATTGCTTCTGAAATATCAGTCCACACATCTCCTTCTTGATAGTTTAATGAAACATTTTGATTACTATTTTGTGTATTAACAGTAGTGCTACCTATTGTAAAGTGTGTTAATAGCTTCTCCCTTATAGCTTCATCTTGCGTCAAATTGTATTGCTCTACCCAGTCCATAAAAGTCCCATCATCAACATATACTAAATCAATTGGCTCCTGATTATTTCTTTCCCTTTTGAACTTTATAATTCCTTGTATTTTATCTGACTTAGGATCTAGTATTTCTTCCCAGTTAATCTCTTCACTTGGGTCTGGTCTAGTATCTGGAAAGCTTGTAACTAATTCGGCATGTAAAAGTTTAGCAAATTCTTCCGGTTTATCTAAGTAAGAATCTATCGTATTGTCCCTTTTTATCATTTCGTCCCATAATTCTTTTGGAGTTATTTCAGATACAATAGTTCCATCTTCTTTTATTTCGATATTAGCAGAATATTGAGTTGCTACATAAGGAGTGCTTTGCCATGAGCCTTCTTGTTTAGTGCCTTCTTGCATAGTATTTTCATAGGTCAAAGCTGCAAGAATTAATAAAATTATTAATATAGTCCCCCATATCGGAGCTGTAGCCATAACTGCATGTTTAAGCATTCGCTTTACAACTTTTAGCATTTTTCTTCCTATATTTCCTAAAAAGTCTCCCATATTTTTGCTCCTTTACAAGTTTATTTCTATACTTCCATAATTTCTAGGTTGGTTTGAATTATTGTTTAATATTATTTTAGAAAAAACTATTTTCTTGATCTTTCTATTTGAACTATATTTATTATAGTATTTTATTGTTACTTCTTTTGATGTTTTAGGTAATATTCTAAGTTGAGCATCACTAAGTTCATGTGTATATGCTGAATACTTTAATCCATTTGTATCCTCTAAATACATTGTATCTATGTTACTTCTATCGTCTATCAACACTTCTTCTTCGCTAGAATTCTCTATTTTAAATGTATAAGTTTGATAATCCATGTATGTACTAACTTTTAGTCCTGTTATTTTAAGTTGGTTAACCGAGCTAGCTACATTTTCTAGTTCTTCTGTGCCTAAAAATCCATTAATATTTAATTTATAGTTTTCTTCGCCTTCTTGAATTATCTGCATGTAATCAGCTTGAACATCATTTTCATCATATTTTCCTGTTGCCAAAAAGTCTCCTGCTATTTCTACTCTATATATGTTGTTCACCCAATTCTCAATAGAAACATTTTTCTTTTCATTTGCAAAGACTTTGTCATAATACAAATTTGTAAAATCTTCTATTGTAGGGTATAGTGCCTCTTTACATTGAGTTGATAATAAAGAGTAAGCCTGTTCAATTTCTGAATTATTACAATATGAAATAAAATTTTCAATATTATCAATTAAGCTAATTTGGTGTGAAGTTAATTCGTCTCCCGTTATAACAGACTCTTCTGTTTCAACTGATATGCTGTTAAAATTTTCTATAGGTTTCATTACATTTGTCGTGCCTTCACTTTTGCCAGTGTTTATGGTATTATTTTCATTACTGTTACTAAATCTTGCTATCAAAGTTACTACTAAACTGATTATAACTATCAAAACTATAAATGCAATTGCATATTCAATTTTTTCTTTGTGTTTTACATACCACTCAGCGCCTCTTATTCCCATACTATCTTCCTTACACATGTATTTAGGTTTTATGGAATTACCTATAAACCCTTTTGCTTTATATTTCAAATAAGAGCAAGAGATATGTTCCTGCTCTTATTTTTTAACTATATTGCTTTATTAATATCTCTAATTCCGTCAATATATTTCTTTATCTGTTTATTATCAAAGCCCCTATCTTCAAGTCTCTTCTGAACTTGATCTATTTTCTTTTGGTCATTTCCTGTCTCTTGCGCTAATCCTGCTAATATAATTCTTTCATCTGAAGCTCTTTCACTTTCAAATCCTTTAGCTTTCATAGCTTTAATTATAATTTTATCATCTGTAATTCCACTTTCTCTATATTTTTGTGCATCTTCCAGTGCAGCTTTGACATCAGCTTTAGAGTCTAATTCTAATTTTTCTTTATATAGTTTTTGTCTTTCTTTATCTTTCATTGCGGCTTGGTCAGCAATTCTATTTTGTCTTTGCTCTTCTGCTTCAATTCCTTTTGTTTTAATTGTATAATCACTTGCCATTTTATCTATGCTACCTTTAATATCTGCATTCATTGCATTACCTGCAAGTCCACTACCTAAAGCTGCTCCTGCACCAAGGCCTGCTGCTCCCATAGATAGAATATTTTTATCATCACCTGAAGCAAGACCTGCTGCCACACCTAACGTTCCTGCTGTAAATCCTAAAGCTGCTCCTGCTGCTCCTCTTGCTATCATCCTTCCTGCATCTGGAAGTTTTTCTTTAATTCTTCCACCTACTACTGCTGCTGTTCCGAGAGCTGCTCTACCAACTGCTCCTGATGCACTTCTAATGGTGTTCCTTATTGGCTTAGGCATAAGTCTAACTCCTCTTCCTGCTAAATCATGAACTCCTCTTCCGAAATCACCTACTGCTCTTCCAGCTCTTCTAGCTCTGTCTGCTGCTCCCGCTCCTGCAGCACCTATTGCTCTTACATATCTATTATTAGCAACATTTTCTCTCATATCATTAAGATTATTTCTTAATCTACTATTTCTCCAGCTATCTCTTATATATTCACCTGCACCTCTTGTATCATCTTCTGTCCAACCCTTAATATTCCATGGCTCTCCTGGTTCTGTTTGAGCAGTTCTAATTGTTCCAGACACTGGTGGATTATCTATTGCAGAATTACCACTTGAGTTCTGATTTCTATTAAATTGTGCATATGAGCTATCGTTATGTGGATCATAGTTAGAATCATATTCATCTGTATATGGGTTGAAGTACTCTCCATTTGCATTTTGTCCATATCCCTCTGCTCCATATCTTTCCATTACTTCATCTCTATCATTACCTTGTCCATCATTTTGTCCGCCATTTGCTTGAGCTGCTAATAGATCTCTTGTACTTCTTCCCTTATCTGCAGTTCTTACTCTATCATTTTTCTTGCCTTCTCCACCTTGTCCATTACCGTTTTTTCCTTTATTTCCTTTTCCACCAATTTTATTTAATTTACCTAGTTGATGAACAGTTGCCATTGCCAAAGCTCCACCTATTGCTGAACCATTCTCTAATGTACTTGCTTGGTCAAATCCAAAGAATCTACGTAAAATTTTCTCTGACTGGAATACAAATCCTATTGCAACAATAGCATACAACATGTTTATTTCACCATTTCGCTCAGCAGCAATTGTAATTGCTGAACCCACAAGCATTGTATATAAAATTAAATGCAATGGTTGTATTAATAGGTTAAATATATATTCTTTTATCCACATATTGAATGCTTGTGCATTTCCATCCTTCAATTTGTCTACTGGGTAAGTCATTGCTACTAATGGTGCTATCATAGTTAAGAAAGCAAGCATAATTACCCTTTTTAAATATACTACAAAGAATGCTACTGTATAGAAAACTAGGATTAGGAACATTACTGTATAGCCTAATTTTCTAAGAATTGTATTGTCTTCTGAAACTTCTGGTGGTTCTAGTTGCATATCTAGCCTTACTTTTCCCATTAAGTTTGTTGGCCATATGTAATTGCCAGATTCATCTGCATAATTTGAGAAAAATTCACCCGATTCTACTGATGATGTTTCCCACTCACCTGTATCATCATTTTTTCCTCTTACTTCTACTCGGTAATCTGTTAAATCAGGTAATGCTAGTACTACATTTGTATTTGCTGTATTTATTCCTTCTGAAATAGCCTCTACTATTGTTGTTGCAAATGACATTATGTAATGCATAAAGAATAGTAATGCTACCGCAACTACCCAACTTGTAAGTCTTTCTTTATACTTTGCTTTATCTTGTGCAGTACTACTTATTATTATTCTAATACCAATATATACTAACACTGATAATAAAACTACTAGTGCAAGGTTTCTTAGAGTTAAATACCAACTTGATATAGTACTTTGTAACATTGCTGCTGTAGATAATTGTTCGTTCACTTGGTCTTGTACATTACTTTGACTATTATCTTGCTCTTCTCCATTATTTTGCTGTGCTTGTTCTAACATTTCTTCAGAGCTTTGAATAGTATCATATTCGTTTGGATTAAAGAAGTTAACATCCAATAATGGTATTTTGTTTTGGAAAATTTCTTCTGGACTTATGGCATATAGTGGAAGATAAAATGTGGCTGGCAAAAAGTCCTCTATTATGCTTGACACATACATTCCAGCGACTACTGCTACTGCTCCTATAACAAGTCCACCTGTTACTAAACCAACTATTCCAAGTGCTATAATCGCTAAGGTCGACCAAAATCCAAATCCATCCGTCAGCTCTGTAGATACTTTTACAGTTGACTCACTCATGCCAAATACTATAAGCTGAATTATGTAGATGACTCCATCTCCTATTGATATAAGTAAATCAACAAGAGGACTAAGTAATGTTCCTCCTAGAGCTGCCAAAGCATCATCAAATCCCAAGCTCACTGTCGGAGAACAGAAATTGAATAATATTACAAATACTACTGCAATTACTATCTTTAGTACAACACTCTTCTTTTTAAATATTTCCATATCTTCCCCCTAATATCTATTGTCTGTCCTTCTACCTTTTTGCATTAGTTTATTTAGGTTTGTCTCTACAAACTCAAATTCTTTTGCTGTAGGCCTAATTTGTATAATTGCACTATCTGCTCCTACTTTAAGCAAGCCTTCTCCCTTTAAACAAGTTATTAAGAAGTTTGCTTCACCTTCACTTAATTTAAATACTTCTTTTAAGTATTGTATTTCAGATTTATCCTGTGCTAAGAATAATTTTGTATCTGATGATGTAAGTACTGCTTGTGCTTCTGGCTTCTCATAGAAGTCTTGGAATCTTTGTGAAATAATTGCAAGCGATACATTTCTTTTTCTTGCACGTCTTGCCATTGTATTTAAGAATTCTACTGCTTCTGGGAATGGTAATAACATCCATGCCTCATCTACTAGCACCCTTTTTTTAGCAGCTTTTGTTCTATCTTCACTGTTCTTTTTAACATATTTTTCCCATATCCACTCTAGTAAGATCTGTTGTGCAAGTGGTCTTGCAAATTTTTCTTCTAGTTGAGATATGTCTAAATTGATAAATAATGCTCCTTCTAATAAATCAAATGTAGACTGTCCATCAAAATATGCCATTTGTCCATCATATTCTCTTATGTATTGTTTCATAACTTTTAGTAAATAGCTATAGTGGAAATTATAATCTGAGTTTGTATTATCATCTGCTTTTTTCTGTATTCTTCTATACCATGAACCTATTGTTGGCATATCTTTTCTTTTTCTTCCTAGCATATTATCGCCATTTCCTAAGTTACCACTTGCTTCAAACAAGCTATTTGGGTCACTGTTTATTCCGTGTGCTGCATATTCTTCTGCAACAGATTCTGCTATTATCTGTTTTGTAAGCTCGTTTACTTCTTCACTTCTTGTACTACCTTTTGCCATTGTAAGTAAAGCTTGCGTAACATCTTCCACTTTATTTTCAACATTTAATACTACTTTATCCCTACCTGTTATTTCATCTTTTACAATTTCTGTTTCTATATCGAATATATTTATAACTGTCTTAGATGTAGGACTTATTACTACATTTATTCCTCCAAGGCTTTCTGCAACTATGCTATACTCACCTTCTGCATCTAGTGCTAAGCTTTGAACTCCTGTTAAAACTGCTGACCTTGAAATTAATGTTTTCATAGTAACTGATTTACCAGCACCAGATTTTGCAAATATAACCATGTTATAATTTGTAAGTGAACTATGAAAATTATCAAACAATACTGGAACTCCAGTTTGTTTATTAATTCCAAGTGGTACACCGCTTTGATGTCCAACTTCTGACGTTGTAAATGGGAATACTGTTCCCATAGATCTTCTATCAAAAGTATGTGATTTTTTTATTTTGTCCTCCATTAGTGGTAAGTTTGATTTGAATGCTTCTTCCTGCATTCCCCATGCACTTTTAATTCCTACTAATGATTTTGACATTTCTGTTGATAATAATTTTGTAAATCTATCTAGGTTTTCTAAACTATATGCAAATAATGTCGATACTATAGTTGCTTCATATAGTTTGTTATATCCTGCAGCTATTTCATCTCTAAGCTCTTCTGCTTCAAGTCTTTTTTGTCCCAAATCACTTTCTCTATTTATATTTCCTCTATCAGCTGCAACAATTCTTTCTGTTTCTAATTCGTTTATAACTCTATTTAATTCATTCTGAGATTTTGATTCTTGTATAGGATTTATATATATTGATGTGTTTATATCTCCAAACAAGTACATGTCTCTAAATAATTCTGGGAAAGTACACATTCTTGGAAGTGTAGATACAAAAAAGCTTCTTGCATACCTTGTCACATTAGAAATAATTTCTAAGTGATCTATGTTTGTAGCATCAATACCTGATGGTGCTATTAATTCTTTAATAGTCTTCTTTTTTAAGATTTGATATTCATCTGGTCTTGTGTAATCATTAAGCTGGCTTTGTTCTTCTTCTCTTTGTTTTTTCTTTAACATTATCTTCTGTACCTCCTTCTTTAACTTTATTTTCTTTAGCTTTTGCTTTATCTTCATTAATACTATTTATAGCATCTTGAGCAATATCACGTCCTATATTGTTTGCATTTTGTTCGATTATTATTTTAGCAAGATTATCTATTAAATTATCCATATTATTTTCTTTTCTTTGTAATGCTTTTTCTTTCGCAGACTGAGCTTCTATTACCTTCTCGTTTGCTTTTTTAAATGCTTCTTGCTCAATTTGATTATCTAAAGCTCTCATCTTTTTATCTAATATGTCTGGAGCTGTTGAATAAAGTTCATCATATCCTGCTCTTAATGCTTTATCTAATCCATAAACTTCTTGCTCATCTCTGTTATATGCTACATATAGTAAATCTACAAGTTCATTTGATGTTAGTATTTTTCCATTTACATCACATGCTGCAAGAGTTCTAATCACTGACTGAGCTCTTGTATATAGTTCTGAAAAAGCTAAATTTTGGATTTCTTGTTTATCAAAATCATTTTGTCCTAATTCTTCTGGATAATATGGTACTATTATATAGTATTTTTGATTTAATACGTTTTTATTTAAGCTCATTCTTTCTGTTGAGAAAATAATGTCTTTTCCATATTCTGTAAGGTTTCTCTGTTTTGTTAGTTCATAATATGCACTGTCTAATTGTTCTTTTGTATACCTTCCTGAGCTTCTCATCTCTCTATATCTTTGTTCTTGTCTTTGGAAGTTATCTTCTATTTGTTTTACTCTATCTTTATATGTTTGTATACTGTTTTCAAGATTTATTGTTCTTGTTTGTACATATATCTGTATAGGGTATCTAATTGTATTTAAAAATTGAACAAATCCTTCTTCTACTGCATTTTTTTCAATTTCAGACATCAGGTCATAGTTTATTCCTTGACATTCTACAACCATTATGTATTTTGCTCCATTTTTTGCTACTATCATGTTGTCTTCAACTTTATCAAATTCCATAAAATCCATTACAGATTCTACAGCAAATGTTTTTGCTTTTTTCTCTTTTGCAGCACCCGCTTCAGTTCCATCATCTACTGATATATTTTTTTCTTTTTTAGGTTTAGCATTTTTGCTTCTAAAATATATCAAAGCTAGTACTGCAAGCAGTATTACAATTATTATAATTATAATCATAAGTATTGAACTTAAACTATTTAGACTCATCCCTTTGTTCCTCCCTATATACATATATTTTTTTACCTTTTGTTCTGAATCTTATTGCTCTTTTTATAATGTCATCTATGTTTTCTCCACCCGTTTTTTGTGCGAATTCAAATTTTGCCATATTGGGCATTTTCATTGTTCCTATTAAAAATCCTATCAAAGCGCAAGCTGCCATTGCTATAATTCCTGCCATTGTAAATCCTAAAGCAGAAAGTATTAAATAGAAAAGTAAGAAACCTACCCCACCGCCTATTACGGTATATAGCATGCTTTTTCCAGTAAATATGAAGAGTATACGACCTTCTCCTTTAACGTTCCTTGGTAAGTTATATGTTCCCATACGACTTCTCTCCTTTGTTTATAATCTCATACCATATATTATAGCAGATTATTTTACAAAAAGATACAAAAAAATAAAAAAAAGTGCATTTATAATGCACTTTTAATATAATTGTAATATTTTTGTAATATTACTGTAATATTTGTAATAATTTTGTAATATTAATTTACTATGCTCCTGTTCCTGTAGTCATAGTTGTCATCTTAACTACTGCTTGAACTATAGCAGATGCACCAAATATTAATACAGCACCAACTAAGTATGGTATCATTGTCTTTTTGTATTCTGCTTTTTCAGCAGCACTACCCATCATGTATTTAATACCTAATACTAATAATACAATTATAGCAACTATAATACCAACCCAAGTAATAATGTTTACAATATTACCAGCAACAGTTGTCATATCACCTGTATCAACATTTGATTCTTCTGCTTTTTGAAATATGTTTGCCACATCTCCTGCTGTTGCATTGGCTACTGTTGTAAATGCTACCATTGCTATTGCTAATATTAATAATACTGCAAAAATTTTGCTTAATTTTTTCATGTTTCATCCTCCTTCTTAAAGATTATAAATTATTATAATATCTCTTTTATTTGAGATAATTTTAAAATCTAAATTATTGTGTTTTATTTATTATTTCTACTACTATTCTCCAAATTGTAAATGCTCCAAATACCACTACGCAACCAACTATGTATGGTGCAATTAATTGTTTTGTTTCTGCTCTTTCTGAAACACTACCTGTCATGTATTTTATTCCTATGAATAGTCCTATTATAACTGCAGCAATAATTCCTACAGTTAATAGTATATTATATACAACACTGGAAACATTTTGAAGTCCTTCCATGTTTACCGGATTTTCTTCTTTCGCTCCTGCATTTATAAAGTCTGATGCTCCAGTAACAACATCTTCTGGTCCAATAGTATTTGCCTCATATTCTGTTGAACTAAAGCCACTGCCTTCGTCTTTCATTGTTGGCATATCTTGACGTGCAGCTTGAACATTTATACTATTAAATAACATTATAATAAAACTTAAAAATATAATCAATAGTATTTTAACAATTTTTTTCATTTTCTATCACCTACTATTCAAAATCTGCAATTAGTCCAATAATTAATGGTAATATTTGACTTAATGCAAAAAATATAAATACACCTATTAAGTATGGAATCATTGTCTTTTTATACTCTGCCTTTTCTTGTACAGTACCTGTCATATATTTGATTCCAATAATTAATAGTACAATAATCGATACAGCAACTCCTACATATCTAATTACTGCTATTATAACTACTGCAACGTCTACTACTTCGTCATAATCTTGCATTCCCAAATCGTCTGGCTTCCACTCATTTGGGTCTATTGTTGTTGGTGTACCTCCTGCTAAACATATAGGTGTGAATAAAAATATGATAATAGCTAAAATAGTTATTATTTTTAAGGTTTTTAATAAGGTTTTATTCTTCACTTTAACACCCCTCAATTTTATTATAATATATAATACTTTTTTTTTCAACAATTTTTATCAAAATTCTAAGTGTTAAGTCACTCTTAGATTTGATTTTCTATTACAAATTGAAAGAGCCATCACCTTAGATGATTAGCTCTCTCAAGATATTTGAAATTCAAATATCTTTGAAAATGTCTTCCGAAAATGCCTTTATGTAGGCTATTGTGAGTCCTATCATCACGATAGTTCCAGCTACACATAGTAGCCATAGCCAAGTTGCCATTTTCTGAAAGCTCTGGAATACAAGTACTCCTGTAAGGATTTCTAGTAACCATGCTGGAATCCCAAATGAAGCATCTAATCTTCTTTCAATTGCTGCTTCAGCCATACACAAAATTGTGATAGCTAAAACGCAACACAGCCACGCTTTCGAGAATCCATGCCATGCAAAGTTTAAACCTGCAAACATATTGCTCACAATTGGAACTACAATCCATAGCACAACTCTAAGTATTTTCCGGATATTCATTTTCTTTCCTCCTTAATTAAGTAATGGATTTGTTGAAGATTTATAAATTAATTATACTACTTTTCATGTTGTTTTTCAAATTTAATGATTTTTAATATCTTACGTAAACGAAACACTGGAAATAGATTTAAAAATCCATCTCCAGTGTTTCACTGTTCTTAAGCCAAAGGCTTCTCTTATTTTTACAATAAATTTTATATTAGGAATTAATTAAGCTTTTTGTGTAATTTTGATTTTTTACTTGTTGGTGATTTTTTTATTTTTCCATCCTTTAGTTCTAATTCTATTTTATAATATTCTGCGATTAATTGATCTAGTTCTACACTAATTTGGTAGGTTACTTCGTAATCTTCACCATTAACAATGCTGTCATTAAGTTTTTCTCTTAATTTACAAATTTCATCATTTAACATAAAACCACTCTCCTTTTTTCGCATTTTTCTTTTGTATATTTTAAAAATATCATATTTTTGCGCACAAGTCAATTGTTTTTTGTTGATTTCAAGCGGTTTTTGCTGTTTTTCGTATGACATTTTTCGACATATTACTACATAACATTTGTTCTATTTGCTCTTTATAACAGACATCACCAAATTGTCTGATTTAAATACATTTTTCAATACATCTTCTGCGTACTCTTTGGTTACTGTATTATATTCTTCTATATAATCAAAACTATTTATTCCTTTCATTGAATCTGCTAAGAACATTCTAGCAATATCGCTTACACTATTGTACTCTACCACGTAATCTCCATATACCTTTTTCCTAATTCTATCAAAATGCTCTTTGTTTAATCCCTCTTTTTTGTATTTTTCAATAATTTGTTCTGTTTTTTCTTTTACTTTTTGAGGATCTTTTGATTTCCCTGTAATTAAAACATGTGCATATTCGCTACTAAATTCGTAATCCATAGAAGGTTTTGCAAGTAAAGTGCCATCCTCATATAATTCTTTATATGTGTCTGAACTTTTTCCAATTATCATATTAAGTAAAATTTCTATTGCTATATGCTTTCTTACTAGGTCTTTAGTATTCTTTTCTTCTGCCATATCCTTATATCCTATTGCAAATATTGGAGTACTTACTTCCATTTTCATTTCTTTATATGGCATATTTATTGCATTTTCTTTTGGTGGATAAATTCTTTTTATCTCTCCTTGTTCAGGTTTTTGAGTTAATCTGTTCTTGACTTCTACTAATATCTTTTCAGGTTCAAAATTTCCACAAAGAACCATTGTCATATTTGATGGATTATAAAATGTATTATAACATTTATATAGCACATCCGGAGTTATTTCGCTTATGGATTCCACACTACCCGCGATATCTATTTTTATAGGATTTTCTTTATACATGCAATCCATCGCATTCATATATAATCTCCATTCAGGTTCATCATCATACATTTTGATTTCCTGTGCAATAATTCCTTTCTCTTTTTCGACATTTTCATCTGTAAAATATGGATGTTGCACATAATCCATTAACTCATTTAAGCCCTCATAAAAATTATCTGTACATTCAAACAAATATGCTGTATGGTCATTTGTTGTGTATGCATTTGCATCTAAGCCAAGTGCCATTAATGTATCCAAACTATTAGTGCCATCAGGTTGTTCAAACATTTTATGTTCTAAAAAGTGTGCTACCCCATCAGGTATAAATACCTCTTCATTTGTACCTGGCATGATGAATCTATTATCTATTGAGCCAAAATGCGTACCCCATATAACATATTTTTTATCCAAATTTGTTTTTGGAATAATTATAACTTTCATTCCATTCTCTAATTTTTCTATATATGCTTTTTCTTTTATATTAGAGCATTCTATTCTCTCCATTAAATACCTCCTTCTTGTCGGTTTGGGGACAGGTCTCAAAGCGACATTTGATTTTTTGATTTGTTTTTACCGTTGTATCAAGTCTTGTTAATCTATGCAAATTCATGGTAGTCTATAGCAAGCCATGTTAGTTTTCGTCAAACTGTTCTAGTTTTTATCAGGGAGCGTGTATTATCTATGTCGCTTTTGGACCTGTCCCCAAACCGACATAAGAAATAAATTGTATCTATCCATATTTCTTTTGCGAGTTCAGTTATATCCTCCCTTGTAACCGCTTCTATATTCTTTATATATTCATCTAATGTATTAAATTTATCTGATAATTCTTGTCCATAATAATATGTTATTTCAGCATCTTGCTCGGCACTTATGCTTTTTATTGATGAAATTATTAAATTTTTTGAGTTATTTATATCTTCTTCTGTAAAATTTCCATCTGCCATATCTGTTATTTGCTCTTTTATTGTGCTAAGTGCTTTCTCATATTTATCTATTTCGATACCGCATCTAATGAATATAACATTTTTTTGTCTCCTAAATGTAGAGCCAGCTGTATATGCTAAACTATTTTTTTCTCTAACATTTTGGAAAAGTTTTGAATTAGCTCCTCCACCCAATATTGCATTATATACTGAAGCAATATATTTTTCATTTGGCTTTTGGCAATTTATATCTAATCCTATAACCAAATTGCCTTGCTCTACTTGCATGTGTTCTTCTACTATTTTTTCTTGTTTTTTCTCTTTGTTAGCAGAAATTTCTTTGTTGGTACAATATTTTGCATCTCTATCATTTAATTTTTGAATTTCTGCGTTGCCTTCTATTATTTCATTTATTCGATTATCTATTTCGCCAGATACAAAGATATCCATTTTACATTCACTAATAAGTTTTTTATAATGTGTATATAAATCTTGTGGAGTGATTTTTTCTAAATCTTCTACATAACCATATTTATATATTCCATATGGTTCATTTTTAAACATTTCTTCTATACATCTCTCAAAAGCATATGCTCTTTTATTGTCTATTTTAGATTCAATTATCTCTTTTATTTTTTGTTTTTCGCCTTCAACATATTCTGTTTTAAATCCATTATTTTCTACTAGAGGATTTAAGATAATGTCAAATAAGATTTCTATACATCTTTTAGTCAATTCTTCTTTTTCTGGCAAAAATTTTTCATTTAATGCCTCCAAATAAAATTTTAAAACTTGGTTATCGCCTGTTTTTTCTACACCACAATCGAAACTTGCTCCATACATTTCTTCTAGCTTCTTGCTTATCTCCTCTTGAGTTTTTATATTTTCTGTTCCTCTTCTTAAAACAGCAGTTATTAATGCATTTTTAGTTACATCTTCTTTACTTAGCGGAATTGCTAGAAAAACCGCATATAAATTTGTTTTAAATTTATCAGTAACAATATTGTGTACTGTAATTCCTTTTTTGACCTCTTTTTTTGTATAATTCATGCACACTCTCCTTCTTTCTTTTTTGTTTTTTATATCCGTGTAGTTTTTTATACGTCTACTTTGTAATTACACTATATGGATATTTCATTATTTTTAACTTTACTTATTATATAATATTTCTGACAAAATATACAAGAAAAATACACCTCCTATTCTATTTTTTTAGGAAGTGTATTTATATATTCTATGTATTAAAATTTTCTTTTTCTAGCTGCCTCTGATTTTTTCTTTCTTCTAACGCTTGGTTTTTCATAATGTTCTCTTTTTCTAACCTCTTGCAAAACTCCATTTCTAGCGCATTGTCTTTTAAACCTTTTTAGGGCATCTTCTATATTACCATTATTAACTTTTACCTCTGACATTTTATTCCCCTCCTTCCAGTATTACACATTAATGTGTTCAGTGTGGGATTACTTTTGTTCTTTTTTTCGTGAACAAATAATATTATAACTTATTAGCATGAAGTTTGTCAATACTTGGAAGTAAGGTTTAATTAATATCCAGATTAAAATTTTTAATTCATAGTTTATTTTCTATTAGTAGTTCCACATCATATTATGTTTTCGTAATTCAAAAGCTCTATTTTATTTGAAATATAGCTTTTATTATCATCTATAGGATTTGCAAGTTCTGTACTTAGATATTTTTTGTTATCATCTGCAAACACCGTAGCTACTGGCTTATTTACTTTTTCTTGATATAAAATGCTCGCAATTAAATTCGCTCCAGAAGAAATGCCCACTCCCACACCTAATTCTTTTGCAAGCCTTCTCGACATATTTATTGCATCTTCATCATTTACTAAGATTATTTCATCTATAAAATCTTTATCTACTAAATCAGGGACAAAATCATCTCCTATTCCTTCTATTTTGTGTTGTCCTATCACTTTGTTTTGAGAAATCAGTGGCATTTTATCTGGTTCTAGCGCTACAATTTTCAAATTCTTATTTTTCTTTTTTAGTTTTTTGCCTATACCAATTAATGTTCCTCCAGTGCCAACTCCAGATATAAAAGCATCCACCTCTTCAGGCAATTGTTTTGAAATTTCCTCTCCCGTTGTTTCATAATGTGCTAGTAAATTATCTGTATTCGAGAACTGATTTGTCCAAAATCCATTATTTTCTTTGGCGAATTTTTCTGCTTCTTCTAAACATTTCTTAAAACCGCCCTCTTCTTTAGATACTAATGTAATATCGGCCCCAAAACTTTTTATTAATTTAACCCTTTCTTCACTTGCCCAGTCTGGCATAAATATGTGCACCGGATGATTATAAAATGCTCCCATTGCCGCAATAGCTATTCCTGTATTTCCACTTGTTGCTTCTACTATTGGCATATTATCTTTTAAAGTTCCCCTTTCTTTTGCTTTCGTTAGCATATAATACGCAACTCTATCCTTTATACTTCCTGTCGGATTATATGACTCTAGCTTTGTATATATAGAGTTTATGTTCTCCCCATTTCTATATAAAATTTTTATCATAGGAGTATTTCCAATATGTTTTAGCATTGCATAACCTTCTTTCCAAATTCACTTTATAAATTTAATTATAGTTTTCCTTATTTATTATATATAATATTAGTATTTTATACAATTGTAACAGATTTATTGAAAAAGTTTTTATTTTATATTATAATATTTTTATGTTTATTAATTGTGCCATTGGGGACAGACCCCTTTGGGTAAAATATTGAAAAAAATTAGGGGGTGTAGTTATGGATAAAATCGCAATTATCTCTGACGTACATGGAAATATCACAGCTTTACGTGCTGTTATAAAAGATATAGAAAATAGAGGAATAAATAAGATATTCTGTCTAGGTGACAGTGTTTTAAAAAGTTGTAATTCTGATTTAGTTATTGACCTTCTTCGTGAAAAATGTGATGTTATTCTTAAAGGTAACTGTGATGAAGCTATAACTAGGCCAGATATTCCTAAGGGTAGGTTTTGGACAAGAGATTTAATTGGAGAAGAACGCGCAAATTTTGTACACAATTTGCCTGTTTCTTATGAATTTTATATGAGTGGATATTTGATTAGACTTTTCCATTCTTCTCCATTTGGTTTGGATTATGTTTTTAATCCAATGTTTTCCAATAAAGATACTGTTTATGCAGCTTCTGAACTACATAACGCTATGGAGTTATTTGAAAATACTGATTTTATTGGAAAGTCTAGTTCTGATCCTGTACCAGATATTGTTGGATATGGTCATATTCATACTCCAAATATATTTAGAATTCGTAATAAGACTGTATTTAACCCAGGAAGTGTTGGTGCACCTATAGAAATGTTAAATGATGATCCATTTGATAAAACTAATCAATTTTCTACAGTTGCATCATATATTATATTAGAAGGTAAATTTGATAGTAGAGAATTAATGCCTATAAATTTTAATCTTGTGCGTCTTCCATATGATATAGAGGAAGAAGTCAAGTTGTTACAACAGTCAAAGTTACCAAGTAGAGAAAGACTTATTGCTGAACTCAGAAGTGCAACTAATTGCAGAGATGTGAAATAGATAAATGTTTTATATTATAGATTTTGTATTTTAATTAGTTATCACACTAGAATTAGTAATTATATAAAGAAGGGTTTTTTATGGAAGATAAACTGAAAATCGTAAGAGAAATATTAAAAAAATATAACCAAGAGCATTTAATACAATTTTACTCGGAATTAACAGAATCTCAAAAATCAGATTTGCTAAATCAGATATTAGAAATTGATTTTGAGGAAATATTATATTTATACGAAAAATCAAAAAAAGATGTCCTAGATTCGACTGAAGAAGTTGAGCCATTGGATTATTCTATTAAAGCAGATTTAACCAAAAGCCAATTAAAGTCTCTTTCAAGTGTTGGACTTAAAGCAATTAAATCTGGCAAAGTTGGTGTAATTACTCTTGCTGGGGGGCAAGGTTCTAGACTAGGTTTCTCAGGTCCTAAAGGAACCTTTAAATTAGATATAGCCCCAAAGAAATCTTTGTTTGAAATTTTATGTGACTATTTAAAAAAGTATAATGATAAATATAAGATTTGTATTCCTTGGTATATAATGACTAGTACTAACAACTATTTTGATACATTAAAGTTTTTTGAAAGAAATAAATTCTTTGGATATGAGAGAAATAATATTATGTTTTTCAACCAAGAAAATATGCCGATT
Source organism: uncultured Clostridium sp. (assembly GCA_946500265.1). Taxonomy (GTDB): domain Bacteria; phylum Bacillota; class Clostridia; order TANB77; family CAG-508; genus CALXVA01. Next base: position 25,262 of record CAMMVE010000009.1, read on the forward strand.
ATAGATATTCATGGCAAGCTTGTTCTTTCTGAAACATATAAAATTAATCTAGCATCTAATGGTAATGGTAATTTATTTGCTTCATTAAAGAATGCAAACTTAATAAAAGATATGGAACTTAGAAAACTGCAATGGCTTTTTGTCGGAGGAATTGATAATGTATTATTAGATCCATTAGATCCTATATTTATCGGATACACTATTAATTCTAAGTGCGAAGTGGCATCAAAAACACTATTTAAAGAAAACCCAACTGACATTTCTTGGGTATTTGCTAAAAAGTATGGAAAACCAGCTATTGCAGACTGTGAAAATTTTACTGAAGAATTATCTAAAATAACTGATAAAAAAGGAAAATACTTATATAGAGAAACAAATATGCTTGCACACTTATTTAGTTTAAAAGCTATCCAAAAGATGTCTAATGTAAGTTTTCCTTATCATAGAGCATTCAGGAAAAACGCATTTGTAAATGAAGAAGGTATGAAACAAGTGCCAGATAAGCCTAATATATATAAATTTGAGCAATTTGTGTTTGATGCTTTTTCTCACTTTAATAAAATAGCTCTTCTTCGTGTGGATCCTGAAAAGGAATTTGCTCCTATAAAGGATTTTAATGGAAAATATAATCCAGAGGCAGCAGCTCAAAGATATGAAGAGATAGTTTTAAAAAACAAATGAGAGTTTTTCGACATTTTTTGATATTATATGACAAATTTTTTATCAACTTTCTAATTTTATGTGAATTTACTTGATTTATACTTGCTAAAAGCGTATAATTGATGCATGCTTTTAACAAGTATTTTATTTTGATAATTTTAATCAATAGTTTTTAATCAGTAATTTCTAATTAATAATTTTTAATCATAATAGTTATTGAATTTTATTGTCAATTAAATTATCTAGTTTTATTACTAATCAAAAAATCATACATTCATTTAATTACAATGTTAGTTAAATTTTTCAATTTTATTGCTTATTATTTTTAAAAATTATATTATTAAGATATTATTAAAAGAATTGATTTTAAACTTGGTGTGGCCGGCCATACCTTTATTCATATAACATATCAAAAAAACTGAAATTTGATTTTCAATTCTTATTTATTATTTCATGTTTATTTTGATATATTTTCTTTCAATTATTTGTTTTGAATGATGTTTTGAAATTAATTGTCAAAAGTGTACACTTTTATGTTGATGTAGAAGATGCATATTCTACATCTTCTAATAATGCTCTCCTACTAATTCATAAGCATAATTTTCATAGTTTGGCATGTATTTTTTAAGCATATCATAAAATTTTTTTCCTGTTTTATTTATTTTGAGTTTGCAAAATTCATAGAACACAACATATTCTATAATATCTTTTCTATATTTTACTATTTCTGGATTTATAATAAGTTTATTTGCTATAACTTTGCCAAGTCTTTTATCTAGTCTTTCTATTTTGTAGTCTTCTGGAGCAAATTTTAGAGTTGTTCTTACCTTTTCCATTATTATTTCTAACTCTTTATGTGCTATTGCATCGTACATTTTTTCTATAAGCATACCTATTATTAAATCGTTATTAATTTTTTTATATTTTGTAGGTAGGCAAATTTCAATTTGCTTTTCTGTTAAATTAAGTTTAGGAGTTTTTATACGTTTGTATATGACTTTCAATTCATAATTTGCTCCAAAAATTTTAACTGCTTTAATTTGATTTTCTTTTAAATTTTTCATAATATTTGCCTCCTATTTTACAATTATTTATTTTTATTAAAATCCCTCGTAACATTCACTGCGTCAGGTATTTTAACTAATTTAGTTTTATGAACTCTTGTTTTCTTTAGCTTGTGCTTCTTTGAACTTCTGTTTGCTATATTTTATACTTCTTTTTTTGTTTTGTCAATAGTTTTTTCAAAAATTTGTTCGTTTTTTTGTTTTCGCTAAATAGATACCGCTTATTCCATATGTTTCTAATCAAATTCATAAAAATATTGATAATTATTCTAAATTATAATATACTAAGGGAAACTCAAAACTTGTAAAAATATATTGGAGGAAATAAATGAAAAATTCTTTTAAAGCTGTAAGCGCAAATATAAATAATCCAAAATGGGAAAATATTGTATCTAGAGTTGTTCCTTTATATTCAAGGAATACAGACTTACGCACAGAATTTGATAGAGATTATACTAGAGTAATTCATAGTAATGCTTATAGAAGATTAAAGCACAAAACTCAAGTATTTTATTCTCCCCAAAATGACCACATTTGTACTCGTATAGAGCATGTAAATCATGTTGAATCAATAAGCCATACTATTGCACATTACTTAGGTTTAAACGAAGGCTTGTGCAGAGCTATATCTGTTGCTCACGATTTAGGTCATAGCCCTTTTGGTCATAAAGGTGAAAAAATCTTAGATGAAATATGTAAAAGAGATTTAAACTCCTCTTTTTGGCATGAAAAGAATGGATTATATCTTGTTGATAATATAGAGCTTCTTGAAGATTACGAAGGATATAAACAAAACCTAGATTTAACTTATGCTGTAAGAGACGGAATCATTTCTCATTGTGGAGAAATTGATGAAAATGTGATTAAACCTAGAAATGAATTCATAGATTTATATGATTATAATTATCCTAATCAATTTGCTCCTTATACTTGGGAAGCTTGTATTGTTAAAATTTCAGATAAGATTTCATACATAGGTAGAGATATTGAAGATGCGATACGACTTGGTATACTTGATGAACATTTAGAGCAATTATATGATTTGCTTGGTACCAATATTACTATAAATAACACAGTTATTATAAATAACTTAATATATGACTTATGTGAAAATTCTTCTCCTGAAAAGGGCCTTGTTTTTTCTGATAGCTTCTTGGAGTTAATGAATAAAATTAAAGATTTTAATTATGAGAATATATACAATGCTAAGGTTATGCAACCTTCCAATAATTACTTTTATGTTGTTATAAATCAAATTTATAACACATTAAAAGAAGCATATGATGGTGAAAATACCTTTAACAATTTATCAAAACTTGGTAAGTTCTGTCCAAACCTAGTAAGAGAATTTATTGGATGGTTTAAAAATTATTCCGTTAATAACTATACAAATATTAGTGATGTCGAATCATTACAACATACAAATAATAATATGAGAAATGGAATGAAAAATAAAGTTTTATTTGATATAACAAATCCTGAAGATTACTATTTGTCAATTATAATATATATTTCAGGTATGACTGATAAATTTGCAATAGATGCATATAATGAAATTATTAGTTTTTAAGTAAATTTATGTTTAAATGTGAAACGCGGGGACAGATTTTTAAATCTGTCCCCTAGTTTCACTCAAACTTTCTGATATATATCACTTCGAAAATTTGAAAAAAATATCTTTTTCGTTCTGTTATAAAATATTTTTAACTTTATAATGCTACTTGAACGATTTTATGTTCAGCAATACATTTTTGAACATCTAGAATTCTCTGATTTTCAGAACCTTTGAATTTTAGTGTTGGATTTTTTTGCTCTTCTACAAATCTTCCATCAACCAAAACATCTATGTTTCTTAATGTTTCATCTGTAACTTCATCGTTTCTATCTTCTAGTTGTTCTAGCGTATACCCTGTATAACACCACACATTAAAATTAGGTCTTACTTTTTTTACTTCTTTTATAAAGTCTAGAACTTCAGGAATGTTTTCTTTACAAAGTGGTTCTCCTCCACTTATAGTAATTCCTTTTAAAATTGAATTATCACATATTCTATTTATTATAGCTTCTTTATCAAATTTCTCTCCATAGTTATAATCTTGAGCCATTGCATTATGGCAACCAGGGCAATGATGTGGGCATCCACTTACAAATAGCACTGCTCTCCATCCTACTCCATTTGATATACTTTCATCATAAAATCCTGCCATATTCATTTTTATATCATCCCTTCGTTTCTACTTGTTTTTTTATTATAATTATCTAGGACCATCCTAAATATCTATTTGACGGATACTCAGGGCGGTCTTTTTTATCTATTTTCTTGAACATTTAGGAGTGTCCCTTTTGTTCATTTTCTTGAACTTTTAGGAGTGTCCCTTTTGTTTAATTTCTTGAACAAAAAGGAGTGTCCCTTCTGTTCAAGTTTACATATTTATGCTCCTTTTATTTCGTCTGAGCCAAGCCCTGTATGAGTAACTCTATCTTTTAATTCCGCTAATTTTGCATTATTCCAACGTGATGTCGTTCCTACTAAATACCCTGTTATTCTTTGTATTGTGTCTATTTCGTCACTTCCACATACTGGACATTCTTTTAAATTTGGATCTGCATTTTCAAATCCGCAATGCATACATCTTGATCTTGTATGGTTTACACTTCCATATCCCATATTGTATTTGTCCATTAAATCTACTACTGCTTCTATTGTATCTGGGTTATGTGTTGCATCTCCATCTAACTCTATGTAGAATATATGTCCACCTCTTGTTAAATCGTGGTATGGTGCTTCTATTCTAGCTTTATGCTCTGCTGTACATTTATACCATACTGGCACATGGTTACTATTTGTGTAGTATTCTCTATCTGTAACTCCTAATATTATTCCGAATTCTTTTCTATCTATTTTTGTAAATCTTCCTGCTAATCCTTCTGCTGGTGTTGCTAATACTGAATAATTCAAATCATATCTATCTGAGAAGCCATCTACAAGTTCTTTTAGCTCTCCTATTATTTCTAGTCCTAGTTTTTGTGATTCTTCAGATTCTCCATGATGTTTTCCTGTTAAAACAGTTAAACATTCTGCTAATCCTATAAATCCTATTCCTAATGTTCCGTGTTTTAACAATGGTTCAACAGGATCATTTGGTTTTAAATTCTCGCTTCCTACCCATAGTCCAGACATTAATAGTGGAAATTGTTTTGCTATTGCTGTGCATTGGAATCTATATCTGTCATATAATTGTCTTGCTGTAACATTTGCATATTTGTCCAATTTTTGCATAAATATTTTCTTTACTGCCTTTTTATAAGCTGCTGTCATATGTTCTTCAGAACCTCTACCTAATTCAAATTTTACCCCTGTTTGTTCTTGTGCTTCTAATGCTGATTCTATTGCAAGTCTTGGTAAATTAATTGTAGAGAATGATAAATTTCCTCTTCCTATTGATGTTTTCTCACCATGTCTATCTTCAAATACTCTTGTTCTACATCCCATTGTAGCACATTCATATTTATATCTTTCTGGATCATTAGCGTCCCATTTTTCATTTTGATTAAATGTTGCATCTAAATTTATGAAATTTGGGAAGAATCTTTTTGCTGTTACTCTACATGCTAATTTATACAAATCATAGTTTTTATCCTCTGGTAAGTAATTTACTCCTCTTTTCTTTTTCCAGATTTGAATTGGGAATATTGGTGTTTCATTATTTCCAACTCCTCTTTCTGTAGATAAAAGAGTTTCTCTTATTATGCATCTTCCCTCTGGAGATGTATCTGTTCCATAGTTTATAGAACTAAATACAACTTGGTTTCCTCCTCTAGAATGAATTGTGTTCATATTATGTATAAATGCTTCCATTGATTGATGTACTCTACCAACAGTATTGTTTATTGCTTCTTGGATATATTTTTCATCACCTTGTAGCCCTTTAACTGGTTTCTTGATATAATCGTCTATTTTTATATCTAAAAGATGAGATAAATCTTTTTCTAAGAATTCTGCAATTTTGTTAATTTCTTCTTTATAAGTTAATCTTACATATGGAGCCAAATAGTAATCAAACGCTGGAATAGCTTGTCCACCATGCATTTCATTCTGAACAGTTTCCATAGATATACATCCCAAAATACTTGCTGTTTCTATTCTTTTAGCTGGTCTTGATGCGCCATGTCCTGCTTTGAAGCCTTCTCTTAAAATTTTATCTAGTGGATGTTGAAGGCATGTAAGCGATTTTGTTGGATAATAGTCTTTATCGTGAATGTGAATATATCCTCCCTTAAATGCTTCTCTTGCTTCTGTTGATAATAAGAAATCGTCAACAAATGGTTTTGTTGTTTCTGAAGCAAATTTCATCATCATTCCTGCTGGAGTGTCTGCATTCATATTTGCATTTTCTCTTGTTATATCATTTGCTTTTGCACCAATTATCTCTAAAAATACTTCTTTTGTTTTAGACTTTCTTGCTACATCTCTGTTATATCTATATGTAATGTAGCTTTGTGCAACTTCTTTTCTTGATGATGCCATTAATTTTTTCTCTACAGCATCTTGTATATCATATACAGAAGCTTGATTTTTATCTTCAAATTGTTTTTGAACACTTGATGCAATTTTATTTGCTAAATCTATATCTACACCTCCTGGTGTTTGTGACATCGCTAATGTAATTGCCTTTACTATTCTTTCTGGATTAAATTCTACTACTCTTCCATCTCTTTTAATTACTTGCATTTTTGGTTCCTCCCTTTTATATTTATGTATAATGCTTTTAGCACTATTTTTGTACAGGTTATGTTTTATTTTTTAACATGTCCCCTTAAATTTAATATGGCTATATTATATCTCTAAATTTTTATAATTCTGTTGCAAAAGTCACAGATTATGAAAAATATTTTTTTAAATTATTTTGCGTTAGAGCCTCTTGTTTTTGTGAACTATTACTGAAATATTACATTTATGTTACAAATTTTTTGCTTGTTTTTAGGGCTTTTCCTTCTTGTTTCATTTATTTTTGTTTTATGTAATTTTTTTATCTGAAACTGTTTGTCTAACATGCAGAGTTCAAAGTCTTTAGCGTATGTAAATTTTTTACATTAAACTAATTCAGCATATTTTACATTGTTGTAAATGTAATTTATTAATTCTTTTATCCCATTTTCGTCCATGTTTTTTATATCTATTTGAGATATTGCTCCTCCTGTGGATATCTTCTGAATTTCCGCTTCAAGTTTTAATCTCTCATATAAATTTTCTTCTTTATTTTGCGATATAAATGGCGTTTTTGCACATAGTACAAATCCTATATTAGTTTCTTTTTTCCATTTTTCCACCACGTCTTTTATGTGTTTTATAACTTTTAATTCAAAATCATTTTCATTTTTAAATAATTCATCTTTTTTTATTAAGTCCTTCATTTCATATAATCCTGTATATCCTAATGTCAATGTAGAATACCCATTTCTTAACAATGCATCTATTGTCTCGCCACTTTCTAATCTAGAAATTGCTCCATATTGCCAATGCAACGGACTTATGTCTGATTTAATCCCAACTAATGCATAATGTCTACACATTAGTGCTTCAAAAGCCAAGTCTAATGCTTCATCTAGTTTTTTCCAGAACTCACTCTCACTTTTGTTAGATTCTTTTACTATCTTAGGTAAATTTATGCTTACTATTCCTTGATTAAATCTACCTTCAAATTTATATTCTCCATTTGTATTCCTCCATGGTGATAAAAAGTTTCCATCTTCCATTGGACTAAATACATTCCCATTATATTCTGCTCTCATCTTTTTAGCTGAAATATAGCTTGGAGATTTTCTCTCTTTAGTACATTTTATTGCTAATTCTGTAAGGTAGTCATATTCGCCACCATTAAGAGAATTACATTCATCTAGTACATAAACTAAATTTGGAGATTTTGGAGCTATTTTTTCTCCATTTTCATCTTTTACTCCATTTAATCTTTGTTTTAATATTTCTTCTATAATTCTAGCATTTTCCTTTATATATGGGTCTTTTTCATCTAAGTGCAGAAAAAGTGTAATGCGAGTTTTCTTTCCAGTAGCTATTTCCAACATATTAATTTGATATTGAATTAATTGAATACTATACTCAAGTTCAGCTCTTACTCTTTTTTCTACTAAGTCATTAATCTCATTTTGTGACAGACTCTTTCCATATTCATTCTCAATTTGTTCTTTATTTCTCTCATAGCTTTTCCTTAAGTACTTTCCAAAATGAGCCATATCAATTGACTGTTCTCCATATTGGTTACCTAATATTCCTGCGATTATTTGAGACGTAATTGCACATGCTACCAAGAAACTCTTTGGTGATTCTATCATAACCCCATTTATTACTGTTCCATTATCAAGCATATTTGATATATCAACTATACAACTATTAATCATTGGATGTACAAAATATTCTTTTCGATGAAAATGTATAATACCATCCTCATCTGCTTTTGCTATTTTTTCAGGAAGAAGTAGCCTTTTGGTTAAATCTCTTGATACCGCACCTGCAATAAAATTTCTTTGAGATGAAGCTATCATTTTATTTTTTGCAAAGTCATTTTCTCCATTGTCATTTCTAATTATTCCTAGTATTGTCTCATCTGTTGTATTCTGTTTTCTTACTAAAGCTCTTGTATAACGATAAACAATATATTTTTTGGCTAATTCATATTTCTTTAGCTCCATTAGTTTTTCTTCAATAATATCTTGAATATCTTCAACAAGAATTCTTTTTTTGTTAAGCTCTTCTATGTACGCAATTATTCCTTCTATATCTTCTTCTGATGCTCTTTTAGTGCTACTAACTTCTTTGTTTGCTTTTTCAATAGCAATTTTTATTTTGCTACTATCATAATCAACTGCTCTTCCATCTCTTTTTATAACTTTCATATGTTATAGCCTCCTTGGCGATATATTTATTGCCTAGAAAATTTATTCATATTATATATTTTTTTCTACATTTTTTTCTGTTGCATAAGTCACATATTATGTGTGCTCATTTTTTGTTCTAGAGAGAGTAAGTAGATTTTGTTTATTTTCAAATATTAAATTTTTGTTACAAGTTTTTGCCTCATTTTATTGATTTTGAGCCTTGTTTCCTTTATAATAGTTTTATGTAGATATGCTTTTAATAAGATTATTAATATTTGCCTTAAACCAGTGAAACACTGTGGACAGATTTAAATCTGTCCACCGAGCTTTACTAATAAGATTTTAAAAGAATCATATAATACAGAATTTTGGCTTTTGGAGGAAGGTTTATCAATGAGTAATGACTTTAATATAGATAATTTTTACTATACATTTTCATGTAATTGCAAAAAGGTACAAAAAAAGACCTTCTCAAAAGGTCAAGTAATTACCACATATATTCAAAAACGTAATCAATTATGCATATTATTACGTGGTAATGCGGATTTGGTTAGATACGACTTAAATGGAAATAGAACTATTGTAGAACATTTTTCTAAATCAGCATTATTTGGTGAGGTTTTTTATAAAGTAACAACAAATAATGAACTTCTTGTAGAAGCAAAATCCAAATGTACTGTATTATTTTATATATATGACCAATTAAAGGCTCCTTGTACAAAGGGCTGTGAATTTCATAATCAATTGGCTGAACATTTGCCAGAATTGATACTAAACAAAATAACAGAGTTAAATACAAGAATAGAGCTCTTAACGCAAAGAACTACGCGTGACAAATTATTAATGTATTTTTCAATGATATCTACAAGGAAACTATCAAAGACATTTGAATTACCACTTTCTTTGACAGACCTTGCAGATTATCTTAGTGTAGATAGAAGTGCAATGATGCGTGAGCTAAAACTGCTAAAAGAAGATGGATTAGTAGATAAAATTGGAAATAGAATTATTTTGCTATATGAATAGTTCTTTCCATCTTTGCATATACAAAACTCTTTAACATTATATTCAAGTTTTTCTCGTATATACTAGGATTTGTAATTTTATTTAAATTGTCATTTTTATTTTCTCATAAACACTTATTAGTAAATAAGCATTTCTAGGTCTGTCCCTTTTGTTCCAAGCTTTTGGACTCTTGGAGTGTCCCTTTGTCCCAAAAATGGGACAATGGAACCGTCCCCTTGTTTCTTATCTTCCGGCCGCCGCCACCTCCGACCACCGGCCTCCTCCTCCGCCTCCTGAGAAGCCACCGCCACCTCCGGTTGCAGATGAGTATGATGATGAAATTGATGAGCTTATTGCACTATTAAAGCTTGTTGAGAAGTTACTATGATACATGAAATACATATATGCTGATGCACTTACATCCATTTGATCTATATTTGGATATACTGTTTTTAACTGTTCTAATACTTTGTCTGCTATTCCAAATGCTGTTGCATATACTAAATATTTTTCCCAAACTTCTATTGCAGGTACTTCTTTTTCGTTTAGCAATGAGAAGTCTTCCATGTATTTTTTTAGTCCTTTCCATTTTTCTTTGCTATCTATTCCTTTTTGAGTTAATACATTTATTCTTTTCTTTATTTTAAAGCATAATATTCCATTAACTATTAAAGCTATAGATACAGGAAATGCAAACATTAAAACTATTATAGCAAATACAAAATATAGTCCAGACATTGTTTGATATTTTATAAATTCTTCTTTATTGCTTTTATTCAATATTCCTTCTAGCACTAATTGGTCTTCTATATCTTTTCCACTTTGTTCTATAAGTTTTTGAACACTTGAACTATGTGAAGTAATATATTTTTCAAGTTGTTTTATTGTTATTTCTTCTTTCTTTTTCTCTACTCTGTATATAAAGTCTAATACTTTTTTCTCATCATTCTTCAATTTTTCGTCTGAAGGTTTTATTCTCTTTATATAAATTACATCTTTGTCTTTTTTATCTTTTTCTACTCTTAAATCTATATAATCTTTAAGCTTTAAGTCTAACATTGTTGCTGAGAATATTCTTCCAAAACTACTTGAAAATCCATAATATGCCTCTTGTAAAATGTATGCTGCTTCTCCTGGTGTTACATCTTTTGATGGTAAATCTCTAAAGTACTCTAATTCTTGTTCAGGTTTATATTTATTCAAAGTCTTTAATTTTTTTCCATATTTCACAGCTTTTACTATTAAAATTACTGTTATTACAATTATTGCTATAATCATAAGTATAGTTATGATTAGATCTTTAATCTCTTCTTGGCGTCTTCTGGCATTTGCTTCATTTGCCCATTCTGTTTCTTCTTGAACAACTTCTTCGTATCTATTTGTGCTATATGTACGGTTTGCATTTTCTATCATATATGATGGAAATAATGTTCTTACCTCCACAAATCTTCCTGCATAAAAATTGTTTAATTCAAAAGTAATTTCATTAGTTGCAGTTGCATATATTTCTCCATTAAGTCCTTCTGTATGCCCCCAAACCTTTATATCTTCTGTGCTATTTGCAGATTCAGGAAGTTCTATAGTTCCTGTTATTTTATCTGCATCTATTTCAAAATCTTCTCCTATAAACTGCCAATATAATTCTGCATAATCATTATATTTCGATATAGCATCTTCTACTGTATATGAAATTTCATAAGTCCTTGTATCTTCTTCATCATCTAAGCCGACTCCCCATGCAATTTCAAAATCACCATTTGAGTTTACAAGTCCATAATAGCAGTCTTTTGTTACATGGTACATCTCTTCATCAATTTGATTAAACTCTTTGTTTGCAGTAACGTCTTTTACTTTTACATTATCTATAGATGAAAATTTAGTATTATCTAATTCAAATGTTTTAAATAAAGTATTAGTATCTTCTATTTCTATGTTCCAAGTTTCTACCACATCCATACTGCCATCATCATTAATTTTTGCATAAAAATTTAACTCATTTAAATTTAGATAGCTGTTTGCGGCTTTTGAAGGAATACATAATCCCATTAAAATTAGCAGCAAAATAAATATGCAAATTATCGATTTCTTGAAAATTTTCATAAGCAATTCTAGTGATATTTTACTATAAATCTTTTAACATGCATTAAAAAGCTTAAGGCATCTAAGTAAAACCTCACTTTCCCCTTTCTTTTTATTTTAACTTAATAATTTTTTAACAACTTCGTTTATTGTTTTTCCATCTGATGCTGCACCTATTTTCTCTTTTGCACTTTTCATAACTTTTCCCATATCTTTCATTGAAGTTGCACCAACTTCTGAAATAACTGCCTTCACAATTGTTTCTACCTCTTCTATAGATAATTGCTTAGGTAAATATTCTGCTAGAATTGCTATTTCTTCTTTTATTTCATTAATCAAATCTTCCCTACCACTTTTTTCATAATCTGCTAGTGCATCTTTTCTTTTTTTAGATTCTTTAGCAATGATATCTATTATTTGTTCATCTTCTAAAGTAATATGCTTATCTTTTTCAACTTGCAAAATGGCAGCTCTTACCATTTGAATAACATTTTTTCTAACTACATTTTTCTCTTTCATGCAGTTTTTTAAATCTTCTAACAATTTTTCTTTTAACATAATTTTCACTCCTTTATAGTCTTAATAATTTAATATTTTTTAAAAAAGCAATAAATTCTTACTTTTTCAAAGCAGTTCTATTATATCATATTACTTTAATTTATGTATATGTTTTTTATATTTAAAAAAATTACATAAAATTGTAATATTTTTATAATATTTTGCATATACTATAAGAAAGGCGTGCGTTAGCGAAAGCAAAGCTTTCGACGCACATATGTGCATTTCGCTTCGCGAATATGCACAGCCTAGTGAAACCTAACCTTGTTGTATAGCAAAAATCTTCGATTTTTCCTATACAATAATAAATAATGTTAATATTATTGATTTATTTATATTTTTTAAAATTATACTGCAAATAATATTGACACTGATAACATAAAGTAGTATAATTATTTTGTTAACACATCGCGGGGTGGAGCAGTTGGCAGCTCGTTGGGCTCATAACCCAAAGGTCGTAAGTTCGAGTCTTACCCCCGCAACCAAAATCATAAAAGTTATCGAGAAATAATTTTTCTCGATAACTTTTTACTGTATTATACACAAATATCTTCTTTAATATCTTCAAATTTTGAATTTCCAATTCCTTTTACATTTTGAATGTCTTCTATACTTTTAAACTCTCCATTTTCTTTCCTGAAATCAATTATTCTTTGCGCAAGTGCTGGACCTATTCCAGGAAGCCCATCTAATTCACTTTGGCTAGCAGTGTTAATGTTCACTTTATTTCCCTCCTTTTGCTCTTTATTATTTAAATTGCTATCACTGTTATTATCCCCATTTCCACTCCATATATACTCTGATATTTTTTCATTTTTATTTGGTATATATATTTTCTGCCCATCTTCTACTTTGTATGCCAAATTTACCTGTGACAAATCTGCCTGCTTAGTTTCGCCTCCTGCTTTTTCAATTGCATCAATAATTCTGTCACCCAAGTTTAATTGTACTACTCCAGGCTTTTTAACCTCTCCTGTAATATGTATATAAATTTTAATAACATTATCGTTTCCGTTTTCTAACATAGCATTTCCCATTGTTATATCTTCTTGATCAATGTTCTCAGCCCCTGTAGTATTATTTTCTTTCATGTCTGTTTCTTTTATTTCAGCAGAATTATTTTCCGAAATTAATTCTTCAAACTCCATTTGGTTATTATTATTTTCTGAAAGCATATACACAATAAATAGTATAGTTATCAATACTACTGCTGTAACTGCAATAATTATTTTTTTCTTTTTATCCAATTCCATTTTTATCTCTTCCTTTCTAAAATTATATTTATATTACTATTTGTGGGTTACTGATTAATGTTATTTAAACAGTAACATTTATTTCTTATTTTTTCTAAAACATATTGAATTTTTATCTGATTTAATATATATTATTACATTATATAGGGTTGTTTTACAAAATAAGGGGGCTATATGAGACGACTTAACAAAATAGTATTTTTTACTATTATTTTCACTTTGATTGCATTGATAATTATGCCAATGAATTTTCTTTTGGCAGCTGATATAGATAATGGAAATTTTAATCCTGATAACCTAACTACCAATTCTCCATCTGTTCTACTTATGGATGCATCTTCTGGCAATTTGTTATATGCTAAAAATATATTCGAAAAAAAATACCCAGCCAGCACAACTAAACTAATGACAGCAATACTTGCTCTTGAAAATTGCAAACTTGATGATGTTGCTACTGTAAGCCATAATGCAATTTTTTCAATTCCAGTTGGTTATTCTCATGCCAGCCTAAAAGAAGGTGAAGAACTTACTATTGAGCAATTATTAAATGTTCTGTTAATCCCATCAGCCAATGATGCCGCAATTGTATTAGCTGAACATATTGCAGGTTCTGTAGAAAAATTTGCAGATATGATGAACGCAAAGGCTAAAGAATTAGGATGCTTAAATACTCATTTTGTTAATCCAAATGGTGTACATGATGATAATCATTATTCAACAGCTTATGATATGGCTTTAATTGGTAGATATGCAATGAAATTTGATGATATTACAAGAATTTCAATGGTGACTCAATATACTCTTCCTAAAACAAATAAATACAACAAAGAAGATAGAATATTTAATACTACAAATGGGTTAGTTACAAAAAACGATGAATACTATTATCCAGAAGCAATTGGTTTAAAAACTGGTTATACGGATAAATCTGGTTATTGCATTGTTACATCTGCTAAAAAAGGTGATGTTGAGCTTTTAGAAGTTGTTATGGGTAGTGATACTATTGATGATAGATATTCTGACTGTATTAAGCTATTTGATTATGGGTTTGAGAACTATTCTTATCAAAATCTTGTTAGTTCCAGTGAATTAATTGATACTATTGAAGTTGATGGTGCTACTAAAGAAACTAAATCATTAGATATTGTTGCCAAAAGTGATATTGACATTCTGCTAAAGAATAACATTGATGTCAATGGAATAGAACCTTCTATAGAAATTAATGATAATATCTCTGCTCCTGTTTCGGAAGGTGCAGTAGTCGGTAAAATTTCTTTTGAAATAGATGGAAAAACCTATTCTACTGATTTAATAGCAAATGAAGATGTAGAAGCAACAAATTTTGAAACTATAGTTTTTAGAGTTTTACTTATATTTTTAATTTTATATTTATTGGTGATAATTTTAAAAAGAATAAATAAACCACATGATAGAAATAGCAATATGAAATCAACAAGGCATTCTAAAACGAAAAAAGCTAAAAGAATTAAATCAAAAAAGGGTGGAAGATATAAATTTACTCAAATTAGTGAGTATTTATAATTTTAATATAGAGATTGCTTAGGTGTAAAAACACCCAAGCAATTTTATTAATTACATTACATAGTCTGTACCTATTATTATAGTTACTTTTGAAGTTGCACTTGCATCTCCAGTTGATACATTTTCTATTCCTGCAATTTCTTTTATTTTCTCCAAACTTGATTCTGGAGTATTGTCCCTATCTATTATTGTTGTATTACTAGTTATAGATGTATTACCAGTTTGCGCTACTGTGAATCCTTCTGCTTCTAATCTTTTTACCACTTCACTTAAATTATTTGTATCTCCACTTCCGTTTAATACTTCTACAGTAATTTCTGATTCATCTATAATATTTTCATTACTTGTACTATTTGAATCTACGGTATTTCCTTCTATAGTATTCGTATCTGTACCATTTTCATCTTCTAGTTTAGCACCATAGAATAATTCGTTTATTGTTTGTTCCGCTTCTTCTTCAGCTGGGAAGTAAAACCATAATCCATTTGGTGCTTGTCCTGATTCTCCAGGTAATGTTGCTGTTTTTAAATCATCTATTTTAAAATCAATTACATATGGTACATAATCTTTTATTGCATCAAAGTCTAAGTTTGTCTCAACATATTTTTCCATTATATCTAAGAAACTTAGTATTGTATTTATATCCATTTTTCCTAAGCATTGCTCAATTAAAGCTGTAAGAAACGCTCTTTGTGTTTTCATTCTGCCTAGGTCTTCCCCACCATATTCATATGGATATGTAGTTCCATCAGAATTATGTCTAAAACGTACTACTTGTTCTGCCTTATCTCCATCTAATAATTGATATCCTGCTTTTAAATCTATATATAGGTTTTGTCTTTTATCAGTATAATGCATGTCAATTGGAACATCAAAATATACTCCACCAATTTCATCAACTAGGACTTTTAGAGCTTCAGTATCAACTTTTAAATAATATTGTACATTAATTCCTGTAAGCTCTCTAACTTCTTTTAATGTGTTTTCTGCTCCATTTTGATATACTGCATTAATTTTATCCAATGTGCTAGCATAATTAACATCATTACCTATAAATGTATCTCTAGGTATTGATAATAACGCTGCTTCTTGAGTTTTAGGATCATATGATGCAAGCATTATAGTATCTGTCAAATTTTCACTTTGTCCTAAAATTAGGCAATATAATTTTTCAAGCTTGTTTACAGTATCATTGTCATGTCCAAGACTTGTTTTTAATACTCCTTGCATTCCTCCGCCATTCTGTACAACTTTTACTGCAAAAACAGCTCCGCATATGATAAGAATTAGTAATATTATTAAAAATATTCTTAGTCCAATGTGCTTTTTCTTCTTTTTATTATTCTTCTTATTATTCTTATCCTTATTTTTGTTTTTATTTTCTACCCTATTTTTCCCCTTATTTTCGATATCTTCTTCTTTAGATTTCTTTTCCAATACAATTCACTCCTATTTATATGGTATGGAATACATTATACTAAATTTCTTCCAGAATATCAACATATTATTCTATAAATTTACTTGATTTTCCAAATTTTATCATACTTTGATTCTTATATACAAGAAAAAAGTTATATTTTTGGCAATTTAAAAAAGTGAAACTCTTGGAACAGATTGAAATCTGTCCCCTCGTTTCACTTTTTTAAAATTACAGTATCTTGTCCTTTGAAAGTAATTAATAAAATAAATTAGAATATTATCTTTAATAATAAGTTGTTATTATACATCATACTACCTATAGTAGAATTATCTATAGCATTTGCTATATCTCCACTCATCATTGGCGATACAAATGATATAATTGCTAGTACTACATATACTATAATTAATCCCTCTAATAGACCATATATAACTCCACCTAGCTTATCAAATTGTTTAATTATAGGTAGTTTAGCAATAAGAGATGTTATAAATCTTAATAGAATTAATAATATTCTAGCTACTATGAATAATGCAATCCATGTTCCTGCTTTTACTATAGTTAATGATACCTCTCTTGCTGTACTATCTACAACTGTTTCCTTTGCACTATCTGATGCCTCGTCTACTTTTTGTCCTATATAATCTGTAATTGTCTCAGGCATAGCAGCTTCGCCATTTTCTTCTTCTGACAAAATTGCATTTCTTATAGATGTTTCTATGTTTTCATCTATCTCTGTATTGTTAATTATTAAATTAGATACTGGAACAAATAGTATAAAAGCTATTATAACCGATAATACGAATGATAATATCTTTATTAACGATCCAGTAAGTCCTCTTATATATCCAATAACTATGCATAACACAATAATTGCTAAAATAATCAAATCAACTACAATTGTCATTTTTGCACCTCCATTCTTCAAAATCATCTTTTCTTTACAAAATATTAAAATCAATATTAATTATATAGGAGAATATCTCCATTTTTCATGCATTTTCCTTCGTGTTAATCCACAATGTTTGGAAAATATGTGTATAATTATGCTATAAATTTATCAATTCAACCTTGTCATTATAAACTATACCTGCAACACCATTTCCTAAAATAACATCTTGAACTTCTTGTAGAGAACTATATCTTTTTAATAATCCTCCTCTTGTATTAATAAATTCTACTTCTTGTCCCAAATTAATTGCTACCACATCTCCAAAACTGTTTACGTCTTTTGCAGCTCCTTGAACTGTGTATACAACAGTTTTATCACTGGATGTACTCTTCATTTCAATAATTGTATTTGTATTAAAAAGTCCATCATTTTCTTCCACAGCTCTATAAATAAAGTTCTTTAAATTTATATTGCTAAAATTTATATGTTTTCCACTTTCATTAAGACTCAATAGCACTGTATTGTTTTGGTCTTTCAATTCTGTTATTTCACTATCATACATGCATATTATTTGATTATTATTATGGTATTCAATACCAACAATTAACTTATTATTATCTGCTGAAAATGTATAAATATTCTTCTCAGATGGATTCTGAATTGGAAGTACTCTTACGTGTGACTGAATTGTCGTTCCTGTAGTATCAACTTCTGCAAATGCCAAATTTTTATTGTCATTTGAAATGCTTGTATCTACAACTGTTGTTGTTGCACGATATGTTTTAAATAATTCATTTCCTTCATTGTCAAAAGTAGCTATAACTGATTTATACGAAGTTCCTGTCAAAATTACACTTACATATCCATTTTCATTCACATTTATTTTTGATATATTTCCATCAACATCTTTTGTCCACAAAATTTCCGAACCTGATATCAAATATAACTTTGAGCTATTTTTCTCACTAATTGCAAGATATTTATTGTTTACACTATAAACAGGATTATTTATCTCTAGATTAATCTCGTCTTCCAGATTTCCAGATGTATTATATTTCATAAGCTTATTTTCTGCTAATATACAAATATTTTTATTATATGTAAACACATTTATATTTGAGTCATAGTCAAGTGGTATTGAATTTAACTTTTCCTGAGTTATATTTTTTCTAAATAAATATTGATCCAAGAACTGCCTTACATCCCTGCTCGAATAATATAATATTGCTGTTATAGCTATAATAACAAGGATAATTCCAATTGATATAGATATCGCTAACTTTTTTTTATTAATTTTTTTATGCTTTTTTTCTTTTTCTACATGTTCTTTATTATCTTTTTTTACTATATCTCTCAAAATTCTTCCTCCTTTGCATACAATATTTATATCAGTTTTTTGAATTTTTTTCAATACTTTTACAGCAATTCATATTTAGGTTCTAATAAGTACCAAATAAGCAATTTGAAAAAATCCCAACACACCAAATATTGGATATGCCAAATTTACTAATTCTGAGAAACTAAAATAAGATATAAATATTGCAGACAAGCAAATAAATAAAGCCATTTTTTTATAGTTTACTTTGTTTTTTGTAGTATTATTTAAAAATCCATATCCTGCAGATATCATTGTTGTATAAATTGCAAATACAATAACTAAACTATATGTTATTTTAAAAATGCTTCCGTATTGTCCTGCTATATATACTAATGGGAGTTCTATATTATTAATATCATTTATTTTGAACATCAATAAATAAATAATTAGTGATAGCACACAGAAAATTCCAGATGAAATTATGCTTATCTTTTTTTCATTATTATTAGAATATTTTTTTAAACTTATTAAAATTGGTATTAGCAATATACTATTGTAGCTTGCATACTCTATACTTTTTAAAATCCAGTTGAATGACGGAAAAATGTTGTCCATATCCATGTTTCTAATAATATTTCCGGTACTTGATTTAATTCCTAATGCTAGTACAATTAGTATTAGTATTGGAATAATAATAGTATTTACTTTTGCAATTCCTTCTATGTTTCTCATGAAAGTTATGTAACATAAAATTACTATGATTATTGATGTAATTATTTTAGGAATGTTAAATTCCTGATAAAAATATGCAGAAAATCCTGCTACCATAATGTAAAACGAAATTAATAGAAAAATATTAATTATTGCATTTAAAATAAGTCTAATCTTTACAGGTATTTTTATCTTTTCTAATAATTCTTGATAAGTACTTATGCTTTTTTCATTGGATAAGGTTAGAACTTTATAAATTACTATCCCTATAATTACACATGAAAGTAATATTCCAATTAATCCATTTTCCCCATATATATTAAAAAAGCTATATATTTCCTGGCCTGAGGCAAAGCCTGCACCTATTATTGTACCTATGATAACAAATATTGTTTTTAACATTTATATTTTCCCCCATTTTTTCGAGGAAGTTAGGGGCAGGTTTTAATCTGTCACCAAATTTCACTAGTTTAAGATAAAATCTTGTTTTTTTCCTCCGTCCCCCAAAACAAATCCTCTCATAATATTTATGAGAGGATTTTTCTATATATTACTTTTATTATTTCTTTCTTCTTCTAACAAGCCATACAACTATTCCAATTATTATAATTAATACTGGTATAGCAAATATTACAGAAAGAATTATTATATGTTGTTGCTGTGTAACTGTATATGTTGTTGTTTCCACATTCTTTCTTATTGTTATCATGTTTTCTCTATCTGTTAAATATGCAATTGAATTTAATGCTAAGTCTTCATTGTTGTAAAAGTCAAGCGCATATTGAGCATATACTGCACTAATTGCAATTTGATAATCTGTAATGAAAATATTATTTGAATATACAATTAATTCTGATGTAGTATCATCATTAATTTTCTTTTTCAATAATGCTCCAACTGTAGCGTTTCCTGCATCTTCATCTGAGCTTGTTTTTGACATATTTTCTAATGTATAGTCTGTTCTATAGAAAGACTCACTGCTAGTAGATGCTAAAGTTTCTACTTCTACTCCTAATTCTTCTAGCTTCTCACTGTCTTCTATATCTATTCTACCAGATGTCATAAAGCATGCATTCATATTCATATTAGTTTCTCTTGTTACACTAGAGTATGGACTTACTGTTACAAGCATTGCAGATGGTGTATCTAATAACATTCTACTGCTATCTTGTTCCATCATCACACCTTCAGATATACTTACTCCATATTCATCCAAAACTTTTTGGAAATTGGTCATTTCTTTTCCTGTTGTATTTGGATCTGAGAATAATATAATATTTCCACCTTTATTAACATAGTCTAAAAGTGCATCTCTTTCTGCTTCAGTTATATCTTCTGCAAGTGATGTTATCATTAATGTTGAACAGTCTTCTGGTACTTCGCCTGTTGTTAATAAGTCTAGTTCATTTATTTCATATGCTTCATCTGCTAAATCTTGTGTAAAACTATAGAATAACTCTATTGGATATTTATTGTGTCCTGTTAGGAAATAAATTACTGGTTTTTCATCTGTTGTAACATCTAATATAGCATTTGTTAAAGCTTCCTCTGTTATATCTTTTTGTTGATATGTTGTATAATCATATGTGTACAAGTCTGAGCTGTACAATATCTTATTCTTTTCTCCACTTTTTACAATTATTGCATATGTGTTAGCTGAAATTCCATATTCATCAGTCAAATCTGGTCTAGTGGTTACATCATCTATTACCTCTACCGTAATTTTGTCGTTAACACTATTATATTTATATGCAAAATCTTGTTGAGCCTCAGGCATATTTACTAAAATGATTTCTACCTCATCTTCTACTTCTTCTGCTATTTGTTTAGACATATCTGATAAACTATATATTTTGTCTTCAGTAAAGTCAAAATCTGCTATATTTTTCTCTTCTACAAATATATTAATTCCTATACATACTGCAAGTATAATTAATATTAAAAGTACTGTTAAAGATGTTTTTCTTAAAATCTTTCCTAATCCAGATTTTTTCTCTTTTTTAACAGTTAAAGCCTTGCTTTCTTGTAAATCTTTTTCTTTCTTTTTCACTTTTTACACCTCTCTTCTATTTAACTGTCTTTCTTCTTTTTATTAATATTATTGTAATTAGTATACAAGTAATTGTAATTGATACTAATCCAATTGTATCAGAAACTGATATTAATCCGTTTGGGAATTTTAAGAATTTTCCTATTAAATCAATACTTGAGAATATATCACTTATATCTACTAAGAACCATGGTGCTACTAGCACTCCTATAGTTATAATTGCAGATATAATTTGATTTTCTGTAATACTAGATGCAAGCATTCCTATAGATATTGCAGCCATTGCAACTAGCAAAAATCCTAACATTGTTATAATTAGTGTTGGAACATATACATTTCCAAAAAAGCTTATTATAACAGCATATATAATTGAAAGTACAAGCGTAATTAAAATAACTGCTACCGCTGCAAAGAATTTGCCAAGTACTATTGATGTAACGCTTCTTGGTGATGTTAGTAGTAATTGCTCTGTTCCACTTTTTCTTTCTTCTGAAAACATTCTCATTGTTAATAGCGGAACCATAAGTAGTAGGCCATATCTTGCTGAGGCATAATACAAATCTCCCATGAAAATTGAACCATATGAGATAGTTGTTAAGTAAAAGAATATGCTATATATAAGCATAAAAACAGCTATTACTATATATCCTATTGGAGATAGAAAATATGATTTTAATTCTTTTTTAAAAACTGCCCACATTATTTTTTCTCCTCCTTTTCTGTGTCAATTAATTTAATAAATGCATCTTCTAATGTTGTTTCTGTTTTTCTTAATTCAAATATTACGATCTCTTCTTTAGGTAATACTTCAAATAATTGTTTTCTTAAATCCATATCTGTAGATGTTGTAATTAAGTATTGTTTTGTTCCATCTTCGTTATCTTTTACAAGTTCTACACTGTCTATTTCTTTAATCTCATCTTTCAAATGGCTCATATTATCTTTTGGATCTTCTACTGTAACCATTATTCCATTTTTCTCTCTAGTTGTCTTCTCAAGGTTTTCTGGAGTATCAATGGCAACAATTTTGCCTTTATTTATAATAATAACTCTCTCACATATTTGACTTACTTCTGATAAGATATGTGTGCTCAAAATAACTGTATGATTTTTACCTAGTTCTTTTATAAGACTTCTTATTTCAGTAATTTGCTTTGGATCTAATCCAACTGTTGGTTCATCCAAAATAATAACATCAGGATTTCCCACCAATGCTCCTGCCATACTTACTCTTTGCTTATAACCTCTTGATAAATTTCGTATAAGCTTATTTTTTACATCTTCTAAACCTGTTTCTTTTAATACCTTCTCAACTTCTTGTTTTCTTTCGCTTCTTTTTACTAATTTGAGCTCGGCCATATATGAAACAAACTCTTTTGCTGTTAATTCATAATAGAGTGGTACGTTTTCTGGCATATACCCAATTTCCTTTTTAGCTTTTCTTGGTCTTTTGGAAATATCATTTCCATTAACTATTATTTGCCCCATTGTAGGCTCAATAAAGCCTGTTATCATATTCATTGTTGTGCTTTTCCCAGCGCCATTAGGGCCTAAAAATCCTACCACTTCGCCGTCTTTTACTTCAAAACTAACATCATCAACGGCTATGGTAGATCCATACTTTTTTGTGACATTTTTAACTTCTATCACTGTTTTTTCCTCCAATCTCTTATTTCCGTATGTTTTTTACGCCTTTATATTAGCATTATTTTTTTGCATATGCAATACATTTCACATAAATTTCACAATTTGAGTTTCTATTTAAAGGATATTAATACAAATAAGTATATGAGCTAAGTATAAAGATATTTCTCAAATTTTCTAAATATACTTTATACTTAGCTTAAATAAATTTGAGTATCAAACCTTTAAATAGTATCCAATTTGAATTTTGTAATAATAAATTTGTGCCATGAATATTGTGTAGTAGTGCCAGTATTTTTGGAGGTCTTTATGGAAATTATTTATCCCTTTCTTATTACATTCATTATGATATTTATTGCTGAGCTCGGAGATAAGACACAGCTTTTAGTTCTTTCATTCGCGGGCGGAGTTAAAACTAGAAATATAATTTTAGGAATTGCAATTGGCTCTTTTTTTAGTCATGGTATTGCAATTTTATTTGGAAGTAGAATAGGTATTTTAGAAAATAGTAATATACACTTCATAATAAAGATAATTACTTATGCTTCTTTTATTATAATGGGAATTTTATCTTTATTACCTAAAAAAGAAAAAATCAAATCAGATGACAATAAGAAGAGTTCTATTTTGAATAAAATATTTACTTTGAATATTGGTTACACTTTCATAATAGCACTATCTATTTTAGTTGGAGAAATTGGCGATAAAACCTTTCTTGCTTCATTAGGATTTGGAATACAATACCCATCTCATAAGTTTATGCTGATTTTAGGAGCCATCATGGGAATGATAGCAAGTGACTCTATTGCAATTATATCTGGTAAGTTTTTGAACAAATTTATTTCTGAAGAAAAAATGAAGAAATTTTCTGGTATATTATTTTTAATTTTTGGCGTTATAGGATTACTATTGTTTTTTAAGTAAAGAGATAATATGTATTTTTGAAATGAAAAGACTGTTCTAGATATGCACAAATTTGTCCAAAAGGTCCAATTGCCTTTTGTACAAATTTATTTTTCTAATTCTGAATTTTCTTCTTTATCTTTGTCTAGAAGTGTCACAACCCACACTTCTTCACCTTTTTCATTTTTTATTCTTAAATTAGGAAACGTATGTGATATCCTTTCATTTGTAAAATAATTATTTTCAATATTAGCTCTAATACTTGAAAGAATATTATCTGTTTTGGCTTCATATGTTTTATTAAACACTACTCTGTTTTGGTATGTTTGTATTGCCCATATAGTCATAACGCAGTCAATACACAAGAATATAAATATTCCAATTTCTAAAATATTCCTTATGTGTGGTTTTATTTTACTGATTAGCCTATCTATTAATGGTTTTACCCATTTTACTAAAACAACTGATAATACACCCCAATAAAATGAAAATATTAGGCTTATTCTTCCATTTAAGTTGAATGATAAATAGTTATAATCCCAAAACCTCATGCCATAAACTGCCTCTAATCCATAGCTTAATATATATTCGCCTATCGAACCAAAAACAAATCCTGCTACGAATAATTTTGGAATAGTATTACAATTTAATTTATAAAGAACAAAAATCAAAAAGGCCCCACATACTCCATATACTGGACAAAAAGGTCCCCATAATAAACCTTTTCTGCTTTCAATTACTCCAGAAGTAATATAGCAATATACAGTTTCTAATATTAGACCTATTACACTAAATATTAAAAAGTACCAAAACAAATCATGTATACTAATTTTTTTACTATTTTCCATACATTAATTCCTCTTATTTCTATATTTATTATTATTTTATTTGCTACATATTATGCATGTTTTTTATGGTACAATTAAATGATATCATAAAGACACTTTAATTGTACATTACTTTTTGATTTTTTTCCACATTTTTATTGACTTTTTATTTAAAAAATGTTATTATAGTTATTGCATTTGGCTAAAGTCTATAGTCAAATCAATATTTAAACTTCATTTGGGTCAGTAGCTCAGGTGGATAGAGCACAGGCCTTCTAAGATTTGTGCCACATTCTCAGAACTATTGGCATTGTAGAATTTTAGAGTTTATAGAGGATTTCTCTAACAAAACCTCTAACAAATTGCATATTATATCTGTATAGATAAAAATCCCAAAAACAACATGGGTCAATAGCTCAGCTGGATAGAGCAATGCCCTTCTAAGGCATGGGTCGGGGGTTCGAATCCCTCTTGGCTCACCATTTTCAAGAGATTTTTAATCTCTAACAGATATTTAAGAAATATTTATGTTTTTGCATAAATATTTTTTTATTTCTATACAATTTGGCCAACTCTTTCCTTACCAAAGATTCTTTCAATGGCTTTTCCTGTTTCTAACTGTCTTTGATAATCACTTCTTGTGTATCTATTAGTTGATGCAATACTTTGATGTCCTAACCAGTCTTGTAAATCTCTAATATCTACACCTTCCATATGTAGTAGTGTCGCATTTGAGTGTCTTAAACCATGTGGGGTTACTTTTTTCATCTTATTTCTTCTAATAATTTTTCCAAATCTTTTTGTAAAATAATTAGGTAATATAAAGTCCCCATTATCATGTACGAATAAATATCCGTCATATTTATGATTATAAGTGTTCCCATAGAATTCTTTGCATTTTTCTATTCTTTCTATTTTATTTAAAATGTCTTTTTTTATTTCTGGAAATATTGGTAAAGTTCTAGTTCCTTTTTTAGATTTAGTTCTGTCGAGAAAGTAAACTCTTTCTTCAGCATCTTTACTGTCATCTTGTAATGCAACATGATTAATAGTAAAGTAATCTTTTTCTAAATCTAATACTTCGATTCTAATACCAAGTATTTCACTCCTTCTTAGTCCATAATAACTAGCGAATTTAGAAGGTAAATAAATTGGATCATCCTCTAAAACATCAAATAAATCTAATATTTCCGAACTATTATAAACAGAAACTTCTACTGTTTCTTCTTTAAGAGGGTCAGTTAATTCTATCGGATTATATCTTATCAATTTCTTCCTTAGTAATGATTTAAAAGCACTACTTATATTATCTTTATAGTGGTCAATAGATGAATCTTTTAAGTTTTTTTCTGTTCTTAAAAAATTAAAGAACTCATCTAAATCATCTACAGTTATTTCTTTTACTGTTTTCTTATGTTCTTTCATTGTGAAGTATTCTTTCGTATATACTTCAACATTTCTTTTATAACCTACAAATGTATTTTTTTGGACTGTATGTTTAATTATATTATTTAACCAGTATTCCATATAGTCATAAAAGTCCCAGTCTGCTTTTGTTGTTACATTTGGGTCAAAATTAGTAGTATTTAATTGCACCATATTACGAAAGTCAATAATACTAAGGTTTGGGTTTTCTTTTCCCTCATTATTCTTATCTATTTCGCTTTGGAACAATTCTACAATTTCTTTTGCTACTTTATTAGCATTTCTTTGATTTCCTCTTTCTGCACTAATTCCTGTTGTGGCCCAAAAATGTTTCCATTTGTCATTAATATAGTATCTTATTATACATTGATAGACACCATCTTTATCATGAACACAATATGTTATGTCCTTCCAAATATGATTATCTTTTATAGCATTTTTAATCCTTTTTAATAATTTTTCTTTACTTGCTTCACTTAACATTTTTCTCCTTTCCAAAAAAGCAAGCAGGATTTGTCTAATTACTATTTAATAATTATAACACATCCCTACTCGCCTAACAATGCTCAAGAATTATTTTTTATTTTTCCATTAAATACTTGATAATACTGACTTTTGGTATATAATAATCTCTACCAATTTTTTTTGAATATATTTTTTTATCTTTTAATAAATCATATATTTTATTTTTTCCCATTCTAGGTAACATTTCTTTTAATTCTTTTACTTTTACAACATCTGGATAATCTTTAAAAAGATTTCCATAATAATTTTTATTAGGATTATCATTCATTTGCAACACTTCCATTTTTTATAGCTTCAGCTTTCTTTTCTGCATCTATTTTTGCCTCAGCTATATTTAGTACAATATTGCGAGGGTACATTT
>CAMMVE010000010.1 GCA_946500265.1 uncultured Clostridium sp.
CTACAGAATATGGATTTACTTTATCAATTTGCTCATAAGCATTATAAGCATTTTTGACTTCTTGAATGTCTTTTTGTTCTCCAATTACAGGTTTTCCGTTTATTACATCTTCAACTTGAAATAATGATAATTGGTTATTTTCTATTGATAAAGATGAGTGTATTGATCTTATTCTTGATTTTCTTCTTAATTCTGGATATTTATTTAAACTTTCAAAATAATTTGCTTCACCGACTTTTTTCATTATATCTGACACATAGTTTAACATTTTATCAGTTATTGTATATGGTGGGTAATTTATTTTCATCTGCAACCTCCAATCATATAATAACTTACAATTTGCGTTAAAAAGCTTACAATTTTGGTACCGATGGTGGGACTCGAACCCACATGGTTTCCCGCCAGATTTTGAGTCTGGTGCGTCTGCCAGTTCCGCCACATCGGCATAATTAATAGCTTATACTTTATAAAAAGCAAAAGTATTTTTCAGATGTTCTTCAACACTTACTTGCTACTGACTTATTTATCATAACAAAAAATGAACTAAAATTCAAGTATTTTAGTTCATTTTTTATTAATTTTCATTATATAATTTTAAATTTTACACAATTGCATCTAACACTTTTGGAAGTACTTGTTTCTTTCTAGAAACAACTCCATTCAATATTGCAAGGTTGTTGCATAGTTTTGTTTCATAAGCTTTTTCAAAAATGTCTCTTCTATTTCCTAAAACAATTGCTTGTGAAGATGCTTCTAATATATCTGTTACCATAAATATATAGCAGTCTAAATTGTTTAATAATATTTCATTTTCCATAGCATGCTCTATGTCTTTTTGTTTTTCTAATACACTATCAACATCAGCACTGTTTATTTGTGAAATTACGAATTTTATTCCATTTTTCTCAAATGGTTTTGAATCAGTATTTATAATTTCTTCTGCTGTGTATCCATCTAAGTTTGTACCAGCTTTTAACATATTTAATCCATAATCATACATGCTAAGACCAGCTATACTAGATAATCTACTAGCTACTAATTTATCTTGTTCAGTGCATGTTGGTGATTTGAATAATAATGTATCAGAAACTATAGCACTAAGCATCATACCAGCCATTTCTGGTGTAATATCAATATCATTTTGTTTATATAATTTGTATAATATAGTTGAAGTACAACCAACTGGCTCTACCATACAAAATACTGGGTTTGATGTTTGTAAATTTAATCTATGGTGGTCAACTATCATTTTTATATTAGCCCTATCAATTCCTTCAGCACTTTGAGCAAATTCGTTTGAATCAACCATGATAACATTACTGTTTTCATCTACTTTATCTAATAATTCTGGTGCTTTTACACCAAAAGTTTTTAATGCAAATTCAGTCTCTCTATTTACATTTCCTAATCTAAAGCTTTGTGAATAATCACCCATATTAGTTTGTAAATTAGCCATTGATATTGCTGACGCTATTGAGTCAGTATCTGGTTTTTTATGTCCAAAAACAAAATTCATTTTTTCCATATTATACCCCCATTAATTACTATTTTCATTCGCACTCTGACTTTAATATTATAACATAAATTGGAAAAATAGTCAAGATTTTAATATTTGTTTATGTAACCCTTCGTTACTAGATAATGGTTAATCCTCACTTTAAGTCCGCGCAGGGAGTTTATAATTAAAAAAGTCGAGCGACGCAGGTAGCTCCATTGGGACGAAGTGAGACTTTTTTAATTAAAACTACCGTTTCAGTACATATACAATTTGAAAACCATTATCCAGTAACGCCTTTTTCTTTCCAAATTCTAATTCCTACTATCCCCAGAACTAGAACTGATGCTATGCTTCCTGTAACGATAAAAATTTTGTCAGTCGTGTCCGCTTCTTCTTGTAACATAGTTTCTTCCACATTGCTATTTTCGTTATTAATAGTTCTTTCTTGTGTTTGATTTACATCTATCTCGTTGCCGTTTCACCTCATTAGTTTCTATCTCTTCATCATTTCCATGTAAATCTTCTGTACTCATCTGTTCTAAAACAGCATTTGCTTGTTCTATTGCTTCTTTCTTTTCTTTTTCGTACTCAGCTTGCTCATTATCATTCCTTTTATATGCATTTATATTATATTTTTTTAAGGTTATACCATTTTCAGCGGTTACAGTAATTACAACTTTATTATTACCATATTTTAAATTTGTATTACCTATTACATTTACTTTTGCATTCATATCTGATGCTATTGCTAATATATTTAAATTATTGGTGTTATTTGAAACATTTACAGTATAGTTAGTTTCATTTGCATCAAACTCTGGGGTTAATACATAATTTTCTATTGCAAGTGTTTCTAAATCGGCATTTGCATTTTGCTCATTACTTGTTTTGGTAACGTTTATTGTATACTTATTTTTCTCGCTTTTGTCTTCTGAAGTAACATCTATTTCTATTTTATTTAAACCATTTTTCAAATTTTTATTTCCAGTAATTCTCACATTAGCTTCAGCATTTTGAGGAATTGCAGTAACATCAATATCTTTTACATTTTCATCTACAATTAGATAATACTCATTCACATCTGGTGAAAAATCTGGTGTTATTCCTTCTATTCCAAGTCTCATAATGTCTAATTTTGCATTATTCTTACTATCATCTACACTAACAATTTCCGACATTGATGTAATACTTTCTTCTCCTATTTTCACATCTACACTATCAGAATTCACTTGTATTTCTTCTCCTTTTTCGTTAAAAAATTCTCCAATTACCGAAAATGCTGCAACACCATCTTCTTTTGATTTAAAATCTATTTGTGCCAAATGTTCAAGTTTTTGATTCCTTCCATTTTCAGAAAACCATGTATATATTAATTTATTTTCTACAATGTTAAGATTATCAATTTCTGATATACATTCTACTTTGTCGCTATCAAAATAAACCCATAGTGTGTACGCTGCAATTGATTCTTCTAAATCTATTGCTATATTAAACTCTTCTCTATCTTCTACTTTATCACTACTACTTGTTATATTTAATTCTTCACTACTAGTTTTTTTACTTTCCACAATATCAGTTGCTTTAGCTTTCGAGCAGATGCACAAAAGCAGTGTAATTATAGCTATTAACATTATTTTGAAATATTTTATAACTCTATTCACCTTTCACATTCCTTTCCATTTTGCTAATTATATGTGAAACCTAAACCTCATTTTACTTACTATTTAATGCTATAGGTTAATCAAAAGTCCGCGCAGGGAGTTTATAATTAAAAAAGTCGAGCGACGCAGGTAGCTCCGTTGGGACGGAGTGAGACTTTTTTAATTAAAACTACCGTTGCAGGACATGCATAAATTTAAATAGCATTAAATAGTAAGCTGTTAAACTACTGCACTATATTTTGTAATCCTAAAATGTGTCTTTGAATTAGTAATAGGTCAACTGAACTTGGATTTCTACCATTTTTTCTAATATTTCCTGCTTTTAAAAATACACCAGAAAATTTTTCTATTTCTAATATATGTCTCTGTAGTACTAATAAATCTACACTGTTTATTTTTCCATCTCCATTAACATCTCCATACATTATTACATTATATTCCATAACTAAATCTTTATTATTTAATACTTTTATTACGCTTCCGGTGCCAACAAGCTCATTGCCAGATATTTTGCTTCCTTTTGAATTATATATTTCCACCGAATAATTTGTTTTTATTTTGTTTAATATTTTATCTGCCGTGTTATTTTTATTCTCTAACCCTGAAATTTCATTGCCTTCCACATAAAGGCTCTCGTCTATTATTATTTCACCTTCTTGGATTTGTGGTATAACCTTTACTTTAATTTTCTTCGAAATCGTTCCTTCTCCTGATACAGCATTAATAGATGTTTCTCCTTCTGTCTCACCAGTTACTATTCCTTGCTCATCTACTTTTGCTATTCCGCTGTTTTCTGAGTTGTATAAAATATTTTTATTATCTGCATCATCTGGAATAACAGTTGCATTTATCTTATATGTCTCTCCAATTTGAAGAACTATATTATCCGTACTAGTTATAATATCTGTAACCGGGCTATATACTTTTATATTAATTGTTCCAGTAACGCCATTAGATGCTTTTGCTGTAATTTTAGCACTTCCCGAACTAATTCCTTGTATATATCCATCAGAGCTTACTGTAGCAACACTTGTGTTATCTGAAGAATATTTTAAGGTTTTATCTACTGCATCTTCTGGTGAAATATTTGCCTTTATTTTTATTCTCTCACCTTTATTTATAGTTGTTTTATCTAAAGATAGTGTTATTTTTTCTACCTGTACATTCGGAACTTCCTCAACATAGGTTTGAAAAACATACCCTACTAGACCACTTTCTAATTTTACTCTATCCCATAATTCACCTTTTTGCTTTCCTTTTGCAATTCTTGTCATCTTAGTTCCACTTGGTATAGTTGTAAGACTTTCGTATGAAGTGCCTGGTCCGCTTCTCACATTCAAACTAGTTTCTACATTTGCATATACTTTTGTATTATCAGTTGTAAAATCGCTAGAAGATATCGCAGGGCTTGTACAAGGTAATTCAGGCATGTTGTTATATACAGGAATTACAAATGACATAGAAGAATTAAGCAAATTGCTATTTGCATAACCAGTATAAATTAGCTTTGACTCGCTATATGGCGCTAAAACATTTGTCATATATTGGTGCCAAAACAATTCATCATCAGTTGTATCATATACATGAAATTTTTGTAAGTATATTGTATTTTGTCCTAAGTTAATATAGCTTGAGCCAATAAACTTTGCTCCACCTGTTATTGCTCTTTCTTTAGTATTCCATGGAATTAGATATTTTGTTTTTGTGCTACTGCTTGCACCTTTTCCGTCTTTAGCATATTTTAGCCCATTTATTATTGCTCCCATCGGCTCTGACGAACTTGTCGCTCCAATGTTATAGAAATTATACAGACCTTCGTATCCGCTTACTGTACCACTAATTGAACTGTGAGATAAAAACGGTCCCACTTCTTGTTTTATTCTTGAAGCCAAATGAAATGCACTCACACTAGAAGTTTTAGCTGCAGATAAAATCAAATCTGAATATTTTTTATCTGTTACAATATTCGTTCCACTTGAATTTTTATATTCTACTATTTTGTTATAAAACTCTGTTCCATATAGAATTTTTTCTATGCTTGAAACAGTATTAGTCCTTGAGTTATATGATAATTCTTCAAATTGAAATACTCTTACATAATTCAAAAAATTTCGTGGATCCATCGCATATTCTACTGCTGATCTAGAAGAATCTACCCAACCGCTATCAACTTCTACATTGTATTCTCCTTTTTTAGTATTCTTCCAACTATCTGAATATGATTTTGGTACTAAATTTTTGCCAAAAACATTTTCATTATCTATTACATATTTCCAGTCTAAGTTTGTGTATAATGCCTTAAATTCCCAATTCGGATACTTTTTTTCTAATTCATCTATATATGGTTTATAGCTACTTGGGAAAGTATCTGATAAACGCATTTGCCTTGTAAGTATTTTGTCATCTTCAGCTTTGTTGGAATTGAAAATAGTAAAAAGTATGATAAATAATATTATTAAAACAATGATAGATGATATAATTATTATCTTCTTTTTGCTTTTCATAATTTTTCCTTTCTGAAAAATAAATTTTTCTATTCTTTCATTTGTAAGATAAACTTAAAACAAGTATAAAAAGCATCTATATTATTATTTTGCAAAAGCTTTTACAATAATTCGCGTACTTGAATAATCACTACATGTAATTAGAGTTAGTTCTGTTCTACCATTTGTCTTTTGTGAGAGCACTTCTGTGTCTGTTGGTTTTACCTTGTAAATATCATAAATCTCATAAGTTTTAACACCATTTCTATTATCCTCTAAAGTTAGTTTATCTCCCACTTTAAGCTCGATAATATGGTTAAACATATTTTCTTTGTCATAATTATGTGCTGCAATACAATAATTTCCTGTCTCATTTGGCTCAGGTCCAAAATATACTGTTGGGCATAGCCACATTGCTTCATCTTCTTCTGAATCTAATACATATGTTTCTAAACCTATTTTTTGGATGCTTAATTTAGAGGAAACTGTGTAACCTTTATATGTGTTTGGTAATCTTGGAATCAAGTTGCTATTATTATCTGCTTCTGTTGTAGAATTTGAAGTAGAATTAATATTTTCTTCTGTTTGATTTTCAAATTTATTATTTTCTATAGCATTAGTTGGGCCATTATCTAGTTGTGCCTCTCTATACATGCCATAAGCCATATTTCCTATTAATATTGAGATTGCAAATATAATTAATAATTGAATAACTTTCTTTAACATTTTTATTTCATAGTAAATCCTTTCAATATATTTATTTAGAAGGTATTTTAACTTGGTTATATATCCACAAGTTACTATGTAATTGTATAGCTTCATAAAACATGCTATAGATTTTATAATATATATGTAATGCAGTTTTTAGTTTTCTGCATTACATATATATTAAAGCCAGCTATTTCTTTTGTTTTTTATCTTCTTTAATATTTTTAACAGCTATATATGTTGCTCCTAATACAGCTATAGCAGTTATTACATACACATATTGTGTTGTACCTGTTTTAGGTAATGTCTCTGGTAATTCTTCTTTGTTTTCATTATTGCCTGATGTATTAGTTTGATTATTGTTTCCTGGATTATTTGTTCCTCCATTATTATTTCCTTCGTTGTTGTTTCCTGTACCATTACCTGTTTGATCATTGTCTTCATCTGTAGTAGGTGGAGTTGTAGTCTTTTCAGTAACATTAAATGTAAAATCTTTTGTTTGAATTAATGCATCTCCCGAATCTTTATCAGATAATGTTACTTTTATTGTGTACTCTCCCACTTCACTAAATAATGCTCTTACATCAAGTATTTGTTCTACATCTTTTCCACCAAGCGCATATCCATCTGGTTCACCCCAGCCATCTCTAATTAAATCTACCTCTTGTCTTGTTCTTGTTGTAGCAAGCATTGATACTGTGGCTGCATCAGATGGCTTTTT
The DNA here is from genome assembly GCA_946500265.1 of uncultured Clostridium sp. GTDB lineage: Bacteria > Bacillota > Clostridia > TANB77 > CAG-508 > CALXVA01. Next base: position 7,072 of record CAMMVE010000010.1, read on the forward strand.
AGTTACTTCTACAGTCATTTTTACATGGTCATAATTCTTACCCATAGACGATTTAGTAATTAATTCCATTTCTTTTTCTTCATCTACTAATATATTTCCTGAGTAATTAAAATCTATTGTGTAATCAACATAGTTTGGTTCAACTGTTACAGATTTTTTTACAGGCACTGCAATGTCGTCATAATCCTGCGATGTATCTGAACTTGTCATTCCCTCAGCAGTTACAGAAAAATCTGTTGGATTAGTAGAAACTATACTTGTCTTTGCCTTAAATGTAACACTCATGTTAGTTCTAGGGTTCGAACCGCCTGAACTATCATAATATACAAGCCTTACTCTGGTACCGTCATCGTTCTCAGTACCTCCTTCTGATTTTACGTATTCAAAAATATTGTTATCATATGCTACATCCACAGTATATGCACCTAAATCTGTACCAAAGTTAACATTTACAGTAACTTCTTCCCCAGGTGCAATTTTTTCTTTAGATACAGTAACATCAAAACTTCCTAAAGGCACAGATGCTGCATTTACTTGAATTTGAAAAAGACCGAAAAATAATAATACCAAAAGTAGTATACTTATGAATTTCTTGCCCATTTTCATTCCTTTCTCCATTAATTTTAATTTTTGAAAAAATTGGCTTAATGGTGCCGTTATTTTTTTCAATATTATTATGTGAATTTTTTCAAATTTTATTTTGCCATTTTTTTGATTTTTAAAAAAATTTTTTGGGATGTGTTTTAGATTTTAAAAAAATTTTGCAGAAAAAAAGTGAAACTCGGGGACACATTTAAATGCATCCCCAGCGTTTCACTTACAATTTTTAATTTTTACTTAATTTTCTTAGATTATTATATACCTCGTATGTTATTTCCACATCTTTCAAACCTCTATGTGCACCTGCATAACTAATATTAAAATATTTTGCAAGTGTACCTAGCTTATGATTTATACTATTAGGAACTAATTTTCTAGCAAGGTATAAAGTGTCGATGTAGTCATTATTTAAGTTATAGTCCAAATATTTTTTACATTTATCACATAAAAATCCTAAGTCGAAATTAACATTATGTCCAATAATTACATTATCATTAACAAAATTTACAAATTCTTTAAAGACTGTACTTGGCATTCTTCCATTTCTAAGCATTTCATCTGTAATACCTGTTAAACTAACTATTTTATCTGGAAGTCGCCTATTGATTCTTATAAGCTCATTATATGTATCAACAATTTTATTTTGCACAACTTTAATAGCACCAATTTCAATAATATCGTCATTAATTGGAGAAAGCCCAGTTGTCTCTATATCCACTAAAACATAATCGTCTACAAAATTCAAAAGATTTTTAGGTTTTTGATTTGAATTCCTTAAATTTGAATTTTGTGGCATTGAATTTTTTGAATTTATATTTTTCGTTATTACATTTCTTTCAATGTTTTCATTACTTTGTTTTTGCATCTCTAGCATATCAAAAGAAAGTTGTGTACTTTCTTCTTTTTTCTTCATTGCTTCTTCTTGTACTTTTTGTTTTCTTCTATAATTGTTTATAAAAATATACTTATTATACATTTGTTTCTCCGTTTCTGTTTCATTTTTTAGTTTTACAATAAGTTATATTTTAGCACAATTGTTGAAGCTTGGCAAGGAGAAAAATACAGTGTGCTACTTCTATATTTCAACACAAAATTTGAAATAAATTTGAATAATATACGCTAACTTAGCTTATGTTCCTTTATTTAACTAATCTGGTCTCCGTCCCCAAAAACAAGATTGTTATTCCTTGAACTCATTTGCTAGTTTTCCTATTGCTTTTGTTTCTATTCTTGAAACATAGCTACGCGATATTCCCATCATTTCAGCTATTTCATGTTGCGTTTTGGGCTTCTTTCCGTTTAAACCAAATCTAAGCTCTATTATAAATTTTTCTCTATCTTTTAAAACTTCTTTCATTTTTTTATATAGCTTTTTTATTTTAAATTTCAAATCAACCTCTTCTTCTATGCTTCTTTCGTCATTTTCTAATACTTCTTGTAAAGTTACTGTATTATCATCCTTATCTTTTCCTATTGGATCTTCCAAATATACTTCTGCATTAAGTTTTTTTGTGCTCCTTAAATACATTAAAATCTCATTATCTATACATCTTGCGGCATATGTTGCTAATCGTACTCCTTTTGATGCTTCAAAACTATTTATTCCTTTTATAAGCCCTATTGTACCTATTGAAATCAAATCGTCTAAATCTGCCTTTGCCGTACTATACTTTTTGCATATATGTGCAACTAATCTTAAATTTCTTTCAATTAAAATATTTCTTGCCTCTTCATCTCCATTCTTCATTTGTTCTAAATAATTTCTTTCTTCTTCTGCTGTTAATGGTTCAGGAAATAAATTGTTATTTGATATATATCCTAGCATGAAAACTGCCGATTTTAAGAATTCTAAAAATGTAAAAGCTCCTAAGCTCCCCAAAAGAGTAGCAAACATAAACGCACCTCCCGCTTTTCTTATACTTTGATTATATGTGCTAGAAAAATTAAAAGTGCATGACCTTAGAAAAAGAATTATTTTATTAATTTTCATTGACCGCATATAATAATTATGATATAATTTGCCTATCTTGTTTAAAAATATTTTTTCTTTTGAATGGAGGTATATTTATGGCACTTATTCGTCCTTGTGCTGATTTAAGAAATAATTATAACGAAATTTCTAAAATCTGTCATGAAACTAATGAACCTATGTATATTACTAAAAACGGTACAAACGATTTAGTAATTTTAAGTGATGAAGCTTTTGAGGATATAATTAGAAAAAATTCAAAAACCGAAGAAGAAAGAATTGATAGACTTGTTGCTGAGCATTTCGATAAACATTATGCTTCTTTTGAGGAATTTAAAAAAGAGATAATTAGAGAAATTGAAGATTCTATAAGACAAATCGAAGAAGGAAAAGGAATTCCTATGGAAGATATCGTTGCAGAAATGGAGGCTGATTATGACACTGATAAATAAGTATAAAATCATATGGTCTCCTAATGCTCATTATGAACTACAAAATATTAAATACTATATAAAAAATTATCTAAAAGAAAAAAACACTGCGAAAAATATTGTAAGAAAAATTTTAAGTTCAATATCCAAGTTATCTTATTTCCCCGAAAAATATGCGAAGATTCAAATCTATAATAAAAATCATAATGTGCGAAAAATGTCTGTAGCTAATTATTTAGTCATTTATGAAGTCGATAATATATCTCATAAAGTTTTTATTCTACATATTTATCATAGCTCTCAAAATTATTTCAATTATTTATAGTCTAATTTTCTAATCCTATTCATACAATTTATTGGTGATTATTTTGAATAAAATTACAAATTTCTTTATTGGCATTTTATTAGGTACTGGTGCTATTTTGCCCGGAATAAGCAGTGGTGTGATATGTGTCATTTTAGGAATGTATGATAAATTAGTTGAATCTATATTTAATCTATTTAAAGATTTTAAGAAAAATTTTCTCTATTTATTTCCTATTGCATTAGGTGGCTTTTTTGGTGTGTTTCTATTTGGAAATATTTTAAAAGCTTTGTTTGATTCATACCCTACTCAGACAAGTTTTTGCTTTATAGGCTTAATTGCAGGTAGTATTCCTATTCTAATTAAAAAAATAAATAAAGAACATACTTTTAAATTGCGTTATGCTTTATTTACGATTATTGCATTTTCGGTTGGATGTCTTCTTGTTTTTTTAGAAAATCATATTAGTGCTAATTATGAAATAACAAATTTTTCAACCTTGTTTTTGGTTACTTATGGTTTTTTAATGTCTATTGGTGTTGTTGTACCAGGTGTTAGCAATACCCTTATTTTAATGTGTATTGGCATATATCCTGTGTATTTAAACGCTATAGCAACCTTAAACTTATCCGTATTATTCCCTATGGGAATAGGACTCGTTCTTGGTTGCCTATTTTTCTTGTTTATAATTAAGTTTTTGTTAGAACATTATTATATGCAAACATATTATTCAATAATTGGTTTTACTCTTGGCAGTATGTTAGTATTGTATTCTCCTCTAAGCTTTGACTTCAATAGCTCTTTATGTATAGTCTTACTAATAATTGGATTTGCTGTCGCATCTAAATTTGAAAAACTGAGCTAATTGCTCTTCTTTCTCCTCAAAATCCAGCCATTTTTGCATTCTATTGGCAAGTGCATCTTTATGCTTTGTCCTGCTTTTCCTGGATTTACAAATTCCACTTCTGCCTCTGTATCAGTATCCCACAATTTGTCTATTGTAAACTCATATGGCTCAATTTTTTCAGGAATTAATATTTCCATTGTATCTCCAACATTTAGCTTATTTCTAATTTCTATTATGGATTTATCCTTATTATATTCTAATATTTTTCCACCGAACTCATAATCAGGGTTATATTGCTTTCCATCATATTCTTGAAAATCTTTGTTGTTCCTGTCATCAAAATAAAATGTAGTAAGCCCTCTTGTCTTTGTTTTTTCAATTTCTTTAAGGTATTTTGTATAATCATAGTCTTTTGGAGATTTAAAATAATCATCAATAGCATTCCTATAGCAATTTACAATACTTGCTAAGTAATACTCTGTTTTAAGTCTACCTTCTATTTTTAAACTATCTATACCCATTTCTATAATTTCTGGAATTTCTTTAATTAGGCACAAATCCTTTGAAGAAAAAATGTATGTACCTTTTTCGTCATGCTCTACAGGCATAAGATTTCCAGGCTTATTGTGCTCTTCAACATAAACATTATATGCCCATCTGCAACTTTGTGCACAGTCTCCAAGATTTGCACTTCTTGATGCCAAAAAGTCACTTAAAAAGCATCTGCCAGAATATCCAAAGCAAATTGCTCCATGAACAAATATCTCTACTTCGAGCCCTTGTGGTTTGTTTTCCATAATCTGGCGTATTTGCTCTTTATTCATTTCTCTACCTAAAATAACTCTTTTAGCACCATTTCTATACCAAAAATTAGCCGAATGATAGCTAACTGTATTTGCTTGAGTGCTGATATGTATATCCACATCAGGAGCATATTCTTTAAGAATATCTATTACACCTCCATCTGATGCAATAATTCCATCTACTTTTAAATCATTAAGCATTTTCGCTTGTTTTTTTATTTCTTCATAATATTCATCCCATGCATATATATTAATAGCAGCATAAACCCTTTTACCAATACTATGTGCATATTCAATAGTTTTTGCCAAATCGTTATCATCTACTTCTGCTCTACTTCTTAATGATAAACTTCCTGTTCCACAATACACTGCATCTGCTCCATATAGAAAAGCTGTTTTAGCTTTTTCAAAAGAACCTGCTGGTGCTAATAACTCTGGTTTTCTCATTTAAAAATCTCTCCTTCTTCTTTCCCTTGGACAAAAGGGACACTCCTTTTTGTCCATTTTTTTGGACATTTGGGACACTCCTGCTGTTTTAATAGCCATAAGCGAACAAGAACTGTCCCCTTCGTCCATTTTTTTGGACGTTTAAGAGTGTCCCTTTTGTCCAAGTTCGACTCTTCTAATCAAAATATTTGCTAATTTCTTCTAGTCCTTCAAATTCCTTTTGTCTCATTATATCATATACTACAATTGCTACTGAATTCGATAAATTTAAAGAACGTAAAGTTGGTCTCATTGGTATTCTAATTGTTTTATCTATATATTTTAATAAAACATCTTCTGGTAATCCTTTTGTTTCTTTACCAAATAACACAAATACATCTTTCATGTTTTTGTAATCTGGTTCAGAATATACCTGTTTTCCTTTTGTTGTTACAAAGAACATATTATTTTCTTCTGGTTTATATTTTTCTAAAAACTTTTCAAAAGATAAGTGCTCTTCTATATCTAGCTTGTCCCAATAGTCAAGTCCCGCTCTTTTTACAGCTTTTTCGGAAATGCTAAATCCTAATGGATATACTAAATGCAATTTTGCTCCTATGGCTGCACAGGTTCTAGCAATATTTCCTGTATTTTGTGGTATTTCTGGTTCTACTAAAACAACATTTAACATTTTCTTATTCGATGTGCTCATATTTTGAAGCACATCATTTACTCCTCTCAAAATATTTATTTTTTGGTTTTTAGTTTTTATCTTCTATGCCTTCCTCTTTTATGTATTACCCTTATACATAATTAAACTTATTAGGCTAATATTGTTTCTTCTTGGTGTGTTTCCTTTTGCCTTTTCTATTTTATACTTTTATATACATTCTTTGAATATTCTAACTCCTACTAGGCAAAAATGGTATAATTTTTCCAACAAAATCTCCGAAGTTTTGAGACTGCAAAATAACTTTTCCTGGTCCTACTAATCTTGTTAAGAATAGTCCTTCTCCTCCTAAGAAAATATTTCCGAGTCCTTTTACAGTCTCAACTTCATATGAAACACTAGGTTCAAATGCAACAACATTTCCTGTATCTACCTTAAGAATTTCTCCTGGGGCTAATTCTTTTTCTATTTGATCTCCGTCAACCTCTAAAAATAGCATTCCTCTTCCTGTAGCCTTTTGTAAAATAAAGCCCTCTCCACCTACTAATCCTGCACTTATTCTTTTTGTGAAAATCACAGATGTTTCAACAGAATCTTCTGCACATAGAAATGCATTTTTCTGTAATATCATTCCATTAGGAGCTTGATTTAAATCAACCGGAATTACATTTCCTGGTACAGTTGTTGCAAATCCGATAACAGCCCCATCCACTTCTGCTGTATAATTTGCCATAAAAATAGACTCTCCTGTAAACATTCTACCAAGACTTTTCATTATTCCCCCTCTGGCATTTGTTTTCATGGTAATTCCATTTGTTTGATATGACATACCTCCTCTTTGAGTATATACAGTTTCTCCTCTACTTAAAGTCATTTCAACTACTGGTACAGTTTGCCCTAAAACCTTGTATTGCATAAATTACTCCCCCTTTTATTTCTATTTATAATATAATTATTATCATATTAACTGCTATATTCATTGATTTTTCTAAATAAATCATCAATATTATATTTTAATATTGATAATATGTCAACCTCCATAATATTCATTGGATTCTTATGTATAAAGACAAATTATTATATTTTTCTTAATATGATTTACTTTTCGCCTGAAATTTGGTATTATATTTTATGTGAAAGGAATGGGAATTATGGGGAAAATAAAAACGAGTGACGAAGGCATAAGTATTGAAAACACAAATCACAAAAGAAATATAACTAGAAAAAAATTACCACGAGTATATTTATATTTCATATATTTTATATTATTTGCATTTATTGGTTGGTTACTAGAAACTTGTTTTAGTTTTTATGCACTAGGTCATTTTACAAAAAGAGGCTTTCTTTATGGCCCTTTATGCCCTATTTATGGATGGGGTGCATTAATTCTAATCATGTTTTTTGGAAGATATAGAAAAAACAATTTAAAACTTTTTATATATGCTGCAATTGTTTTTACTGCATTTGAATATCTAGTAAGTTATGGTATGGAAGCATTATTCTCACTAAAATGGTGGGATTATACAGAAGAATTCATGAACTTAAATGGACGCGTAAGTATATTTTATACTTTTGCTTGGGGAATAATTGCTATATTATTTATCAATTTTATTTACCCATTTTTCAAAAAGAAACTAAACATACTGTTATCTAAAATTCCGTATAAAGTTCAAGTAACTATTGTGTATATATTGTTCACAGTATTTATTACTGATACAGTACTATCATGTATAAAGAACTTAGTATAAATTTTACCCAAAGGAGATAGAACCCTTTGGGTATTTTGTAACTTTTGAAAAAAGCAAAAAATTTGTCGAATTTACTGGACATTTGTGGAAAAATAAGGTATAATATTTTATGTAAATGAAGTTTTTTACATTAATTAAAAGGAGGATTATCTCTATGGCAACAAATCGGTTTCAAATTTGGCAAGAAAAAGAAGATTACCATGACTGGAAACGTTGCCTAGAGAAGGCAATAGGCCGGTCAGATTATGTTAGAGTTAGAGAACTAGCTGAGGAAGGTATTTCCTTTGATTATGATTTCCCTTTGATTTCTGATAAAGAAGCTTTGGAAATCATTCGTAAGATAAGAGACGAAGTCTCGAACGATTAATTATTCTGATTACAAGTGAGAACTGTGCTATAATTTGGTAGCCGCCTCCTAAAGAACCCCCAGGAGCTATTGTTCCTGGGGGTCATTTTTATTTTCTTTTTGCAATTGCAAGCCCGTCTCCTACCTCTAAAATTTTTGTGTCCAGTGTTTCATTTTCTTGCAATTCTTTTAAAAACTCTCTTAAATTTCTTACTGCTGTACGTTGTTTATGTTTATTATAATCGCTTAGCACATATCCTTTATATAAAACATTGTCGGCAAATATTATTCCATTTGGTGCTAACATTCGTAATGCTTCTTTTAGAAAGAAAGGATATTTTCCTTTAGATGCATCAATGAATACCATGTCATAACTTTTATTTAACGTTGGAAGGATCTCTACCGCATCTCCTTCTATTACATTGATTTTGCCAGATACTTCTGCTAGTTTAATGTTTCTATATGCTTCTTCTACTCTATCGTGTTCTCTTTCTATAGTATCTATCATACCGCCTTCTTTTAGGAATTCTGAAAAACAAATTGCAGAATATCCAACAGCTGTACCAATTTCTAAAATATTTAGAGGCTTATTCTTTTTTAATTCCTCTTCAATTACTATTAAAGTGTCATCCATTATAATTGGAATATGTTCTTCTAAAGCCTTTTTCTTTATATTTTCAAGTTCTAATTTATTCACTTGCTTATCTTCACCTGCTCTCTTTTTACTTTGAACAAAAGGGACACTCCTTTTTGTTCAAATTTTTAAACTTTTTGGAGTGTCCCTTCTGTCTCATTTTTGGGACAAAGGAACCATCCCCTTGTCTCATTATTCTTTTCTTCTTGCTTCTCTTTCTCTAGTTTTGCTGTCTAATATTTTCTTTCTTAGACGTATATTCTTTGGTGTTACTTCTACTAGTTCATCATCTTGTATAAATTCTATTGCTTTTTCTAGTGATAGTTTTATTGGTGGTACTAGTCTTAATGCATCGTCTGAACCTGATGCTCTAGTGTTTGTTAAGTGTTTTTCTTTACATACATTTATAGATATATCTTCATTTCTTGAGTTTATACCTACTATCATTCCTTCATACACTTCAACACCTGCTCCTATGAATAGTTCTCCTCTTTCTTGCGCATTGTATAGTCCATATGTTACTGATGTTCCTTGCTCAAATGCTACTAACACTCCTCTTGTACGTGCTTGGATATCTCCCTTATATGGCTCATAGCAGTCAAATATGCTATTCATTGTTCCTTCGCCTTTTGTATCTGTTAAGAATTCTGTTCTATAACCAATTATTCCTCTTGCTGGAATTTTGAATTCTACTTTTGTATGTCCTGGTTCTGCTGGCTCCATATTTATCATTTCTGCTTTACGTCTTCCTAATTTTTCAATTACATTTCCTATGCAGTCATCTGGTACATTTACTACTAATCTTTCCATTGGCTCACATTTTACGCCATCAATTTCTTTGAAAATAACCTTTGGACGAGATACTAGTAATTCAAATCCTTCTCTTCTCATGTTCTCAATTAGAACTGATAAATGAAGCTCTCCACGTCCGCAAACTTCAAAGCTATCTGCTGAGTTTGTTTCTTTTACACGCAAGCTAACATTTCTTTCAAGTTCTTTCATTAATCTATCTCTAATATGTCTTGATGTTACAAATTGACCTTCTTTTCCTGCAAATGGTCCATTATTTACGCTAAATGTCATGGATACAGTTGGTTCATCTATATCAACAAATGGAATTTTTTCAGGATTATTTATATCACAAATTGTATCTCCAATATTGATATCTGCAACGCCTGATACACATACTATATCTCCAGCAGTTACGGCTTCTGCTTCTACTCTTTTTAATCCTTGATAAGTAAATAGTTTTGCTAATTTACCATTTTCTGTTTTGTCTTGCTTGCAAACAGCTACACTCATTCCAGAGCGTATTTCTCCTCTTTCAATTCTTCCTATTGCAATTCTTCCTAAATAATCGTCATAATCTATGTTTGATACTAGCATTTGCATGCTTCCTTCTGTATCACATTTTGGTGGTTCTATTGTTGATATAATTGTGTCAAATATGCAATTTACATTATCGCTTTCATCCTCTAAATGCATTTTTGCAATACCATTTTTTGCAGATGCATATATTACTGGAAAGTCTAATTGATCATCATTTGCATTTAAATCTATGAATAATTCTAATACTTTATCAACAACCTTAAGTGGCTCTGCACCTGGTCTATCTATTTTATTGATTATTACTATTGGTTTTAAGTTTAAAGCAAGAGATTTCTTCAAAACTTCTCTTGTTTGTGGCATTGGTCCTTCAAAAGCATCAACTAATAAAAGTACACCATCTACCATTTTCAAAACACGCTCTACTTCTCCTCCAAAGTCAGCATGCCCTGGTGTATCTACTATATTTATTTTTACGCCATTATACATAACAGATGTATTTTTAGCTAAGATAGTTATTCCTCTTTCCTTTTCTATATCGTTAGAGTCCATTATTCTCTCATCTACTTGCTCATTTGCTCTAAATACATGGCTCTGTTTTAAAAGTGCGTCCACCAATGTTGTTTTTCCATGGTCTACGTGTGCGATTATTGCTACATTTCTAATGTTTTCGTTTATCATTTTAATTACCCCTATCCTAAATTTATGATTCTCTTGAACAAATTAGAGTATCCCATTTGTTCATTCTCTTGAACAAATGAGAGTGTCCCTTTTATCCATTTTTTTGGACAAAAAGGAGCGTCCCTTTTGTCCAACTCATTCAAATATTATACTCTAATCTTCCTTTTTTGTCAACATAACTATGTTGTCCATAATTTTATCAGTTGCCTCATCAAGCTTGTCCTTATGGTTTTTATACTCGCTTAAATCAATTGGTTCTCCATAATTGATATATACTTTGCTAAATGGTTTAAATGTGCCATGAATTCCAACAGGAATTACTTTAACATTTGATTTTATTGCCATATATGCAGCACCATTTTTAGCTTTCATATTCTTTTCCATACCTTTTCTAGTACCCTCTGGGAAAATTCCAAGTAGTTCCTCATTTTTTAATACTTTTAGGCATCTTTTCATTGCTTCTATATCCTGCATATCTCTTTTTATTGGAATTGCATCAAATAAATGTCCAAGCCACATTAAAATTCCATGTGTAAACAAATCTTCTTTTGCTACAAAGTTTACCTTTCTTTTATTGAACAACACTATTGCTGCTGCATCTAAATAATTAATATGGTTTGCACATAATATATATGCACCTTCTTTTGGTATTTCTCCAGATATTTTTACTCTATATGCTATATGGTATAATGTGGACAAAACTATTTTTACAATTCTTCTTACGAATTTTTTCCATGCATTTTCCTTACGAGGCTTATATATTTTTGCTTGTAGTTTAATGTCTTTTTTCTTCTTCTTTATAATCTCGCTAATTTCATTTACAACTTGATTAATGCTCATTCTAGTGCTATCTATAACTTCTGCATCATGTGCTACTTTTAGAGCACCTATCTCTTTTGACTTGTCATTTTCATCTCTTTTTTTGATGTTTTCAACAATATCAACATATGACATATTAATTCCTTTTTCTCTATATTGCTTAAATCTTCTTTTTGCTCTTTCTTCTAAATCTGCATCTAAGTATATTTTTACATCAGCTGCTGGAAATACATATGTTCCAATGTCTCTTCCTTCCATAATTACATCTTTGCCTTCAGCCATTTTTCTTTGGAGTTCTACCATTTTTAGTCTTACTTCTTTAATACTAGATACTTGAGAAACTAATTCTGTTACTTCTTTACTTCTGATTCTTGTTGTAACATCTTCTCCGTTTAAGAATACCTTTTGCTCTCCATTTTCCACTTTTAAGTCTATGTCTATTTTTTCTAATAATTCTGTTATTTTATCTAATTCTTCAAGTTTTATTCCTTTGTTTAACATATCTAGTGTTACACATCTATATGTTGCCCCTGTATCTATATTCACTAGATTAAATTTTTTAGATAATATTTTTGTTACAGTACCTTTTCCTGTTCCGGCAGGTCCATCAATTGCTACTATAAATGACATTTTGCCCTCCATATAATACTTAAATTTAATATTTCTGCTTTATTTTGCAATTCTTACCCAATTGCATTTAGGCTATTATATTTTAATTACACTATATCTTTATATTTTTGCCTTTTCGTCTGGCATATGTATACCTTTTGCAAGAACAGAAACTTCTTGCACATTCATTGTGGTTAATCTTTCGATTTCTCTTTTTACTTTTTCTTTAAATTCTCTTAATACCGACACAATATTATAACCGAATGTCACATAAACTTCAACATAAATATTTGTAGCTCCAACCGAATTCTCAACTCTAACTTTTGAAACTCTATGTATTCCTTCAGTCTTCTTAGCCACATATTCTGTTATTTGTCTAAATACTGTATCAGATATTGTAAATTTGCCCAGATAACTAAAAGTTGGTCTAATTATTGATTTTTCTGAAATATATGGTGTATCATTTCTTCTATATTTAAATATTTGAAGTGGATCCAAAATATATCCTGCAAAATCTCTTTTTATTTCAAATGTAGGAACAGGTATAACATGCTTTCCTTCTGTTGTACGTATTCTTTTAGCTGTTTCCATTTCAGTTTCAGTTGCTACTTCATTAATATATATTGTTTTCTCTGGCTTCTCTAATCCAAGGTTATCTGCAATTTTCTCCACCATTCCATCAGAAGTTCCAAGTATTAAAATAGACTCTGGTTTGTTCTTCTTAAGAGCTTCAACCATATTTTTTCTATCTTCTTTTTCTATGAAAATAGCTTTTTTTACGGTCTCTATTTTAGTAGGAGCCTTTTTTGCAGAATTACCTGCAACAACATCATTCTCATGAATTAAAAGCCCATCATCAATTATGTACTTAATTTTATTTTCATTTGCAACCATCTGAGCTCTATAGCTTTTTCCTGTACCAGACGGTCCCACAAATGCATATACCTTAATATCTTTTAAATTCATTTATAAATCACAGTCCCTTCAAAGGTTTAATTGTGCCATCACTTAAATAATTTGTTACTTGATTAGCATATCATTTACAATTTATAGCTTAACCAATTATCTTATTATTTAATTACAGACTTTATTATACCATTAACTATGCCTTCTAGCAACATTTTATATTAATTTATTAGCGTTCACGTTACTATTTGATAGTTTAATACTTTATTTTTCTATCAACCTGTGAGTAATGTATGTTTAGAGAATTTTTGTAGGAGCGCGTAGCGACCAAACGAGCTTTGTAAAAGCGAGTGCGATTGGAGAAACCTAGCAGATGAAAAGAAAATTTATTTTCTTTTCAGAATGCTTAGATGGTTTCGACAACAAGCGACAAAAAAATTCGAGAAACATACATTACTCACAGACTTTATATTTAGCTAATATATCTGAAAATCATTAATTTATACACACTATTTCTCAACTAATGCAATAGTATATTTATAATCCTCATACTCTGTAATATACTCTCTTTTCTCCACAACATTTGCACCAAATTTTTCTTCAATAGAGTCAGCAATTGCATAGTTTGTAGCATTAATCACCCAGATTCTACCATGATAGTCTTCTAAAACATCTAAATCATGAATTATTTGCATATTTGGTCCATATGCTTTATATGCTTCATCAACGTTCCAATAAGCTTGGTCCCAAAAATATTGCTGTACATCTGGGAAATGTGCAGATACTACAAAAGCTTGCCCCTCATTTCCATAAACTATTATATCTCCTTCTTGAATATTTTCTTCCAAATACTCTATTGGAGGCATATTACTCTCATCATGGTTAATTTGTATTAAATTATAATTAATATATGATGATATAATTAGAGTAATTCCACATATAACTGATATTATAACTTTATTTCCATATTTGCCCAATATGAAACTAATGAAAAATATAAATAGTCCTGTAATGCATAATAAATAACGCGCATATAAAATGGATCTTCCAACTACCAAAGATGCTATACATACAGCAATTATTACTAACAAATATATTCCTATTGCGATTTTAGGAGCGAGATTTTTTCCCTTGTTTTCTCCTTCTTTAGCTCTATTTTTTATAAACAAATAAATAACAAGTGTACATACAAAAACTCCATAGATTTCTGAAACAACATCAGGTACATATTTTTGTTCTACTAAATTTCCCGTAAATTGGAATGTAAACATTTCAATAAATGTGTCTGGGAATTTCATTTCTATCCAATAGCCTTGTGAAACTTGTTTTGCTTGGAGTAATAAATAAACAAGCCATGGAATATATGCTAATATTTGAATAATTCCACATAGTATGAAAATCTTTAAATTCGTAGTAAATTTCTTTTCTTTTTTTGCCTGTATAATGAGATAAATCATTAAAACAGCATTTATAACTACTGAAGCCGCTAATGCATAATAATGAGTATATGCTCCTGCTAAACTAAAAATAGTGAATAATATCCAATTTTTTATTAATTTTCTTTTTTGAGTACTGCCATCTGCGTTTTTTAAATTTTCATTATTTTTTGAATTTTTATAAATTCTGTATGCATAAATTGCTGTTAACGTTACAAATAGCATTGCTAATGGATACATTCTAATTTGCCCAGCATAGATAATATTTAGTGGCAAGAAAAATGCAAAAAACGAAAATAGAATTCCTACTTTACTTCCAAAATCTTTTCTAATATGCGTAAATCCTATTATTCCTAAAATTGAAATGCAAATAGCTGAAAATAGCTTAAATACAATTATATTATTACCAAATATTAATCTTAAAATATGTAAAATCCAATAATATAGTACTGGATGAACATCATGCCCTCCAATAGACCATATTTCGCCAAAACTATGTGCTGAAATTGCAACTGAATATGATTCATCAAACCACATTGCTTCATAGAAATTAGACAATAGTGTAAAAACTATACCTACTACTATTATAGCAATGTGAATTATTGTGTTTTTTCTTTTTCCTTTAATTTTCAAATCAAACTTTTTCATTACATCTCCTAAATCTCTATTTCAAAATTGAAACACTAGGGACACATTTAAATGTGTCCCAATGGTTCAATTTTTCAGAAAGAATGGGATAATTTAAAATAATTATCCCACTATTACTTATGCAACATCTTTTATATTTACATTTCTTACATGCTCTATCTTATCCCAGCTTGTATCACGTTTGAACAAACATTTAAAGTTTATTAAAATCCATGAGCCTAAGAATAATGGATAACAGAAAAGTCCTTTAATCATTGGTCTTATTGGTTTTTTATCTAATATCATGATTAACAAAGCTGTAAATATTGGAAGTAGAAATGTTGGTATTAAATATCTTAAACAATTTATTACTAAGTCTGTTGCAGTCATTCCATTTGAAGCAAACATAATGAAGTTTAATAAAAGCAATAATAATGTTAGAATAAACATTGGTATACTTCCTAATATATACAAAAGTCCGTCGAAATTCATCATGGTTTTATGTGATTTTACAGCTGCTGCAAGAGGCTTTGTATATTCTGTCATACATTGAATATGTCCTACTGTCCATCTTGTTCTCTGTTTCCAAGATTGCTTAAATCCTACTGGTTGTTCATCATAAACAATTGCATCTGTTGCCCAACCTAATCTTTTTCCTTTTATAATTCTTTTTAATGAAAACTCTATATCTTCTGTTAATGTTTTTGTATTCCATCCTTCTGGTTTAATAACATCAAATTTAACCATAAAACCTGTTCCATTTATTAATGGTGATAGTCCTAAATTATATCTTGCTAAATGATAAAATCTGTTCATTGTCCAGTAGAACAATGCATATCCTGCTGATACCCAACTATCTGTAGGGTTTTTGATATCTCTATATCCTTGAACAACTTCTTCTCCTTGGCATAACTTTTTATTCATTGCCTTTAAGAAGTTTTTGTCCACAATATTGTCAGCATCAAAAATACAGAACGCATCATAAGGCGCATCTTCTTCAATTTTTTGGCCTAAAAACCATTGTAATGCATATCCTTTTGTTTTGTGCTCTTCGTCAAATCTTTCCATTACAATAGCACCATTTTTTCTAGCTATCTCAGCAGTATTGTCTGTACAGTTATCTGCTATAACGTAAATATCGTAATGGTCTTTTGGATAGTCCTGTTTATTTAAACTATCTATAAGAGCTTCAATAACATTTTCCTCGTTATGAGCAGGTATAATAGCCATAAATCTATTAGTTTTTTCCTCTAAAATAGGTTTATCTTTCAATTTAACCAATGAGCATATACTAATTATTAATTGATATCCCCAAAATGCTGTAAGTAACCATACAAGTGCTTGCTGAATCATATATAAATATTCCATTTTATTCTCCTTTTATATAACTACTATAATATTATGCACTTAATCTATGTTTGTATTACTTTTTATATGAATAATTTTAATCATACATCATCTATTATACTATTATACTACAAAAAAATCAACAATTTTCCAAAAATTTCTTGATTTTATGTTAACTTATATTAGGCTCATAAGTGAAACACTGGGGACAGATTTAAATGTGTTCCAATGTTTCACTGGTTATATGTTACACTCAGGGACAGATTTAAATCTTTCCCAAATGTTTCTCTGGTTTTGGGAAGAAAAAACAAGATTTACTCAAATATCTTTCCTACTTCTATCGAATTACCTCTCAAGAAGTCGCTTGTGCTCATTCTTTTCGCATTTTCTGCCTGCATTTCTAAAACTCTTATTATTCCTTCATTTGCTTTTATGAATAATCCATCTTTAGCATCTGAGAACAATACTGTTCCTGGCTCTATGTCTCTCATTTTATATTCATATTCTGCTAGCTCAGGAAATTTTTCTATTAAATTTTTGTTGTTTAAATTTTCTACTTTCCAAAACTTAATTTTCTTTCCGTCTATAAAACTATATGCCCCCATTATAGGGTTCAAACCTCTTACTAGGTTTTTTATTTCTTCAGCAGTTTTAGCATTCCAGTCTATTTTTGCCATTTCTTTATCAAGCATTGGTGCTAATGTAAAATCTTCTCCCTGCTTTTCTCTTGGAGCAGTTCCTTTTTCAATTAAGTCAAGCGTTTTTACTAATAGTTTTGCTCCAACATCTGAAAGTCTATCCCACAATTCTCCTGTTGTTTCATTATCTCCAATTTCAACTTCTTCTTTTAATATCATATCTCCTGTGTCCATGCCTACATCCATGTACATTGTGGTAATTCCAGTTTTCTTATCTCCATTTAGCACAGCCCATTGTATTGGAGCAGCACCTCTGTATTGTGGAAGTAGTGAACCATGTACATTAATACAACCTTTGCTAGGAATATCTAATAATTCTTTAGGAAGTATTTTTCCATAAGCAACAACACAAATAACATCAGGATTTATCTGTTTGATTTCGTTTAAAAATTCTTCATTATTTCTAACTTTCGCAGGTTGTAAAACTTTAAGTCCTTTTTCTACTGCGTATTGCTTAACAGGTGAAGGAATAAGTTTCATACCTCTTCCTTTTGGTTTATCTGTATTAGTGACAACTGCTTCTATTTTGTGCCCCGCTTCGTACACCGCTTCTAATGATTTTTGTGCAAAATCCGGTGTTCCCATAAAAACTATTCTAAGCATACACATATCTCCTTTTTTACTTAAACTCGGTCAAACTCGGGTGACAGATTAAAATCTGTCACCATGTTTCACTTAATCTTCCTTTGGTTCCACATATTCAAGCGTTCCTGGTAACATATTATCAATAAACAAAACTCCATCTAAATGATCTATTTCATGGCAGATTGCTTGTGCTAATAATCCTTTTGCTTTTATTTTTATCTTTTCGCCTTTCTCATTTAGAGCCTCAGCAACTATCTCTTCTGGTCTTATCATTTTTGCATATTGATTTGGAAAACTAAGACAACCTTCTTCAACTTCTTGCTTTCCTTTTTGTTTAACTATTTTGGGATTAACTAATTTTAATGGTCCATTGTCATCATATAAATCTATTACAACAACCCTTTTTAAAATTCCTACTTGTGGAGCTGCTAATCCCACACCATTATATTTATGCATTGTTTCAAGCATATCATCCAATAGCTCTCTTATTTTGTCATCTACTACGTCTACTTCTCTCGATTTTTTTCTTAAGATTTCATCTCCATATTCTCTTATTTGTCTTATTGCCACTATCATTACCTCCTATCACTCCGGCTTACATCATATTATTTGGATTTAAATCAATTGTTATTCTAGTATTTTTGTATTTTAACTTATAGTACTCTTCTAATGTTTCATTCATCAAATCAATTATTTCATCTGAAAATTTACACTTAACTAAAATTCTCCATCTAAATTTATTCTTTATCTTATCAATTGGAGCAGGTAGAGCTTTATATAATATTATGCCTATATTTTCTTTTATTACTCTATTTTTTAAGTATAAATGAATTTGCTGTGCTGATTTTATTACTTCGTTTTCATCTGTTGATGTAAACCCAATTACTATTATATCGCAAAATGGAGGATATTTCAATTGTTTTCGTAGAGTAATCTCTGTATTATAGAACAATTTATAATCCTGCTTTTTAGCACACTCAATACTAAAATTGTCTGGATTATATGTTTGAATTATTACTCTTCCCTTTTCTTTTTCTCTTCCTGCCCTTCCAGCCACTTGTGTTAAAATTTGAAATGTTCTTTCATTTGCTCTAAAATCATCTATATTTAGACTTCCGTCTGCCGCAATTACTCCTACCAATGTTACATTTGGAAAATGATGTCCCTTTACAACCATTTGAGTTCCAATAAGAATATCTATATTTTCATTTCTAAACCTGTCCAAAATTTGTTCATGCGAATTCTTTTTTGTAACTGTATCAACATCCATTCTGATAGTACTAGCATTAGGAAACATTTTATTTATCTCATATTCCAACTTTTGCGTGCCAGTTCCAAAATATCTAATTTGTTTACTTCCACATTCCGGACATTCTGTAACTATATTTTCTTCATATCCACAATAATGGCACTTTAGTTTTCTTTTATTTGAATGATATGTTAAATTAATATTACAGTTCTTACATTTTACTGTATATCCACAATTTCTGCACATAACAAATGTAGAAAATCCTCTTCTGTTTAAATATAGTATAGTTTGCTTTTTGTTTTGAAGATTTTTCTCTATTTCATCATAAAGTTTTGTGCTAATCATAGATTTATTTCCCTTAGCAAGTTCTTCTCGTAAATCTATAATTTCTATATCTGGCAAAGATGCTTCATTAGCTCTTTTGCTAAGTTCCAAAAGAGATATTTCCTCATTCCCAGCTCTAAAATATGTTTCCATATCTGGAGTAGCACTTCCTAAAACAAGTGGTACATTTGCAATTTTACAAATTTTCCTTGCAACTTCTTTTGCATCATATCTAGGACTCATTTCAGATTTATATGAACTGTCATGTTCTTCGTCAATTATAACTAATCCCAAATCTTTTACTGGTGCAAAAATTGCAGAACGTGCCCCTATAATAATTTTAGCTTTTCCCTCTTTTATTTTATGCCACTGGTCATACCTTTCCCCTATAGAAAGCTTGCTATGAAGCACTGCAACTTTTTCTTTTCCGAATCTTGCTATAAATCTATTAACTGTTTGAGGTGTAAGTGAAATTTCTGGTACTAATAAAATACTTGCTTTTTCTCCATCTTCCAATGCCTTTTCTATTAATTGCAAATATATTTCAGTTTTTCCAGAGCCTGTAACACCGAAGATTAAAAACTCAGAAAATAACATGTCATCCATTGCATCTGCTATGGAATTAAATGCATTTTGTTGTTCTTCTGTTAATGGTAATTTATATGTTCTTTGTATATCTTTGAATTCAAACGGATCTCTTTCAACCTTTTTTTCAATAATTTCTGTATATCCTTTTTTACAAAGTGCATTTACTACAGCTCTTGAGCTATCCGCAAACATCTCAATATCAGATACTAAAGAATCTCCATTTTGTATAAGAAATCTTAATGTACGAATTTGCTTATCAGATTTAATCTTTCCATTTTCTATATCAAACTCTATCTCATCTTCATCTTTGCTCAATACTACGAAATTAATATTCTTTTCTTTAACCCTATTTGAATTTATTTTTCCTGTGGTTCCTGGTGGAAGCATAAGCTTTAGGCATTCTGAAACATTGCAAAAATATCTTTTAGCCATCCAATTTGCAAGTTCAATTCTATCTCCATCTAAGTATTTTTCTTCTACCTTTGCAATTTCTTTTACATCATAATCCGTACTTTTCTTTATATTTACTATAAATCCCTCTTCTAAAGATTTCATTCTTCCAAAAGGTACAAGAACTCTAGCACCAATTAATTCCATGGAATTTTCTTCATATTCAGTTGGAATTTTATAATCAAATGTTTTATTTAAATTTTTTACATTGCTTTGTATTATAACTTCCGCTATCATTTTTGCTCCTTAAATTTTTTTATATTATATATTAAAACTTAGAAAAAATCTAGATTGTAGTATTATAATTGTAAATTTTGGTTACTGTTTAATGGTTCAAATAAATTTAAAGTCCGTGCAGGGAGTTTATAATTAAAAAAGTCGAGCGACGCAGGTAGCTCCGTTGGGACGGAGTGAGACTTTTTTAATTAAAACTACCGTTGCAGGACATGCATTATTTAAATACCATTAAACAGTAACAATTTCACGTATGATTTTCCCACACAATAGAAAAAGAACCCGCACATTTCTATGCAAGTTCTTTCCGCCCCTTCGACTAGAATTCTGGATTTTTTAAATTATATTCATTATTTATTATTGTCATTATTATTTGTACTGTCTTTTCTAAGTCGTTGTTTTTTATTATGTAATCATACATGCTTATTTTAGATTCTTCATAATCAAATCTATTTAAACGCATTTGTATTTCTTTTAAACTTGGTTTGTCAATTCTGTTTTCAAGTCTTCTATGTAATTCTTCCTTTGGCACTCTTAAAAAAATTGTTACTATTTTAACATCGTCTTTTAAAAGTTTTAGAAGATTTTCCACACCATTTACTTCTATGTCTTTTACAATTATTTTTCCATTATTAATTTTTTCGTTTAATAGTTTTCTTGAAGTTCCATAATAATGTTCATGATGTACTGAATATTCATATAATTCTCTATCTTTTATCATTCTTTCAAATTCTTCTGTACTTACGAAATTATATGTAACACCCGCTACATCATTTGCTCTTGGTAATCTATCTGTAAATGAAGGTAATGACTCTACATTTTCCATTCTTTTAATTAATTCTTTTTTTATTGTATCTTTCCCAGCTCCAGATACGCCTGATAACAACACTAACATACGTTCACCTTACCTTCTGCTATTTCATTTGCAGCAAGAGTTACAGGTGATTCCTCATCAGCGTCTGTTAGCACCTCTTTTCCGTCGGCAATTTGTCTTGCTCTTTTTGCAGTTACTATTACTAATTCAAATCTATTGTCTACTTTTGTTAACAACTCTTTTACTGTTGGTTTTACCATCATAATAAATTCCCCCTTAAGATTTTAATTAAACCATTTTATATAATTTATTTCTCTACGTTTGAAACTTTGTCTTGTTTTGTCCTCCGTCACTAAAAACAAGATTTTTATTCTCCTTGCATATCATCCTCAGTATCTTTATCATCTTTATCCATTCTGCTTGCTACCGTTTCTGGCTGAATAGAAGAAAGTATAACATGGCCTGAATCCATTATTAACACGCCTCTGGTTTTTCTTCCATAAGTAGCATCTATAACATTGCCATTGTCTTTTGCCTCTTGTACAATTCTTTTTATTGGTGCAGACTCAGGGCTTACTATTGCTACAATTCTATTTGCTGAAACAATATTTCCAAATCCTATATTTATTAATTGCATAATGCAACCCTCCATTCATTATTCGTCTGTGTTAATCATCTCTTTTACATCATCTAGGAAGTATTTTTGTTTTCCTCTTATGTAAATTACTACAGACTTAATTACATAATATAGTGCGAGTATGTATGCTGTTGCTAACGTAATAAGTACATATCTTGATGCGAACATTAAATGTATATAAATTAGTGCCAGTGTTATTATCGCTATTACAATTGTTTCAATTCCCAATATAGCTATTCTTCCATTATCTTTTTTATATGCTATTTCAAGTAATATTATTGCTAGTAATAGTATTGCCATTGCAAATACTTTTAAGTCAGTTTGATATATATTTGTATCAATATTATAGAATCCTAGGATTAGGAATACAAAATATATTAAAACTACTATAGCTACCAAAACGTTATGAAATACAGGTGTATTTATTTTTTTCAATTCTTCTTCTGGAATAAGCTTTTTGCTTTTGAAAATAACCTTTACTTCCTCAAGGAATTTTCTATCAACTTTTTGAACTTCTTTGTTATTTTCTTCGCCTTTTTCTGCTACTTCTTCTGTTTCAACCGCTTCTATTTTTTCTTCATCCGCTGCAGATTTTTCTGTTTTTGATGTATTTGCTTGCTTTTTGTCAGCTTTTGAGTTTGTTTTAGATAAAACTTTTAAATTATCTTTTCCCTTAGCTTTATTTTTTTGTTTGGCTTTTTCTTTCTTATTCCTATTTTCTTGAGATTTGTTAGTTTTTTCTGTATTTCCGGTCTCAATTTCAACTACTTTATCTTTTTGAGTTTTGGTATCAGTTTCTGCATTTTTTTTCTTTTCTTCTTTTACTTTTTTAGTATCTGCTTTACTTGCCTCTTTTTTATAATTCTTAGCTTTTTTTACGCTTTTAGATTCTTCTGTACTAGCTTTTTTCTTCCCACTACTTTTTTCTGCTTTGCTCACTTTTTGTTCTACGGATTTCTTTTCAGTACTTTTTTCTTTGTTCTGTGGTTTAGTTGTGGATTTAGTTGTAGTTTTGCTAGCTTTTTTACTTTTTGAAGTTTCTTCGTTCTTTGCATTATCTACTTCTTTATTGTCTTTTTCTAGAATTTTCTTTTCTTCGGATACTTTTTCAGTATCTTTTTTCGTTGTTCTAGGCATTTTATTCTCCCCCATATTTTTTATTTATTAATTACATTTCAAACTCATAAATAATGTTACTTATTATAACAATTGGTGCAGTTTCAGTTCTCAAAATCCTTTTTCCAAGTGTTACGCATTTAGCACCAGAGTTTATTAATTTATCAACTTCTTTCGTTGATAGTCCTCCTTCTGGTCCTATAACTACACCTATTTTTAACTTTTTGCTATTAAAACATTTTTCGTTTTGTTTTATTTCTTCTTGATTTTTCTTTGCTTGTTCTTCTTTTTCATTCTTCCTAATGCTATCATTCTCATAATCTTTAGCTGTATTCATTATAATTTCTTCGTCTTGTATATTTATATTATTTTTGAGTTTTTGTAATTCATTTTTTAATGTATTCTTCTCTTCATTTTCATATGCCAATAATATGATATCATACTTTTCGGTATTTTTGCAAATATTTTCTAGATTTATAACATTTTTTATTTCAGGAATCACATCACGCTTACTTTGTTTTGCAGCGGCCTCAGCAATTTTACTCCATCTCTCAATTTTTTTAGCCATAGACTTATGGTCTAATTTAACAACACATCTTTCCATTTCTACAGGGAAAATATTTTTCACTCCAAGTTCTGTTGTCTTCTGGATAATATACTCCATTTTGTCTGACTTAGGAAGGCCTTGAAACAAGTCAATATCAATAGGACATTCCACTGTTTCTATAGCTTCTTGCTGAATCTTACATTCAACACATTCTTTACAGATTCTTGTAATTGTTGCACTGTAGCTTGTCTCTGTATCTTTGTTGCAAATTATTATATTTTCCCCTACAGCTAGTCTTAGAACATTTGCTATGTGATTAACATCTTCACCTATTATTGTTGCTATAAGGTTATTGTCTGAATTGTTTGATTTGCTTGTATTTTCCGCAATTATTGCATTATTTATGTTATTATTTTCTTCTACTATTTGGCTTGATTTTACAAAAAATTTGTACATATTTTTCTTCCTTTTATATTTTTTATTAAATAATATTTTTACATCGTGTACCAAATTTGATAAGCAATATTATATCATTAAAATGCAAAAAGTACAAGTCCACCAGCATCTTTTCAATGATGTACCTGTACTTTTGCTTGGTATAAACATTCCTGTTACAAGCTTACATAGAATAGATGTTTTATTTCAAGCTTTTCTCAGAATTTAAATTCACTGTTTTTTTATAACTGCATATTATTTTTTAAGAGATTTTTTTGTAAAAAGTTTTTACAAGTTTAATCAAATTTATTTACATCTCTATAAAAAGCGAAAGGAATGATATCGTTATGAAAAAATGCAGATTAGCCATTGTCGGCGCTACCGGATTAGTAGGTAGAACAGTTTTAAAAGTTCTAGAAGAAAAAAACCTTCCAATAGATGAATATGTGCTTTTCGCCTCTTCTAAATCTGCTGGTAAGATTTTAAAATTTATGGATAAGGACTATCAAGTACAGGAATTAAATGAAAATTCATTTGATAGCGGATTTGATTATGCTATATTCTCAGCAGGTGGCTCTACTTCAAAAAAATATGCTCCTATAGCCGCTTCAAAAGGTTGCATCGTTGTAGACAATAGTAGTGCTTTTAGAATGGATGAGGATGTACCATTAGTTGTGCCTGAAGTTAATCCAGAAGAAATTAAAAATAATCATGGAATTATTGCGAATCCAAATTGTTCAACAATTCAAGCAGTTGTCGCACTTAAGCCTTTAGATGATGCTTATGGAATTAAAAGAATTATATACTCTACATATCAAGCTGTGTCTGGTGCTGGAAGAAATGGTGTATTAGATTTAGAAAATGGAATTAAAGATTATATAAATGAAGCCAATAGCAATTATGAACTACAAAAATTCGACTACCCTATTTTTTCAAACTGCTTGCCACATATAGACGTATTTTTAGAAAATGGATATACCAAAGAAGAAGAAAAAATGATAAATGAGACTAGAAAAATATTAAAAAAACCAGACTTAAAGATAACAGCAACAACAGTAAGAGTTCCTGTATTCAATTCACATAGTGAAAGTATAAATATAGAATTTGAAAAAGAATTAGGAAAAGATTTTGAATTAGAAGATGTAATAAAAACATTATCATCCGCTCCGGGTATAATTCTTCAAGACAATGTATCTGTGGAGAAACCGATATACCCACTTGCTATAAATTCATCTGGACATGATGAAGTATTTGTAGGTAGAGTTCGTAAAGATTATAGTATAAAATCCGGAATAAATCTTTGGGTAGTTGCAGACAATATACGTAAAGGTGCAGCCACAAATGCAGTGCAAATTGTAGAACTTTTGCTAAAGTAGTGAAACTTGAACAAAAGGGACACTCCAAAACGTTCAAAAACTTGAACAAAAAGGAGTGTCCCTTTTGTTCAAGTTCAAGTTTTCTATTTATTTCAAGAAACCATTTATTATTTGTTCTTCTGCTTCTTTTTCTGTTAGGCCCAATGTCATGAGTTTTGTTAATTGCTCTCCTGCAATTTTTCCTATTGCTGCTTCATGTATTAAGCTTGCGTCTACATCGTTTGCTTCTATTTTTGGGTCTGATATAACTTTTGCATTACCCATTATTATTGCATCACATTCAACATGTCCGAAACATTTTGTATTTCCTTTTACATTTGATATGAATTCTTGTACTGAGTCGTCTTCTGCAACAGAACGTGATGCCACATGTACACTTGAGTCTTCTCCATCAAGATTTACATCAAATATTGTTTTTGCTGTTTGTTTTCCTGTTGTCATTATTCTTTCTGATATTACTAAACTGCTTCCTTTTTTCATATTTGCATATGTTTCTCTTACAGTAGATGTAACACCTTTTATTTGAACTGATTCCATTTCCATTGATGCATTTTCGTCTAGGTTTATTATTGTTTGAGGATTTAATATTCTTTCTCCTGTTCCTTCTCCTTCACCATAGTGCTTTTCTATGTATTTTATTTTTGCACCTTTTGCCAAATGAAATGTGTGTATCCCATCATGCTGCGCTGTGTCGCATGTGCTATTATGAATTCCACATCCTGCAACTATAACTACGTCTGCGTTTTCTCCTATATAAAAATCATTATACACTAAATCATTAAATCCGCCTTGTGTTAGTATTACTGGAATATGCACACTTTCATTCTTAGTATTTGGTTTTATAATTATGTCTATACCTGGCTTGTCTGTTTTGGTTACTATATCTATATTTGCAGTTGTATTTCTAGCAACGCCTTTTCCGTTTTCTCTTATATTGTATGCTCCCATCGGAGTTTTTTCTATATCTGCAATTTGCTTTAATAAATCTTTCTCTATTTTATCCATTAAACAGCACCTCCCTCGTTGCATTTTTGATTTCCTTCTAATTTATGACATGGCTTAATTTTTCCAAAAATCTGTGGCAACATTTCATCTCTTGTTCCATGTTTTTCTACTCTTCCATTTGTAATTAAAACTATTTCATCTGCAATATTTAAAATTCTTTCTTGATGAGAAATTATTACGATAGATCCTTTTATATCATCATGCATTTTCTCAAATACAGATATTAGATTATTAAAGCTCCATAAATCTATACCTGCTTCTGGTTCATCAAATATAGTTAATTTAGACTTTTTTGCAGCAAGCATAGCTATTTCTATTCTCTTTAATTCTCCTCCTGAAAGCCCACTGTTTACTTCTCTATTTAAATACTCTTGTGCACAAAGTCCCACATCAGCCAAAACATCACAAGCATCACACACTTTTATGCTATTTCCAGCGGATATTTCTATTAAATCTTTTACTGTTAAACCTTTAAATCTTACAGGTTGTTGAAAAGCAAATCCTATTCCAGCCTTTGCTCTTTCTGTAATTGACAATTTAGTAATATCTTTACCATCAAAAATTATTTTACCTGAGTCTGGCTGTTCAATTCCCATAATAATTTTAGCAAGAGTAGATTTACCTGAGCCATTTGGTCCAGTAATAACTACCATTTTGTTATTATCTATCTTTAAATTTACATTTTTTAATATATTTTTATTGTCTCTTGAAAAACATATATCTATTAATTCTAACATTCTTTCTTTTATGATATATTTAATAGTTTAAATAATCATGTGCTCCTTTCTTTTGGTTTTAAATCGCTTCTATTTTATCATTTTTTTTGGAATTTTACAAGGGATGCCAAAAAAGTATTAATAAACAGAAATAGTTATCATTTACTAATTTTCTTATTATCAAATTAGAATATACATACTTACCTATTTTTCCAAATATATATTAAATAATTCTACTTTTATGGAGGTATGTATGAAGAAAGTTATTTTTAAAGGCTGCGCTACAGCATTAGTTACACCCTTTACAAATGATGGAATAAATTTTGAAGAACTTAGGAAGCTTATAGAATTTCAAATTTTAGAAGGTATTGATGGTTTAGTTATTTGCGGTACCACTGGTGAATCTTCTACTATGAGTTTAGTCGAAAAAAAATCTGTTATAGATTTTAGCGTTAAAGTTGCAAATGGTAGAGTTCCTATCATAGCAGGAACTGGCGGAAATAATACTGCTGATGCAGTTGCAATGTCTAAATATGCAGAAAGTGTTGGCGCTGATGGTCTCCTTTTGGTTACTCCATATTACAATAAAACTACTCAAAAAGGTTTAATTGCTCATTTTAGTAAAATTGCTGAAAGTGTAAATATTCCAATTATTTTATATAATGTTCCTAGTAGAACAGGTTTGAATATAGAACCAGAAACATGCTTAGAATTATCTAAAATTCCAAATGTTGTTGCCATAAAAGAAGCAAGTGGAAATATCTCACAAGTTGCAAAAATAGCCAATTTGTGTAATGATGAATTAACAATTTATTCAGGAAATGATGACCAAATCTTACCAATACTTTCTCTTGGAGGTTTAGGAGTAATTTCTGTTCTATCAAATGTTTATCCTAAATTTGTACATGAAATGGTCATGGATTATTTAACAGGCAATTGGCAAAAAGCAACTGCATCTCAAATATATTCACTTCCTTTAATAAATGCATTATTTAGTGAAGTAAATCCTATACCTATAAAATATGCATTAAACAAAATTGGATTTAACTGTGGTATTCCTAGACTTCCATTAGTTGAACTTTCTGACAAAAACAAAGAAAGAATTGATACTTTATTAAAGGAAACAAGCAAAATCACTATTTAATATTATGCATTTTAACTTATATTTTTATGGTTTCTAGATATTAATAGCAATTATTAAACTTTTCTTAATCTGTTCACAATATCTAATTTACATGGTATAATATATAGTATAGTAACTTGAAAGGGATGTTGTAATAAGATGAAGTTACTTTCTTTGAAAAATAGAAAGACTGAGAAATCCGATGAAGAATTTTCTGATATTATTA
Source organism: uncultured Clostridium sp. (assembly GCA_946500265.1). Taxonomy (GTDB): domain Bacteria; phylum Bacillota; class Clostridia; order TANB77; family CAG-508; genus CALXVA01. The sequence continues at coordinate 35,724 of CAMMVE010000010.1, forward strand.
AAGACATAATTTCAAATGACACAGTAAAACAAATGAAAAATTACAGACAGCATTGTGATACTTCTTGCTATAAGCATTGCATGCAAGTAGCATATTTCACATATGTTGTATGTAAAAAATTAAAGTTAGACTATGTTTCAGCTACTCGTGCTGCAATGTTGCACGATTTATTTTTATATGACTGGCACGAAAAACATAGAGATGATGAGTTTACAGGTTTACACGCATTTGCTCATCCAAAAATTGCACTTAGAAATGCCAACAAAATATTTTTGTTAAATGATAAAGAAAAAGACATAATTTTAAAACATATGTGGCCAGTCACAATAAGTTTTCCTAAATATAGAGAAGCATATATAGTTACTTTTATGGACAAATATAGTGCTTGTTTAGAAACTTATTGGTATATACAAAGTAAATTAAAAAGAAAAACTTTTTACAGATATGCATACATTTTCTTGACTGTATTATTATTAAGAGTTGTTTAAAGTTTGTTATAGAGAAACAAGGGGACAGATTTAAAATCCGTCCCCCTGTTTTTCTTATATTATATTGTTATAAATTTATTATATTCTTATTTATTAACAACTTCCTCTACTGGATAAACGCTAACTTGTTTTTTATCTCTGCCAAGTCTTTCGAATTTAACTCTACCAGTAACTTTAGCATATAAAGTATCATCACTTCCAATGCCTACGTTTGTTCCTGGATGGAATTTAGTTCCTCTTTGTCTTACTAAGATATTTCCAGCTGGAACGATTTGTCCATCTGCTCTTTTAAGACCTAAACGTTTTGATTCACTATCTCTACCGTTCTTAACACTACCTTGACCTTTTTTATGAGCCATTTATCTCAACTCCTTTCGGTTTTTCAGATTTTATAATTTTCAGTTTTCTCTCAAATAACTAGTTTCTAGTTACTATTAATTATTCTTTAACTGTTTCTTTTTTTGTACTTGTTTTTGTTGCTGGCTTTTTATCTGCTGCTTTTGTTTCTGTTTTAGCAGTTGTTTTTGCAGCTGTTTTAGCTTCAGCTTTAACTTCTTCTTTTTCAGCCTTTTCTGCAGCTGTTTTTATTTTTGTTATTTCAACCTTTGTATATGGTTGTCTATGTCCTTGAGTTCTTCTGTAGTTCTTTTTAGCTTTGTATTTGTAAACTAAAACTTTCTTACCTTTACCATGAGAAACTACCTTTCCCTCAACTTTAACACCTTTAACATAAGGAGCTCCAACTTCTACTTTCTTATCATCAGAAACTAAAACTACGTTATCAAATGTAACTTTTTTACCTTCCTCAGCTTCTAATTTTTCGAAGAAAACTACATCTCCTTCTGCTACTTTGTATTGCTTTCCACAGCTTTCAATTATTGCGTACATTATATGTACACCTCCTCTTATATGTATACTCGCTAAGCATAAAATACAAGGCAGTTAGCTATTGCCAACATTTAGTTGCCCGACCCAGGCGGCTTACGAGTAAATATTTTATCATAAAAGATTCAAACTGTCAATATATATACGCAAAAAAAGAGACCCTCGGAATTATCCGAGGGGGAAAAACTTATCTATTTAACAAGCCCTTCCATTTTTCTCTTATCCCAAACCCATGCAGCACGAATAGCTGATGCAAATTCCTTTACAGGAATTTTTTTGATAGCTTCATCTGGATACCTTTCGTCCCAGATAAGGTTTCCATCCATGATAATGGCATTTTGAGCTCTGTCAATACCAATAAGGTTAACAAAATGTCTACCTTTTGCATTGACGTTTCGACGATAAATCGAATTTTGCACCAATGTACAAATCATCGATTTAGCTTCGAGTTCCCTTATCACTTGACTGACGCTATTCAGCCTATAGCCGAAATTGTCAAACAAGCAATATTCCGTTCCGCAGCCATCAATGATATTGCCTTGGATGTTGTACAGATAAGCACGATAACCCTTGTGGGCAATTTCTCGTACCAACTCTTCGAAGTCAACCTGTATTCCATTTGCTCTCAAAGCATACTCCAGAGCAAGAGGACCACAACCTGCTTCTCCAATAGTTCCTATCTTACCATATGGTAAGTCTGAGAATACTGACACCTTCTGGCTAATTGGGAATATCCCACTGGTCAAAGGTTCAACCGCATGAAATTTCAAGTGCTCGATTTCCATTTTTGATTTTGCCCTGAAATATTCCAGGTCCATATCATCTATGAAATCTTGCCGATCTCTCTCCTCCTTGTTTTTTGGGAATTTTTCGTTCATCGGAATTTCTAACATAGAAACTCCTCCTTTTAAAAAATTTGGCCATTGCCATACTGTTATTTTATCACAAATTTACATAAAAATCAATTTTATGTGATTTTGCATCTGATGTAATGGCCATATATAATATCTATGCAATTAATTTCTTAAATATTTTTGTTTATAATAAATAAATATTTTTCAATAAAATATTGTAAATATCGCATATAATATGCGTTGAGAAATCAACATTTTTTCTTTAAAGAATTTAACTATGCCTAGTGAAACACTGGGGACACATTTAAATGTGTCCTCATGTTTCACTGATTTTATACCTTTAAAATTTTATTTTAAATTAATTAAACTAAATAGTATCTTGCTTAACATGTAGTTGTACACGGAATGAAAAATAATTATTTGAAATTAAAGTAGTATAATAATAACGGTTCATAGGGTAAAAATTCGTGTTCATATAACTTGCCCCTCTACCGTATACAAGGTCTAGGACTTCCGTTATTTAAAAGACTAGAATATTCCGTAGTCCATTCTAAGCAATTGCCTAACATATCATGTATATTACAATAATTATCTTGAGCATATACTCCTGTGTTTTGTCTTGTACCAGTTCCTATATTTCCATAACTATTGCTCGTTGTTGTTGTTAATGCATATCCTGCTGTACTATTTTGACATATAAAATTTAATGCTGTATCCCATGCGTAACTACTTATTAACCCACTTACTACATAATCATTTTCGTTATACATTGCCTCTGCTTGAGTTTTAGCTACATTTCTTGTAACATTTACATATGGCTCCACACCAGCCTTGCACACATTTCCTGTTCCTTGTTCTTAACGACCAACATAAAAGCCTCCATTACCGCCATTTGCAATTGATTCAGCGCTAGTTTTAAATCCTGTAATTTCGCTATTTGCTACCGAATTGCTATTTTCTTCTCCATAGAAATAATTCTCTATTACATTATCTTCAGTTACTCCAGTAGCACCACTGCTTGTAAAAATTCTTCTACTCAAATCATTTGTTTTTTCCCCAGTGCTCGTTTGATAGGTCCCTGTTGGTATCCATACAAATTGATTTCCTGCATCATCTTCTATTACGATTCCTTTTTCTACTATATTTTCACTATCAGATGCAAAATGAAATCCACCTGGAATCACTACTGTATTATTTAGTTTATCATACACAGTTGTTGTTTTTGAAAAGTTTGTTCCGCTTTCTATAGCTTCATCTATATTTATTTCGTCAGTATTTTCTCCTACAATATTAGCATATATTTCATCTATTCTTTCATTGTCCTTCTCATATGATTCCTTGATTTTTGATGCCGTAACTATTTGTTCCTTTCTTACTGTTATTGTTCTCATATATACTGCTACTATAAAAACTAACATTATAAATAATACTATTGTAACATATACAGCCATTGAACCTGCTTCTGATTTGAATTTGTTCATATAGTTTTTTCCTTTCTTTTCATTTTATATATAATTGAACACGGAATGATATGTTAGCACTTTGTTGATTTGTAATCTCCGTTGTACGCGAAGCTGCCCAAGAACTTGCAGTTGTAAATATTCCTCCTCTAGTAGTATAATGACCGTCCTTATTAATACTACTCTCTGAATATTCTGTAGTCCATTCACAACAATTACCACAAAAGTCATAAATATTACTATATTTGTCGTTTATGTTTCCCCCTGTTGTATGTCGTGAACCTACTCCTATTGCATTTGTTGCCAAGGTATAACCTTCTGGATTTGTTTGACAAATGAAATTTAATGCTGTATCCCATGCATAGCTATTTATTAACTCACTTATCACATATTTATTTCCGTTATACATTGCATCTGCTGCTTCTACAGCTTGATTTCTCGTCACATTTCCATACATTTCTAAACCTTTTTGGCATACATTTCCTGTGCCTTGTTCATATCGTCCTATATAAAATCCTCCATTTCCACCATTTTCAGTTGTCTCAGCACTTTTTTTAAAACTATCTATCTGCGCACTAAAACCAGACCTACTGTCACCTTCTCCATAAAAATAACTTGCTACCATTGACCCTTCTCGTATCTGATTATCTCCTTCTATTTCTGTCACATTTGCTGGTTTATTATCTCCTGTATATTCATATAGTCTCCTAGTTAGGTTATTTGTCTTTGCTCCGCTACTTGTTTGATATGTTCCTGTTGGTATCCATACGAATTGATTTCCTTTCTCATCTTCTATTACTATTCCTTCTTCTACTTTTGTACCACTCTCTTCATCTAAATGAAATCCTCCTGGAATTACTATTGTATTTCCTTCATCATCGGTTATTGGCGTTGTATCTATAAACACTGGTCCATCTTCGTCTGGATTTGGTTTTGCTTCATCTACTGTTCCTGGTACCTCCGGTGCTGATGTACTTACCTTAACTTCTTCTGTCGCTGGATTTCCATATATATCTTTTACTATTACTTTTATTGTGTATTCTGTTGATGCTTTTAATCCTGTAAATGTTTTCGTGCTTTCTGTTGTTGCCATTCCTTGTTGTACATTGTCTAAATAGTATTCATATGCTCCACTTTCTAGTAATCCACTTTCGTCACTTGCTGTTACTATAACTGTTATGCTATCTTCTGTTTCACTAGTGCTTAAACTTATACTTGGTGGTGTCGTATCTGGTTCGTCTGGATTTCCTTCTCCAGTTTCATTTCCGCCTCCCATTAAATTTGCATATTCTGTTAGTAATGTATTTAATTCTCCTTCATCTTCTGCTATACTATTTTGTGTTGTGTCTTTTATTTCTTGTGCTTTCTTCAACATTCCATCGTCTCCAAACACTGCACTTATTGTTACTGTCGATAGAATTATTATTACTATTATCGTCACTACCAATGCTACTAAGGTTATTCCCTTTTGATTTTTTACTTTTTTTGTCATTTGCAATTTTCCCTCCATATTTCTAATTATATTTAGTATGTCCAATTAAACTTGCTTTAATTCATTTTGTTCTAAATATTATGTTATTCCCTTAAGAAGTATATTACTATTTTGTATTAGCTTGCTTCTGTTTTCAATTCATTATCTTATTTGTAATAAAATTGTAACATTTTTGTAATATTTCTATAATATTTTTGTTTAATATTGTAATTTATTTCCTATTTATAATCAGAAAAAGGGCGAATTGTCTCTTTCTCTTAGAATATGTTTTTCGGTATATTCTAAGTTTTTTGAACAATTCGTCCTATTTTTATTATAATCTATTTTATTATACACACAATTAATAAAACTTATTTCGCATAAGTTTTTATAGATGTTAGCTCTCTCTACAACCTCAACGTTTTTGTGTTCTATCATTTTTCGTTTGCTCCCTCTCAATTTTATTTATGTTTCGTTGCACTACTCTACACTCTTTAAACTTTCTATCATATCTATCTTTTTAAGTGAGAAGTATGTAACGATATTAACAATTATTGCAAAGAATATAGTTATTACTACTCCTAGCACATAGCTCCATATTCCAATTTCTGGATCAAACATTGTTATGTCTAATTCACAAGTTTTTAAGACGTATGTTGTTAAAACATTTCCTCCTAGTAGTCCCAATAATATACCTATTATAGTAAGAATTATGGTTTCTCTTGCTATATAACTATATACTTCTCTATCATAAAATCCTAAAACTTTTATTGTTGCAAGTTCACGTATTCTCTCACTAATATTTGCATTTAGCAAATTGTATAATACAACTAATGCTAAAAGCCCTGCAGCTATAATCAAAATCCATACTACTGTATCCATATTATCCATTACAGTTGCAAACATATCCTCTGTTGATGATGTAAAGCTTACTCCTGATACTTCATCGTTATTTGCTAATAGTTCTCTTCCCAGAGCCTTTTCTTGTTCCTCTGACATTTCTGTAGTAATTGCATATACTGTATTTGGCTCTATTTTATCATCAAAAGTTGCATTATATAATTCAGGAGTCATGTAAATATAATGCATTAAGTAATTCTCAGTTATCCTTGCAACTTTTACTTCTCTTCTATCACCATCAGCATTTTCAAGTTCTATAGTATCTCCTTCTTTTATGTCCAACAAATTAGCTAACTTTTCTGTCATAATTACACCACTATCATCAAGTGTATATTTTTCATCAGTCTTTGTTCTATTTCTTAAGGTTATAAATGTGTCTAGCTTGCTTATATCATTTGGAATTATTAATTGAATGCTTTGGTTATTATCATTTTTTATTATTTTCACTGATTGAAGATTTGCGCTAAGTATATCTGTAATCTGTTTATGTTCTAATATCTTATTTTGAATTTTTTCAAGTTCTTCTTTACTATATTCTTCTCCCAATGAAATACTAATATTATATTTATCTATTTCACCATATTGTTTTGGTATCATACTTGCAATCGAATCACGTAATGCAAATCCTGCTATTATCATTGATGTACAGCCAAGCACACCAATTATTGTCATCATAAATCTCTTTTTATATCTAAATAAATTCCTTGCCGTTACCTTTGCAGTAAAGTTCAAATGCTTCCAAATAAAAGGTATTTTCTCTAATATTACTCTTTTTCCTGGCTTTGGAGATTTTGGTCTCATTAGTGTTGCAGGATTATGTCTTAATTCTCTTGCACATGTATATATTGTAGCTCCAACTGTACATATAAATGCTGCCGCAATTCCAAATGTTGATACTTCAAAATTATACTCTAATATTACTTCTGGAACATCATATACCATAGCATACATGTCTGCAATTATTTTTGGAATCAAATTAAATCCTATAAATATTCCTATCATTCCACCAACCACAGTTGCCACTACTGCATATATAATAAATTTTCTTGATATTTGTAATTTACTATATCCTAATGCTTTGAATGTTCCTATTTGTACTCTTTCTTCTTCAACCATTCTTGCCATTGAGGTTAAACTTACTAATGCTGCTACTAAGAAGAATACAACTGGGAAAACTTGTGCCAAACTATCTACTCTATCAGTATCTTGTACATAGCTTGCATATCCCATATTCTGCTCTCTATCTAGTATGTACCATTCTGGTCTTTCTATTTTCTTTAGCTCTTCTTTAGCATCTAATAATTCTTTTTCTGCTTTTTCAATTTCTTCTTCAAATTCTTTCTGTGCATCAGCTAATTCTTTTTCTCCATCTTCAATTTCTTCCTCTGCTTTTTCTAACTCTTTTTCAGCTTGGTTCAATTGATAATATGTTGAATTTTTCTGATTTTCTAATTCTTTTTCTGAACTTTCTAGCTGTTTTTTAGCACTTTCTATTTGCTCCTCGCCTTTTGTCAATTCTGATTTTGCTGTAGAAATTCCTTTTTGCAATGTACTTATCGTTGTATCTATATCTGTAATCCCTTGAGCTTTTAATCCATTTTCTATTTGTCCTATACCAGCTTGCATTGTCTGTATTTGCACATTTAGCTCTGCTATTTGATTTTGTAATTCTGCTTTTTCTTCTTCTGTCATATTAGCACCATTTTCAAGTGCTGCTTCTAATTGTTCTAAGCTCTGTTGTGCTTTATCCAAATTACTTTTCAAAGTATCTAACTGTGTTTTTGTTTCTCTTAATGTACTAAGATTTTTTTCATATTCTTCAATTTGATTATTTACATCTATCTTTGTTTGTTCAAATTCTTTCTCTTGTTTTTCTAATTCGGTTTTTCCATTTTCCAATTCTTGTTCTGCAGATGCAAATTTGCTATTTGCATTTGCTCTATTGGTAGCAAGTTCATTTTTTCCATCTTCAAGTTCTTTTTTTGCGTTTTCTATTTCTTTTTCTGCCTTGTCAATTTCTTTTTGTCCCTTTTCTTTTTCTTCGTCAAATTCTTTTTGAGCATCTTCTATTTTAGAATTTGCTGCATCATATAGTTGGTTATATCTAGCCTCTCTTCTTTCTTCAGAAATTCCTTCCAAATTATCAGTTACAGTATTTATTAATTCTTCATAATCATTAGATGTTGTATTTAATTCCTTTGCTCCACTCACAGTTAAGTATATATTAGTGTAAATATCTACATTAATATTTTCTTTTGGTACATATAGATAATAATTTATAATACCACTACCAAGTTCTGTGCTTCCTCTATCTGTCGATATATATAATGGTGATTTAACTGTTCCTACTATCGTAACTTTATTGTTTTTTAGTACCTTCTGTTCTTCTCCATCATCATTTGTAATATCTGCAACATCTATTGTTATTGAATCTCCTATTTTATGCCCAGTGCCCTCTAAGAAATTTTCTTCTACAACACATTCATTTTCTTTTTCAGGCATTCTACCATTTGTTAGATTCAATTTATTTATATTGTCGGAAAATGTTTCTAATTTTACAACAACTTCTTCGTCCCCAATAGTTACAGTAGCATCTGTTTGATAAGAACCTTCTACCTGTTCTACATTTTCTAGATTTTTTATTGAGGTTATATCATCATCTGTGAGTCCTAAAGTAGATATAACTTGTGCATCCATTACATTCAAATCGTCAAAATATGTATCAAGCGTTTTCTTCATATCTGGGCTAGTAGCCCTTAAACCAGCAAAAAAGCCTACTCCTAATAACACAATTAGTAGTATTGATAAAAATCTTTTATATGAAATTTTTATTTCTTTTAGACCGTCTTTTATAAGAGCAGTTTTCAACTTTTTCACCTCATTATCTACCATTCTATTTCAGAGATAGGAGTTGGATTTGGATTCTCTTTTATATCAAATGCTGTGCCATTTTTAAAGTGTATTACTCTATCTGCCATTGGAGTTAAAGCACTGTTGTGTGTAATAATTATAACTGTCATTTTTTCTTTTCTACAAGTATCTTGTAAAAGTTGTAATATTTGTTTACCTGTTTTATAGTCAAGAGCTCCGGTTGGTTCATCACATAGTAAAAGTTTTGGATTTTTAGCAATAGCTCTTGCAATTGCAACTCTTTGCTGTTCTCCACCAGATAATTGAGAAGGGAAATTCTTTAATCTCTTTCCCAGTCCTACTTTTTCTAATATTGCTTTTGGTTCTAATGGTCTCTTGCATATTTGAGTTGCAAGTTCTACATTTTCAAGTGCTGTTAAGTTTGGTACCAAGTTATAAAACTGAAAAACGAATCCAATATCTTCTCTTCTATACTTCGTAAGTTCTTTTTTCTTAAATTTACTTATATCTTTTCCATCAATAATTACATGCCCTGAAGTAGCACTATCCATTCCTCCGAAGTATGTTAAGTGCAGTTGTTTTACCTGCACCACTTGGACCAACTATAACTACAAGCTCACCTTTTTCTATTTGAAAATTTGTCTTGTTAAGAGCTTTAATAGAAACTTCACCCATTTTATATTCTTTTACAACATTTTTAAATTCTATATATGGCATATATTTGCCTCCTAATTCTTTTTATGGTTAACAATATTAATGCTTAATAAATATAGATTTTTCCGTAAATTTTACAATTTTAATAATAATGTATTTATCAAAATTAAAAGGAAGTACAAATAATAGATATTAAATTATCTATATACATACCCCCTTATATCTATGCTATTAATATTTTATCATTATATTAGAAAAAGTCAACATTTAGTTAAATAATTGTTACTATTTAAGTGTATTTAAGTTAAGAGTGCCATAAAACAGTAAAACTCGTGGACAGATTTAAAATCTGTCCACAATGTTTCACTATTTTCAGTCAATTTCAAAGCTTTCCCCCTGTCACAATAGCGACAGGGGGAAAGTTAGGTTTTAGGAAATCTCTAACGAGATAACCTTAGGCATCAATTACGGGCTGAGCGTGGTTCCAGCTCTGTTCCGGATAAAATACCTTCTTCAGCATTTCAACAATGCTGTCAAAAGCAGTATCCGTCAGCTTTTTTCCTTCGACACGGATATCCTGCTCGGATACCACGACGAAATCGAACTCATCCTCACCACGCATTACAATACCACTCGGGTATTCGGCGTTGAATACGACACGAATATCGTATTCGTTGTTGTTGTCCTTCCTGTTGTTGTTTGTGCTTTGCATGGTACATGCCTCCTAAAAAAATTAAATAATCACTGCAAGTTTCCCTTGCGATAAAATATATTATAGCACAATCTACAATATTTGTCAATTAGCATGGTCTTTTATATCATGTTTTTCGTATGTCACATTTCGACAATTTTCGCGTTTTCTTCTCCAACAATTTCCTGAAGCTCTTGCAAAGTCTCACTGTTTTGGCTTGTATTTCCTAAATTATTTAAATAAATTCCTCCAGCCATATCTTTTTTATCTCCATTTATTATTTGAATAGGAATATTGTTTTTTTCTCCTGAGAAAAATTTTATTGCTCCTCTTAATTTTTCCTTATGTACATCATCCAGATTTGTAATGTCAAGCACAAGTATTTTTTTCTTCTGCTCTCCAAATTCTTTTATTTCTCTCGCAACTATTTTCGTATCTTCATCTTCTCTAATACTTAATCGTCCATCTACTAATACGATATTATCTTCCATCAAAATGTTTGAACAATTTTGATAACAGTTTTCAAATACTATAACCTCTGTTGGTCCATATAAATCTTCAACTGTAACAAATGCCATTATTTTATTTGTTTTAGTAAATTTCTTTTTTACACTCGTTATAATTCCTGCATATTTAACAAATTGACCATCTTGCAATTTTTCATTATTTATACTTAAATTTGCTGCCATTTCTGTTGCTTTTTCTTGTCCTTCTATTGCCTCTTCATCTATAGTACTTGCGTTTTGCACTCCCCTCATTTGTGCTGTATTAATATTAGTTTGCATTTCTATTTGATGTCTTAATTTATCTAGTGGATGACCTGAAATATATAGTCCTAGCATTTCTTTTTCCATAGAAAGCATTTCTCTTTCTGTAAACTCAGGCATTATCTTGTATGTGTATTTTAGTTCTTCAATTTCTTTTTGATTTGCGCCACCCAAATCAAACATACTAACTTGACCGTCAAAGCTTTTCTTTGAACTATCTGCTATGGAATCAACAATTGATTCATATGATTCCATTAATGTTCTTCTTGTTTGTTCAAAATTATCAAAGGCACCTGCTTTTATTAAACTTTCGATACATTTTTTATTTACCGAAGCATTTGCAATTCTTTCGCAAAAATCTGCAAAATCTTTAAATTCTCCATTTTCTTTTCTTTCTAGCACTATTTCATCAACTGCACCTACTCCAACATTTTTGATGCTTCCAAGTCCAAAACGGATTTTATTTTCATCAACCGTAAATCTAGTATAACTTTTATTAATATCTGGTTTTAGTATTTCAATATTTAATCTTTTACACTCATCTATATATGCTGGTATTTTGTCTAAATTTCCTAAAAAGCTGTTAAGCATTGCGGCCATGAATTCTGCTGGATAATATGTTTTTAAATATGCTGTTTGGTATGAAAGCACTGCATATGCTGCTGCATGTGATTTATTAAATGCATATTTCGCAAATTCTGCCATTTCGTCAAATATTTTGTTAGCAGACTCTGCATCTATTCCATTACGCACACAACCTGGAACTATGATATTTCCTTCTTCGTCTACTTGTCCATTTATGAAAATTTCTCGCTCTTTTGCCATTACATCAAGCTTTTTCTTTCCCATTGCACGTCTAACCAAGTCAGCTCTTCCCAAAGAATAACCTGCTAAGTCTCTAACTATTTGCATAACTTGTTCTTGATAAACCATACAACCATATGTAACATTTAATATTGGTTTTAGGCTTTCATGCGTATATACGGCATGGTCCGGATCTTTCTTATTTGCAATATATCTTGGAATTTGGTCCATTGGTCCAGGACGATAAAGTGAAACACCTGCTATAATATCTTCTAAACAGTCTGGCTTTAATTCCTTCATGAAGTTTGTCATGCCCTGACTCTCAAATTGGAATATTCCCACTGAGGTTCCATCTTGCCATTGTTTATATACTTTAGGGTCATTCATATCTTTATCAAATTCTACATCTATTCCTCTGTTTTGCTTTACTAAATCTTTAGTATCTTGAATAACAGTAAGAGTTCTAAGTCCTAGGAAATCCATTTTTAGAAGACCTAACTCTTCTAGTGTAGTCATTATATATTGTGTAGATATTGTATTATCCCTCATATATAGGGGCACATATGTATCAACTGGCTCTTTTGTAATAACTATACCACATGCATGAGTCGAAGCCTGTCTAGGCATTCCTTCTAAAGCCATAGCAATATCTAATAGCTTTTTGTATTCTTCATTTGTTTCGTATAACTCACGTAATTCTCTATTTTGCTCCATTGCCTTTTTTATAGTAATATGTAATTCATTTGGCACCATTTTAGCAAGTTTATCTGTTTCTGCATATGAAACATCTAATGCCCTTCCTACATCACGAATTACCATTCTTGCAGACATAGTACCAAAAGTAATAATCTGGGAAACATGGTCATGTCCATATTTTCTTCCTACATAATCTATTACCTCTTGTCTTCGTTCATAGCAAAAGTCAACATCAAAGTCGGGCATGCTAATTCTTTCTGGATTTAAAAATCTCTCAAATATAAGTCCATATTTTATAGGATCTATGTCAGTAATACCTATTGCATATGCAACTATGGAACCAGCACCAGAACCACGTCCTGGTCCTACTGGAATACCATTTGATTTAGCATAATTTATATAATCCCAAACAATTAAGAAGTAGTCCACATATCCCATTTTATCAATAACAGAAAGCTCATAATCTTTCCTTTCAATTATTTCTTGTGATGGATTTTCCCCATAACGTTTTATAATTCCATCATCAGTAAGATGTTTTAAATAATCAAAATGAGTTGCAAACTCGTCTGGGACATCATAATTAGGAAGTATCGTATGTCCAAATTCAAACTCTACATTGCATTCATCTGCAATTTTCACTGTATTTTCTATTGCGTCTGGAACATTAGCGAAATATTCTTTCATCTCTTCAGGAGACTTAACATAAAGTTCGTCAGTTTCAAAACGCATTCTATCTTCATCTGTCATTCTTTTTCCAGTTTGAATGCACAATAAAACCTCATGATTATATGAATCCTCTCTTTTTAAGTAATGAGCATCATTTGTAGCTACAAGAGGAATATCTAATTCTCTAGAAAGTTGCACAAGCTTTTGATTTACTAATACTTGCTCTTTTACACCATTATTTTGAATCTCTAAATAATAGTCTTTTCCAAAAACGCCCTTAAACCAAGAAGCTACTCGCCTTGCCTCATCCATGTCATTCTTCAAAATAGCCTGGTTTATCTCTCCTGCCAAACATGCACTACAGCAAATAAGATTTTCATGATATTGCTCCAATATCTCTTTATCAATACGAGGTTTATAATAAAAACCTTCTGTAAAGCTTAAAGAAACAAGCTTAGAAAGATTCTTATACCCATCATTATTCTTCGCAAGTAAAATTAAATGATTATATTTACTATCAAGTTCAGGATCCTTATCATGTCTCGTACGTGGTGCAACATACACTTCACATCCAATAATAGGCTTAATACCATTAGCCTTGCATGCTTTATAAAAATCAATAGCGCCAAACATAACACCATGATCTGTAATAGCCATAACATCCATTCCCAGTTCTTTCGCTCTAACTGGCAACTCCTTTATTCTATTTGCGCCATCCAATAAACTAAACTCACTATGTATATGTAAATGCACAAAATCTCCCATGCTCATTCTCTCCTTTTGTCGCTTTAGGGACAGGTCTCCCGCCGACATTTTGTCGCTTTGGGGACAGGTTTCCCGCCGACATTTTATAACTTTTCAGATTATATCATAAAGATTTTACTTTTACAAACTTATTTTTGAGATTTTCTAGCACAGACCTAACCATTTTGTAGCACATGTGTTATTATTATAAAAGATAAAAATGGAGCTTACCTATATAATCTCATTTTTAAATTACATAAGTAAGCTCCATTTTTTATGATTTATTTTGCTAGCAACTTAGAAATCTGCTCTGAATGTTGCTTTGAAATATCTTCCAAGCTTGAAATTCTTAAAGAATCTAGTTCTACTTTTTGCTCAATTGCTTTTTGTTTGAATTCTACAACTGTACTTTTTTCTACATTTGCGCTAAATCCATCAAACAATGCTGGCAATTCATTTGTAATTTTGTCCTCTAGAACTAATAAACAATTTTTGATTTCTTTAAACTGTTTGTCATGATCACTTAATTTTAAATTAATAAGTTTGAAATTCTCTGCTATATCTACAAAATTATTATCTATTTCTTCAAATCTTCTGTCATGTTCATCTAGTTTTGCATTTACGATTTTAAAATTAT
>CAMMVE010000011.1 GCA_946500265.1 uncultured Clostridium sp.
GAAATAGAGCTCTTAAATCATTATCAGATTTATTAAAAGGAAAACAAGGTAGATTCAGACAAAACCTACTTGGAAAACGTGTTGACTATTCAGGACGTTCAGTTATCGTTGTTGGACCAGAGCTTAAAATTTATCAATGCGGACTTCCAAAAGAAATGGCAGTTGAATTATTCAAACCATTTGTTATGAAAGAATTAGTAGGACGTGGAATTGCACATAATATTAAAAATGCAAAAAGAATGGTAGAAAGATTACGTCCAGAAGTATGGGATATATTAGAAGATGTTATAAAAGATCATCCTGTAATGCTAAACCGTGCTCCTACATTACACAGACTTGGTATTCAAGCATTTGAGCCAGTTCTAGTTGAAGGTAGAGCAATAAAACTTCACCCATTAGTTTGTACAGCATTTAATGCTGACTTCGATGGTGACCAAATGGCAGTGCATTTACCATTATCTCCAGAGGCACAAGCAGAAGCAAGATATTTAATGCTTTCTGTTAACAACCTTTTAAAACCTCAAGATGGTAAACCAGTTACTGTACCTACACAAGATATGATTTTAGGTGCATATTACTTAACAATGGAAGTACCAGGAGAGCCAGGAGAAGGTGGATATTATTCATCACCAGATGAAGCAATAATGGCTAACTTTAACAACGACTTAGGAATGCATGCAATGGTTAATGTTAGAATGACTAAAACTATTAATGGTGAAGAAAAGAGCAAAATAGTTAAAACTACTGTAGGAAGATTAATATATAACCAAGGAATACCTCAAGATTTAGGATTTGTAGATAGAAATAATCCAGAAACTATGTTTGAACCAGAATTGAATTTTACAGTAATGAAGAAAAATCTTGGAAAAATTATTGCGAAATGCATCAATAAACATGGTTTAAGCAAAACGGCAGAACTACTAGACTATATTAAATCTACAGGATATGAATACTCTACAACAGCAGGTATTACAGTATCTGTAGATGATGTTAAAGTGCCACCTGCTAAGAAACAAATATTAGAGGATGCACAAGTAGAAGTTGATAATGTAACTAAACAATATAGACGTGGTTTGATAACAGATACAGAAAGATATAATTCTGTAATAAGAATCTGGGAAAAAGCTACAGATAAAGTTACAGATGCAATGAAAGATAATTTTGATGAAATGAACCCAGTATACATGATGTCTGAATCTGGTGCGAGAGGTAACTTAAACCAATTAAGACAAATTGCTGGTATGCGTGGACTTATGGCATCAACAACAGGTAAAACAGTTGAGATACCAATTACATCATCATTTAGAGAGGGATTAGACCCATTAGAGTACTTTATTTCAGCACACGGTGCTAGAAAAGGTCTAGCAGATACAGCTTTAAGAACAGCAGACTCTGGATACTTAACAAGAAGACTTGTTGATGTATCACAAGACATAATTGTTAGAGAGCATGACTGCGGAACAACTAAGGGAATAGAAATATCTGACATTAAAGATGGAAATCAAGTAGTAGAGAAAATGGAAGAAAGATTACTTGGTAGATATCCATTAGAAGATATATATAATCCACAAACAAAAGAACTAATTGTGGATAAGGAAACTCTAATTACTGAAAATATTGCAGATGAAATAGCTGCAGCAGGAATAACAAGTGTTAAGGTTCGTTCTGTACTTGAATGTAGAACAAAACATGGTGTATGTGCTAAATGTTATGGTATGGGACTTGCAACTCGTGAAGAAGTAAATATAGGAGAATCAGTTGGTATTATAGCGGCACAGTCAATTGGTGAGCCAGGTACACAGCTTACAATGAGAACTATCCACTCTGGTGGTGTTGCCGGTGTTGCAGATATTACACAAGGTCTTCCTAGAGTTGAGGAGCTATTTGAAGCTCGTAAACCAAAGGGATTAGCTATAATCTCTGAAATAGATGGTACAATTAGCATTTCAGATGACAAGACTAGAAAAGAAGTTACAGTTACTGAAAAAGACGATGCTAAGAAATATGTAATACCATTCGGATCAAAACTTCGTGTAAGAGAAGGAGACGAGGTAAAAGCTGGAGCTCCTATTACAGAAGGTTCAATAAATCCAAATGAAATTTTAGCAATAAATGGACCAGATGGAGTTTACCTATACTTAGTACAAGAAGTTCAAAAAGTTTATAGAAATCAAGGTGTTGATATCAATGATAAGCACGTTGAGGTTATTGCAAGACAAATGCTTAAGAAAGTTAGAGTAGAAGATAATGGAGATACACCATTATTTGCAGGTTCACTTGTAGATGTATATGAAGTGGAAGATGCAAACGAGAAAGCAATTGCAGAAGGAAAGAGACCAGCAACATATAAACGTGTTCTACTTGGAATTACAAAAGCATCACTTGCAACAGAAAGCTTCTTATCAGCTGCATCATTCCAAGAAACAACAAGAGTTCTTACAGAAGCTGCAGTAAAAGGTAAAGTAGATGAATTAATTGGACTAAAAGAAAATGTTATCATAGGAAAATTAATTCCTGCAGGAACTGGAATGCCAGCATATAAAAATATTCACATAAATACAGAAGAACAAGAAGAAAATGTAGAAAGCGAAGAAGCTAATTAGCATGCATTATATAAGTTAAGTAAGTAGCTTTCACATAAATTTAATATAGATTAGGGCTTATCAAATATGATAGGCCTTTTTATTAGGACCAGATTTAAATCTGTCACCAAATTTCATTCAGCTTAAAGGTTATGAAAATATGCATATTGTGCAAGAAAAATTATACAAATAAATTTCATAAAAATATTGACAAGTAGTATCAAATATAGTATCATATATAAAGACAAAACATTCAAATAATTATAGGGGGCCTTTATAATATCTTTTCACAAGAGAGGAGAATGTTTATGTCTGATATTATGAAAACGATACAGAAGATGAAAAGGCAGCCCAATGGAATTAGGTTTCAAGAATTGGCAAAAGTTTTAGAACACAATGGATATAAAATGAAACCAAAGAAACGGAACATCTCATAGAAATTTTATCAATGAAAAAGGAGATGTCATAACAATAAAGGAAGACAATCCCTTGAAAGCTGTTTATGTGAAAGATGTACTTAGAAGAATAGGAGAATAAAATCCTATTCTTTGAGTACACTATAGAGAAGGAGGTAGCTTTTATGAAGAATGTTGAAGATTATATGAATTTACCATATAATTACATTGTGCAACCTATTACAGATGAGAGTGGCACTTATTTTTATGCGCGTGTTTTAGAATTGGATGGGTGTCAAAGCACAGGAGAAACATTTGAAGAAGCATATAAAAATTTAAAAGAAGCAATGAGAGGATGGCTTGAAGCGAAACTAGAAGGTGGTTTTGATGTACCATTACCAGTAGGTTATGATGATTTTAGTGGTAAATTTGTAGTTAGAATACCAAAGTCATTACATTATAGATTATCAGTAGAGGCAGAGCAAGAAGGAGTATCATTAAATCAATACGCATTATATAAGTTAAGTAAGTAGCTTTCACATAAATTTAATATAGATTAGAGCTTATCAAACAAGATAAGCTCTTTGTTATGTCAACTTGACAAAAACTGAAAAAAATAGTAAAATTATTACTGTTTAAATGGAGGTTTTTATGAACCATAACAAGAAAATTGTGCAGAAAATAGTATCAAAAACAAAAATATATATAGCTATTATAGCAATTCTTTTAATTGCCCTATGTATGTATAATCCATGGCTTATTATTCCATCTGTTATTATATATATCGCTTTAATAGCATATGCATACTGGACAAATAACAAAAGGCAAGAAGAGCTTACAGAGCACATAAAGAGCTTGACTTTTAGCCTTGATAAAGTTGCAAAAATAGCTTTAGTAAACTCGCCATTTCCACTAGTTATAGCAGAAACAAATGGAAATTTAATTTTTAGAAATACTAAATTTAATCAAGAGTTTGCAAATATTGATATTAACAATTATTTAACAAAAATACTAGAGGATGTTAAATTAGAAATCAAAAATAATGATAAAAAAGAAAAGATATACGACGAGATACAAATTGATAAAAAGACATATAAACTTTATGGAGATTATATGCCTTTAAAAGACGAGTATATTATTACAATATATTTTGTAGATGATACAAAATTAGTAGAATTAGAAAGCTTATTTGAAGATAAAGATATCTATATTGGACTTATTATGATAGATAATTATGAAGAAGTTATACAAAGAATTGCAGATGACGAAAAGCCACAACTTATGGCAGAGATAGAGAAAAAATTGTATGACTGGGCTTCAGATTATAATGGATTAATATTAAAATCTGAGAGAGACACTTTTGTCTGCATTTTTGAGAAGAAATATATTAGAGAAATAGAAGAGAAAAAATTTGATATATTAGATATAATTAAGGAAGCACAAGCTTCAGATAAAATGCAATTTACTTTAAGTATTGCAATTTCAAATGATGGAACATCAAATTTAGAAAAATATAAAACAGCACAAGCAGCATTAGATATTGTACTAGGACGTGGAGGAGACCAAGCTGTTGTCCATGAAGGCGATAAATATACATTCTTTGGAGGTAGAACACAAGAGCTAGAAAAGAGAACAAAAGTAAAAGCAAGAATTATAGCGCATGCTTTGGAAGGATTAATCACAGAATCTAGTAAAGTTATGATAATGGGACACAATAACTCAGATATGGACTGTATAGGAGCTAGCATGGGCTTATATAGACTTGTTAAAACATTAAATAAAGATGCTTATATAGTTGTAAATCCACAAGGAGAAAATTTATCTACATTTTTGCAAGAACTAGCAACTGATGAACAATATGATGGAATAATAGTAGATTCTCAAACAGCAATTTCAAATATAGATGATGACACTTTATTAGTTATTGTTGATACAAATAAAAAGAATTATGTTGAATCACCAGAACTATTGGCAAAAGCAAAGAAAATAGTAGTAGTAGATCATCATAGAAGAAGTCCGGATTATATAGAAAGTGCTACATTAACATTTCATGAAGTTTATGCATCATCAGCTTCAGAATTAGTGACAGAACTTATTGAGTATGCTGAATCAGCTCCAGAACTAAATAATTTAGAAGCAGAAGCATTATATGCAGGAATTATGATGGATACAAAAACATTTACATTTAAGACTGGTGTACGTACATTTGAAGCAGCAGCATATTTGCGTAAATGTGGTGTAGACATTATAAAAGTTAAAAAATGGTTCCAAAGCGATTTAGACACATACAATAAAATTTCAAATATAATAGGAAAAGCAGAGCTTGTATATGATTCTATTGCAATTTCTGTATATGATGAGGAAGATAAAGAATCAAATATTGTATGTGCAAAAGCAGCAGATGAATTGCTTACAATAAGTAATATTACAGCATCATTTGTGCTAGGTAAGATGGATGACAAAATATGTATAAGCGGACGTTCAATAGGAGATATAAATGTTCAAGTAATATTGGAAAAACTTGGTGGAGGAGGCCATATAACACTTGCAGGAGCACAAGTTGAAGGAATGGATATGGATGAAGTCAAGCAAGAACTTATAAATAGAATTAATGAGTATTTTAGCGAACAAATCTAATATAAGCTGCTAAATAATTGGGTTTTGGCGTTGTTAAATTTCGCGGCGAAAATCCTCAACGTGCAAAAGCACGCCTCCGGTTTTCTTGCTCATTTGCCTAGCCAAAACAACAATTCTTTAGCAGCAAAAAGCAAAATAAGAACAAAAGGGACAGACCTATTTTTTGAAACAGAATTGTGACAACTGAATTTACATTTAATAAAATTCAAAAAATTTTATTAAGAACTTATATGCTTACATTTTATATAGAATATAGCAGATGTAATTGTAGAAAGGAAGTGCTTAAATGAAAGTTATTTTATTAGATAATATAAAAGGGGTAGGTAAAAAAGATGAAGTTATAAACGCTGCAGATGGATATGCAAGAAATTACCTTTTACCAAGAAAGTTAGCAGTAGAGGCTAATGCGGAAAATATGAGTAAATTAAATAATAAAAAAGAAGCTGCAAGCTTTAGAAAAGATGTTGAAAAACAAAATGCTGAGGAGCTTGCTAAAAAATTAAAAGGTATTATGCTAAAAATCAAAGTTAAAGCTGGAGAAAATGGAAAAATCTTCGGAGGAGTAACAAGCAAAGAAATTTCTGAAAATCTAAAGTCTCAATATAATTATATAATTGATAAGAAAAAAATCGATTTAAAAGAAAATATTAAAACATTGGGAGAATTCAATGTTTCAATTAAATTATATGAAGGTGTAGTTGCTAGTTTAAAAATACAAGTTATTAGTGAATAGTAATACATAAATAATAGCAAGCAAAATCAATAATAATAACTGAGAGTAGCTAAGCAATTAATAATAACTAGATAATTATAGCATTACAACTATTACTGCAATTTTGCGGTAGAGCAATAATATATTATAGTGACATTGTATAGAGGTGAAAATTAAATGGAGCTAGGAAAGATACCACCAAACGATACAGAAGCAGAGCAAGCAGTTATAGGTAGTATGCTTACAGATAAAGATGCTGTAATAGCTGCTGTGGAAGTACTTAAAGACAGCGATTTTTATAGAGAAGATAACCGAATTATATATTCTGCAATTTTGAATTTATATAATAGAAGCCAGCCAATTGATGTTATTACATTAAGAGCAGAACTATCATCAATGGGGAAATTAGATAGCGTGGGAGGACTTGAGTATATTGCAGAGCTTCCTGAAAAAGTACCGACTACCTCTAATGTTGAGCAATATATAAGAATTGTAGAAGAAAAATCTATTTTAAGAAATTTAATAAAAACTGCAAATGATATAATAACTTTAGGATATGACCCAACACAAGAAGTCGAAAGCATTATTGATTCATCAGAAAAGAAAATTTTTGAAGTAATGCAAAGAAAAAATCAAAAAGGGTATAGCTCAATTAAAGATATTCTAGTTGATACTTTTACAGAACTAGAACAATTGTATAATAGAAAACAGCATGTAACTGGTGTGCCAACTGGATTTGTTGATTTGGATTATAAAACTGCAGGACTTCACAAATCAGATTTGATTTTGGTTGCAGCAAGACCTGCGATGGGTAAGTCTGCATTTGCATTAAATATAGCTACAAATGCTGCAGTAAGAGCAAATGTGCCTGTAATGATATTCAGCCTTGAAATGTCTAAAGAACAGATGGCAAACAGAATTCTTTGCTCAGAAGCAATGGTAGATAGTAATAAAGTTAGAACAGGTACATTGGAAGATGACGACTGGGCAAAATTGGCAGAAGCTTCAGGAATTATTTCTGAATCACAAATTTATATTGACGATACGCCAGGAATTTCTATAATGGAAATAAGAGCAAAATGTAGAAAAATGAAATTGGAGCATGATATCGGATTAGTTGTAATTGACTATTTGCAATTAGTTCAGGGAAGTGGAAAAAGAGGTGCAAGTCGTGAGCAAGAAATAGCAGAAATAAGCCGTTCTTTGAAAATTCTTGCTAAAGAAATAGAGGTGCCTGTAATTGCGCTTTCACAATTATCAAGAGCTCCAGAGCAAAGACCTGACCATAGACCAATGCTTTCAGACCTTCGTGAATCTGGTTCTATAGAGCAAGATGCCGACATTGTTATATTCTTATATAGAGATGATTATTATAACGAGGATAGTGAAAAGAAGAATATTGCTGAGGTAATAATGGCTAAACATAGAGCAGGTTCAACAGGAACTGTAGAGCTATTATGGCTCGGAAATTATACAAAATTTGCTAATATTGATAAATATAGAGAATAAAAATAATACTGAGAGTAAGTATAAAAGTTTAACTTTTATATTTTGCAGAATATTAAATTATAAATAGAAACGCCCCAAACTATTTAGTCTTTGGGGCGTTTTGGAGTTAGAGACTAAGTTTATTTAACGTCTTCATCAACTCCTAAGATAAAATCTTTTCTGTCATAAAAGTCGAGAACCGTTAAAATAAACATATCCCAGTTCCAGCCGTATAGTCCAGCTAAAAGCCTAGCTGGGCACTCCTTTCCACTCCAATGCTTATGCGGAACAACGTTCCCGATGGGAATATTGTACATATGCATAAGTGTGGCGGTAAGACGAGCTTGGTTTTGAATTGCTTTGTCAAAGTCAATATTGACATTGACGAGCCGTTCAATACCAATTGAGCTATTTCCTTCAGTGCTTCCGGAATGTGCTGTCCGAACCCACGTGGGTAAGAACTGCCATACCTTATCATCTTCACAGAGAAAATGATAAGCACATCTGGGGTCTCCTTTCGGATTTTCCAATAGCTGAATGTAGTGCTCAGCGGTTCTGTTAGCAGGAGCCTTTTCAAGGCCGGTGCCAGTCTCATGTATCGTAATGAAATACGGTACATTTTTGCCATCTTCCCGAGGAACTACCAGAGGAAGCCGGCATTCAGGTCTTTCTAAGATGTGTTTGACCAACATTTAAATTCCTCCATTTATGTGAATTGCACAAAGCTTACTATAATTATAACAAAGTAAAACATATTATGTCAAATTCTTGAAAAAATAGTAAATATATGGTAAGCTATAATAGTATAATTTGATTTTTCTAAAAAATAAAAGTCTGAGTATAAATAAAAACTAATATAGATAGAGAGGTGAAAAAATGCATAGTGACCATAGAAGAAATTCAGAGGCAAAATGTGATGATTTAGAAAATAGAGTATTAGATACAATAAAAAAATATAATATGCTAGAAAGCGGAGATAAAGTAGTTGTTGGTGTATCTGGCGGACCGGATTCGATGACATTACTAAATATTTTATATAATTTAAAAGAAAAATTGAATATAACTATATATGTTGCACATATTAATCATATGATAAGAAAAGAGGCAGACAGTGAAACTGAATATGTAATAAACTCATGTGGAAAGCTAGGAATAGAAGTTTTTGTAAAGAAAACTCATGTGGAGGATGAAGCAAAAAAAATAAGAATTGGTACAGAAGAAGCGGGAAGAAATATAAGATATAAATTTTTTGATGAAGTTGCTCAAAAAACGGAATCAAACAAAATTGCAACTGCACATAATAGTAATGATAATGCTGAAACAGTATTAATGAATATAATTAGAGGAACTTCTATATCTGGTTTGAAGGGAATAGAGAAAGTTAGAGATAATAAATTTATTAGACCATTAATTGAAACTTCGAGAGAAGAGATAGAAAAATATTGCGAGGCAAAAAATCTGCAGCCAATGTATGACAAATCAAATAAAGAAAACATATATACAAGAAATAAAATTAGAAATTTATTAATTCCATATCTACAAAAAGAATTTAATCCTAATATTATACATGGAATAAATAGATTATCAGAATTAGCTACGGCAGAAGATGAATTTCTTAATAAAATTGCTAAAAAAGAATATAATAGACTATTAATAAAAGAAACGGCACATTGCATGGAAAACCAAGATAAGGATAAAATCAAAGCAATTTTGGATTTGAAAGAATTTAATAAACTTGATAAAGTAGTAAAATCCAGAATTTTATTATATGCAATTTCAAATGTTTATGGAAATTCATCTGGAATAGAAAAAATACATATTGATGATATAATTAAAATGTGTAGTAATAATATTGGTAATAAATACATGACTCCAAAGGCTGGAATAAAAATTTATGTGAAAAAAGGAAAAATTTTTTTCATGGTATAAGTTAACCTTCCGTAGAAGTCTAGTTCTCATGGAAAAAAGTTTTTGAAAAAAGCCTTGAAATAACTTGTTTTATATGGTATAGTTCAAAGGTGAATTTTGTATACACAGAACAATAAAATATGTCGGCGAGAGACCTGTCCCTAAAACGACAAAATGTCGGCGGGAGACCTGTCCCCAAAGCGACAAAGGAGGAATTTTTAATTTGAAAAGTGGAATCAAAACTTTAGCTATGTGGCTAATTATAGGAATTATATTTGTAGTGCTTTTGACATCTATTTTGGATAATGATAGTAATAAGCTTGCTTATTCTGAATTGGTAGAGAAAATTGAAGCAGGTGAAGTATCTGAAATAGAGTTGTCGTCAGATGGAACAACTGCTGAAGTAAAATTAAAAGATGAGAATTTTGCTAAGCAGGTTAATATTCCAAGTATTGATAATTTAATGGATAATTTACAAGAAAGTATGAGTGCAGGAAGTGTTAAAGTTACAGAAGATTCAGAATCAATTTGGATGTTTATTTTAAGCCTTCTTACTCCTTTCGGAATACTAATTATATTCTTGATTTTCTGGTTTTTATTTATGAGTGGAAGTCAGGGTAATGGTGGCGGAAGCAAAACCATGTCATTTGGTAAGAGTAGAGCTAGAATGATGAATCCAACTGATAAAGATAAGGTTACTTTTGATGATGTGGCCGGTGTTGATGAAGAAAAAGAAGAGTTAGAAGAAATAGTTGAGTTCTTGAAAAATCCTAAGAAATTTACAGATATGGGTGCAAGAATTCCAAAAGGTGTTCTACTTGTTGGTCAACCTGGTACTGGTAAGACTCTGCTTGCTAAAGCTGTTGCTGGAGAAGCAGGAGTACCTTTCTTCATTATAAGTGGTTCTGATTTCGTTGAAATGTTTGTTGGTGTTGGTGCATCAAGAGTAAGAGACTTGTTCGATGAGGCTAAGAAAAAAGCTCCATGTATAGTTTTCATAGATGAAATTGATGCAGTAGGACGTCAAAGAGGCGCAGGTCTTGGCGGAGGACATGATGAAAGAGAACAAACATTAAACCAATTATTAGTTGAAATGGATGGATTTTCTGCTAATGAAGGCGTTATAGTACTTGCTGCTACAAATAGACCAGATGTACTTGATAAAGCACTTTTAAGACCAGGTAGATTTGATAGACAAATTGTAGTATCTAGTCCAGATGTTAAAGCGAGAGAGCAAATTCTAGAAGTTCATAGTAGAAAGAAAAAATTATCTATAGATGTAGACTTAAAAACAATAGCTAAAAACACATCAGGATTTTCAGGAGCGGACTTAGAAAATGTATTAAATGAAGCTGCACTTTTAGCTGCTAGAAGAAATTTGAGAGAAATAGGAATGCAAGAAATAGAAGATGCTATGGTAAAAGTTACAATGGGACCTGAAAAAAGAACAAGAGTAAGAAGTGATAAAGAACAAAAATTAGTTGCATATCACGAAGCAGGCCATGCTGTTGTTAGTAGATTTTTACCAACACAAGACCCAGTACATCAAATTTCAATTGTTCCTAGAGGTATGGCAGGTGGATATACAATGTATAGACCAACTGAGGATAAATCATTTATGTCTAGAACAGAAATGGTAGAAAATATAGTTTCACTTCTAGGCGGTAGAGTTGCAGAAAAGCTAATTTTAGATGACATCTCGACAGGAGCAAGCAATGATATAGAAAGAGCAACCAAAATTGCTAGAGCTATGGTAACAAAATACGGTATGAGTGATAGAGTGGGAACAATTACACTAGGACAAAATCAAGAAGAAGTATTCCTAGGAAGAGATTTTGCACAGTCTAAGGAATACTCGGAAGAGACAGCTGGCATAATAGATGAAGAAGTTAAGAGCATTATTGATTTTGCATACCAAAAAGCAGAAGATATACTAAAAGAACATATAGACAAACTTCATAGTGTTGCCGGAGTTCTATTAGAAAAAGAAAAAATCGACGGCGATGAGTTTGATGCGATTTTTAATAATTAATTTAATATAAGGAAAAAAGCAAGAAATTTTGATAAATTTACTTGCTTTTTTATGTGACCTAATGTAAAATATTAGACATAAAATAGGATATTTATGTCTAATAAAATCAAATGAAGAGCAGGTGTAAAATTGGATAAAAAACAAAAAGCTAAAATATATAAATTTAATAATAAAAATTCAAGTAAAGTAAAAAAAGTTTTTAGTGTAAATGAAAGAATAGGACGCTTTCTAATAGTATTTTTCTTGATATTCCTTATACTTATAATTAGATTATGTTGGCTTCAACTAGTACAAGGAGCTGACTTGAAAGAAGAAATGTACAGAACACAGCTAACAGCAAGTAAGGTTATCAGTCCTAAAAGAGGAACAATTTATGACTCAACAGGAAAGGCACTTGCTATTAGTGCAGATGTTGACACAGTAAGTATAGATCCTACTAGAATTGTTGTTGAAAAAGAAGATTCAGATGAGATAGATGAAACTAAAACAAAAGCTCTTAAAGAAAAAGTTGCAAAAGCTTTTTCAGAAATATTCGAGCTTGACTATGAAGAAACATTAAAAAAAGTTTCAAGCGATAGCTCTAATGAAATAATTGCGAGAAAAGTAGAAAACGATAAGATAGAAAAGCTTGAAGCATGGATGGAAGAAAACGATTTATATAGTGGAATAAATATAGATGAAGATACAAAAAGATATTATCCATACGATAATTTAGCATCTAATTTAATTGGATTCTGTGGTACTGATAATCAAGGATTATGGGGATTAGAACTAAAATGGAATGATATTCTAACTGGTACTCCTGGAAAAGTTACATCTGCGCAAAATGCAGTACAGGACTTAATTCCATATGAAGATACTACATATATTGTACCTCAGAATGGAAACGATATAACACTTACAATTGATGCAAATGTTCAACAAATTGCAGAAAAATATTTAAAACAAGCATGTGAAGAGAATAATCCTGAAGAAGGCGGAAATGTAATTATAATAAATCCAAATACAGGAGATATTCTTGCAATGGCAACATATCCAGACTATAATCTTAATGACCCTTACACTATGGACTTTATTCCTGAAAAAAAATGGGATAAATTATCTGGAGATGAGCAGTATACAATACAACAGCAAACATGGAATAACAGAGCAATTTCATACCCATATGAACCAGGTTCAGTATTTAAAATAATAACAGCAGCTGCAGCATTAGAAGAGGGGCTTGCAGATGCAGATACTCCAGGAGTTTTTACATGTAAAGGATATGAAAAAATAGATGGAGTTAGAATTAATTGTTCTGATCTTTCTGGACATGGAAGTTTAAGCTTAAGGGATGCACTTAAATATTCTTGTAACCCTGCTTTCATGCAACTTGGAAAAAAAGTAGGAGCAAGTACATTGTATAGATATTATGATGCTTTTGGACTTTTTGACACTACTGGATTCGGAGATATAGGAGATTCTGGAAGTTCTGGAGAAGCTAATAGTATTTTTTGGGACATTGAAAATGTAAATAGCATTGAGCTTGCTACAATGTCATTTGGACAAAGATTTAAAGTTACACCAATACAAATGATAAGTGCTGTTTCAGCAATTGCAAATGATGGAACTTTAATGCAACCAAGAATTGCAAAAGAAATAAAAAATACAGATACGGGAGCAGTTACAACAATTGAACCTGTAGAAGTTAGACAAGTAATATCAAAGGAAACAGCAAATACATTATTAGATATGCTAGAGACAGTTGTAGATAGTGGAACAGGAAGTTATGCACAAGTTAAAGGATATAGTATAGCTGGAAAAACAGGAACATCTGAACCAGATCCATCTAATCCTGATGCAGGATATGTTGCTTCTTTTGCAGCAATTTCACCTGTAGAGAGTCCAGAAGTAGTAGTTCTTCTAACATTATATGGACTTGATGATGATGGACTTCATAGTGGAAGTACTGTTGCTGCACCAGTAGTATCTCAAATATTGAATGAAGTATTACCATATTTAGGTATTCCTTCTGATACTTCTGAAAGTGATACAGTAGAGACAATAACTTTATCAAATGTTGAAAATAAAACTGTTGCTGAAGCTAGAAAAATTATAGAAAAACAAGGATTTGAATGTGAAACATCTGGAAATGATGATGATATAGTAACTAGTCAAATGCCAGTAGCAGGTACTGCATTAATAGAGGATAGTATTGTAAAACTATACACAAAAGAAAGCGATACGATAGTATCTCAAACTGTACCAAACCTAAAAGAAATGACCTTATCAGAGGCAAAGGCAGCATTAAAAAATAAAAATCTAAATATTAAATATACAGGAAGCGGAAGAGTAACAAGTCAAGACGTTACAGCAGGAGATTCGGTAGAAGAAGGAACAGTAATTAATGTGGTATTGAAAGAAGAAATACAAGAATAACCATATTTTAGAATTTTAAATATTTAACAAAATTATAAATTAATATATCAATAGAAGGGAAAGTTTATGCAAAGTAGTTTAGAAGATACGAAATTTATTTTGAAAAAATATAATATATCAGCAAATAAAAAATTGGGGCAAAATTTTTTAATAGACGATGATATTATACAAAATATAATAGATGCAGCCGAATTAAAAGAAACTGACTTAGTTATAGAAATAGGCCCCGGGCTTGGCACACTTACATCTAAACTACTTGAAAAAGCTGGTAAGGTTATAGCAATTGAACTTGATGAAAAGATGCTTAAAGTTCTAAATGATAGATTTTCATTATATAATAATTTTATATTAATTAATAATGATGTTTTAAAAGTAGACTTAAATAAAATTATTGAAGAAAATCTTGAACAATTAAAATCTGTAAAAATTGTTGCAAATCTACCATATTATATTACAACGCCAATAATTATGAAGTTGTTAGAGAGTAAGCTAAAAATAGAGACTATTACGGTAATGGTTCAGAAGGAAGTTGCAGACAGAATTACTGCAACTCCTGGAGATAAATTATCTGGCGCTATTACATATAGCGTAGATTATTATGCAAAAGCAGAAGAGGTGGTTTTTGTTAGCAAATCTTGCTTTATGCCATCTCCAGAAGTGGACTCTGCAGTTATAAAATTAGAAATAAGGAAAGAGCCTAAAGTAAATGTTTTAAATGAAGAAATGTTTTTTAAAGTAATAAAAGCAAGTTTTATGCAAAGAAGAAAAACATTGATAAATGGGCTCATGAATTCAGGAATTATAAAAGATAGGGAAAAATTAAATGCAATATTAAAAGAAGCTAATATAGATTCTAACATTAGGGGAGAAAAACTTACAATAGAACAATTTGCAAATTTATCAAATTTAATTTATGAAACTATTTAAATTAATCGATAAATGTGATATAATAATTATGTAAATGTCGAAAAAAAGGAGGTATTAAGCTTGAACCAAATACTAGTTACTGAAAAATTATATGTTACACCTGAGCTTAAGAAGAAAAGAAAGCTATACAAAGTACAATTTTTTATAGCTGTTCTTTTGGTATGCTTATTATCCTCTTATTACATATATGCAGAGTATGATAGAAACAAGAGTGAAGAAGTTTCACAAGTGTTATTATCAGAAGTAAAGTCATCTTCAGAAGATGCAACTACTAAAAAAACAACAGAAAACGATGCGATAATAATTGTTTTAAGTGAGAATGAGGCAGATGAAGAACCAGAAATTAACACAAACGAAATTGCTAGTAGCAGTATAACTGTTGATGGAAACACATATTCAACTGAAGCGATTATTACAATTCCTAAAATAGACATTAGCTATCCGGTACTAACTGATACATCTGATGAACTTCTTGAAATATCAGTTAATAGATATTGGCCAGAAAAGGGAAAGCTTCAACCTAATGAAGTAGGCAATTACTGTATAGTAGGACATAATTATAGAAATGGAAAAATGTTTGGAAGATTAAATGAATTAGAAAGAGGAGATACAGTAGAGCTTGAAGATATGACAGGTAGAAAAGTAGAATATGCAGTTTACGATACATATGTAGTAAATCCAGATGATACAAGTTGTACTAGTCAGCTAACAGCAGATGGAAAGCCTTTACCATTTAGAGAATTAACATTAATCACTTGTACGAATTATGGAACTCAAAGATTAGTAGTAAAATGTAGAGAGGTATAGATAAAGTATAAAAACAAAGTGAAAACTAGGGGAAAGATTTAAATCTGTCCCTAAATTTTATTTAAAATTAATAAAATTCGGTAAAAAATCTAAATCTTCTACCGAATTTTACTGTTTTTATTTAAGCTTAGGCTATATCATTTTTTATAGTTTGAATCAAGTTTGGCATGTCTATTTCATCATTGGCAAATTGTTTATACAAATTGATGTCTTCATCTGTAATAGTCAAACCTTCAATAGCCAAATCAGTTTTTATATTATTTATATCAAAATTAAATATATCTTCATTAAACATTTCCTCTACCTCCAAACTAATATTTTCATACATTTTCTCTAACCACACTACATATATATTATACCACAAAAATGCGAAAAAGTCCAGTATTTTGAAGGATTTTCGGCATTTTTTTATTTGATTTTTTAAATATAAACTCCCTGCACGGGCCTTGATATCAAGACATGGTGCAAGCAACTACTCGCCATGTCTTGTCTTGTATTGTATCTGATGGATTCGATAATACCATTAATCTATAGTAGTACTCGTTCTACCTGTACCAACTACTGCTTCTTGCAATGCCCTCCAAGTGTTACAACCAACTATTCCATCTGATGCTAAGCCTACTGATGCTTGGTAACGTCTTACTGCATCTTGAGTTGCGGCTCCAAAAATTCCATCTAATCCACCGGTTCTATATCCCAACGTGTTTAAATCATCTTGCGCAATAAGTACATAAGTACTGATACTACCTCTTCTTAGCTGAGGGAAACCGCCACTGGCACAAGCAGGAGTTCCAAATCTTTTATCAAAATGTACCCATGTTGGTGTAAGTGAAATTGGCTCTACGAAACTCCAAATTCCAGAACTGTTGGCTGAATTCCAAAGCCTTGTTCTCTGGGCTTGAGTTAATCTCTGTCCAACATCAAATGCGGTACCTGCATAATGTTGACTTTGATTTCCATGACCGCCTTCCCAAGGTCTTTTAAATGCGAATCCTACAGGAATAGCTGAGCTATATACATATCTTTGACTATTCCAACTTTGCATTGTCCTTTTTGTTGTCCATAAAGTTTGCGAATTGCTGGAACCTCTAAATTCTCTTACTCTTAAAGTTCCATTAGTATTATATGGCATTGGTTCACTTTCGCCTCTATAATATGTTTCCATTCGATCACTATCATTATTAAAAACAATTATCTTAGCCACAATAATCCTCCTTAAAATAGATATTGTAGTATATAATATGATTTTAAGAGAAATTAGTTACAAAGAATGAAAATTGATAGAGGTAATTTTATATTTTTCTTCCATATTTTTCTACAAGTTTTTCTACATTTTCTATGTATATGTAGAGCTATTCTTTTTTCGTTTTTTTATAAATTATTTTAACATTATTTTGTTACTTTACATTATTCATTTTCACTACTTTCTATTAATTTATCAAAATCAGATTTGTATAATTTATCTTGCACAACTCTGTACTTTTCAAATTCTGTTAAAGCCTTTTCTTTAGCTATCTCGTGTGATATCTTACCAGCATCTTTTAATACATCTCTATCATCTGATAATAAATATTTATCTATTCTGTTTGCCCAGTCTTCCATAGTCATTGGAATATTTCTTTTTGCTCTTGCCTCTGCTAAATCCAAGAAAGCTGAAACAATAAGTTCTAATTGTTCTAGTTCTTCTTTCTTTAAATAATTTTTAGCAATAACTACATCTGTTTCTAATATTTTGCCATTTGGAGAATTTTTCCAATTAGTTAAGTTCATATGTTCTTTTGTATGGTCTGCTCTATTATAAATTATCTCTGCTGCTGTTTGATGAGTTACTGCATAGTGCATCTTATTTTGGACTTTAATAATTGCATCTAAATTATAGTAATTTGTTTTATATTTTTTTCCATCCAAAGCAGTTGTCAAATAATTTTTGACAACTGAATTTTGCTCTAATTCTAGTTCTTTAAAGATATTACTTAAATGATAACTTATATCTTGTTTGGTTGTATTATATAATTCTCCCAATGCCTTTTGAGTAAGCCATAAATCTCCATCTTCAAAACGAACTTCAATTCCATGTTCTTTTTTCTGATGTTCAAATATTAGAAATTCTGCACTACTACTTCTTATATATAAATTTTTGTTGCTCATTTTTAAATTCACCTCTATTTATTTGCTATATAATACCAAACTTTTGTTCTTTTGTCAACTAGTTTAAATTCAATTATTAGACAATTTTTCAATTATGAGCATGAATGTTGATAAAGAAAATTTAGAAAACTACTTGAAAAATAAATACTGTTAAGGTAGAATAAAAATATGCTAAAAGTATAGGATAAGCAAATACAAAGAAATAAAGCAAGATTACCAAGGAGAAAGAAATTGAAAAATGTTAAAATCGTTGATACTGTAAAGAGAGCGCTACAATTTACTCAACGTGGATATCAAAATCAGTATCAGAAAAGAACTATACAGAAGAATTAGATAGAATAAAAACAAATAGAGACTTAAGAAATGATGAAGAATTGAGTCTTATTTGTGATATAGAAAAAATAAAAAGGACAAGCTATTTAAAAGTAGTGAGAGTAAAAGAAAAACTCAAACTACCAATAGATAGTTTGTCCTTTTTCTGAGTAAAATAAGGAAATATATTACAGTATAGAACGAAAAAATAGAAAGAGGAGATAAAAAAGTATGGATAAAAAAACAATTAAAGAGCAAGCAGGTATTACATTAGTAGCGTTAGTAATAACGATAATAGTAATAATCATATTATCAACAGTAACAATAAGTACAGTATTTCGGAGATAAGGGAATAATAAATAAGGCAGAAGAAGCAAAAGATATGGCAGAAAATAGTGTATCAACAAACCGCAAGCTATGTCTTGATGTTTTATGCTTCTTCTGAAAGTGTAGAATATAGTGTGTGAAAATGTAAAAATAGCACACTGTATTTTACATTTCCATTGCTCTTTATATTTATGTATATATTTCCAAAAAATATTTTTAAATTGAAATCTTTTTATAATATGTTATAATAATGCATATCAAAGTAAAAAAATCTAAATAAATTATTGTTATTCAAAGTGAATGGAGGAGATTATGGGGAAAGACCTATATAACGAGAGAAATTCAAACTATTGCTATCCAAATAGCAATATATTAATAAATAAATTAGATATTCACGATAAGCAGATTTTACAAAAATATGAAGCAAAAATTACAGCCGCCAAATTATTAGCGTTACGATATAAAGGAATTATTGGAAATTTTGATGCTGAACACTTAAATAAAATTCATACATATTTATTTGAAGATATATACCCTTTTGCAGGCAAGTATAGAAATGAAAACATTGCAAAAGGAGTATTCCGATTTGCTGAATATGAATATATTGAGTCAGAATTAAAAAAATTGTTAGATAAGTTAAAAGAAGAAAAATTTCTTAATGGATTATCTAAAGAGAAATTGGCTGAAAGATTAGCCTATTATCTTTCTGAGCTTAATGTACTTCATCCATACAGAGAAGGAAATGGTAGAACAATTAGAGAGTTTATAAGAGAATTAGCACTAAAAAATGGTTATGTTTTAAATTTAAGCAAAGTCTCACCAAAAGATTTTTTGAATGCTAGTATAAAATCAATTGTAGATATTTCTGATTTGACTAATTTAATTCTTATTTGCTTAGAAGAAAATAAACCATAAGAAAACAAATAAAAAAATAAAATATAGATGAAACGTGGGGACAGATTTTAAATCTGTCCCCAAAGTTTTAGTGACAGTTAATTGCTTATTTAAATAAGCAATATTTTATTCTGAAAATTCCACGAAATCGAAAGAATTTTTAGCTTATAATACATAACTTCAGGATATATCTAAAGCATAAATGCTTACTATATTTCGTTTTTTTCCTTCACTCCCCAAATAAAAAACCACACCTCAAAAGCGAACTAATGTTCTAAAACCTTACAGCCAACAGGGATTTGAAGAAAAATTTTTAAAAAAATTTAATAAAAACTATTGCATTTTATATATTTATGTATTAAAATCTAAGTGAAGTGGAGAGAAGTGGTAAAAAGTGGTATAAAATGTGAAAGGAGTGAAACAAAGTGCTTATTGGTGAATATGAACATTCCCTTGATGCAAAAGGAAGACTAATTATGCCTGCAAAAATAAGAGAAGACATTGGAGAGAAGTTCATTATTACAAAAGGTTTAGATGGGTGCTTGTTTGGTTTTTCACAAAATGAATGGACAAACTTTGAAGAAAAGTTAAAAACACTTCCACTTACAAATAAAAATGCTAGAGATTTCGTAAGATTTTTCCTTTCTGGAGCAATTGAATGCGAAATTGATAAACAAGGAAGATTTCTAATTGCTAGTAACCTAAGAGAATATGGGGCTTTGGAAAAAGAAGCTGTAATTATAGGTGTAGGTACTAGAATTGAAATTTGGAATAAAGACAAATGGAAAACTTATAACAGTGAAGAAAATATTTCTGCTGATGAAATTGCAGAAAATATGACAATGCTTGGTATATAACTTTATTAAAAGTTTATATAGAAACTAAAGATAAAAAATTAATGAACAAAAGAAATTTTAAAACCTCATTTGTAATCTAAAGATAAAATATTAATTTACAAAAGATTAATTAAGAACAAAAGATAATAAGCGAAGATGCTTGAAAACAAAAGAAAAAGTAAAACATAAACTAAAGAAGAATGAATTGAAATTTTAACAAAAGATAAGTAATACTTAAGTTTCACGAAAGAAAACCACTGTAAAAAATCACATAAGAAAAATTAAAACGAAAGAAGAATTTAACTAAAGAGAAAAATAAAAACTACTAAAGAAAAACTAAAAATAGAGTTTAGAATTTTAACTAAAGAAAAAGTAATTATAAAAAAATCACTAAAGAAGAAATGAATTAATCTTAAACAAAAGATGAATTTAATATTAAGACAAAACAAAAGCTTTAATAAAACAAAAGATATTTTAATTCTCAAAAGATAAAATGTTGATTGTTTGTACATAAATATTTACTAAAGATGAAAAGAACCAAAGACATAAAACATATGATAAAATTGCTTAAATGAAGCAAATAGAACAGTAGCATACAGTTGGTATATTTTTATGCCAACTGCTTATGCTATCATAAAAATTAAGTCTATGGAGTGTAAAAATTTGGAATTTAAACATAAACCTGTACTGCTAAATGAATGCATCGAAGGACTAGATATAAAACCAGATGGAATATATGTAGATGGTACACTTCGGGGGAGCAGGACATAGTGAAGAAATAGTAAAAAGACTTTCTGGTAAAGGTCTTTTAATAGGAATAGACAGAGATGAAGAAGCATTAAGGGCAGCTAAGCAAAAACTAGAAAAATATAAAAATGTAAAATATGTTCATGGAAATCATGATGAAATTAGAACAATTTTATTTGATTTAGGAATTGAACAAGTAGATGGCATTTTGCTAGATTTAGGAGTTTCTTCATATCAATTAGATGAACGTAGCAGAGGTTTTAGCTACATGGGAAATGCAAAATTAGACATGAGAATGGATAAAAACCAAGAGCTTACAGCTGAAAAAGTAGTTAATGAATATTCTGAAGAAAAGCTTGCAGATATTATATATAAATATGGTGAAGAAAGATTTTCAAAGTCAATTGCCAGAAATATTTGTGAAAGAAGAAAAGAAAAAAGAATAGAAACAACAGAAGAACTAACTGAAATAATAAAAAATTCTATTCCAAAATCAAAACAAAATGAAGGACATCCAGCTAAGAGAACATTTCAAGCTATTAGAATAGAGGTAAATAATGAAATAGAGCCACTTTATAATACAGTTTTAAATTCTATAATGTGTTTAAAAGAACATGGAAGACTTGCAATTATAACATTTCATTCATTGGAAGATAGAGCTGTTAAAGAGGCATATATAGAAGCACAAGGCAAGTGCACTTGTCCAAAAGATTTGCCATACTGTGTTTGTGGATACAAATCTTATGGGAAAATTATTACTAAAAAGCCAATAATTCCAACAAAAGAAGAACAAGAGGAAAATCCAAGAAGTAAAAGTGCTAAATTAAGAATTTTTGAAAGAATGGACAAGAAATAATCACAAAAGATAAAATCTGATAATTAACAGAACAAAAATACTATTGTAGAAAAGAGGTGAAAATAACTTATGGCAAATTATAGGTATAGTAGATATCAATATGAGACTAGCCCTAGAAAATTAGAACCTGAATATGAACCGATTGAAAGTCCATATAAACAGAAGAAAAAATCTACTGCCAAAAGTAAGCAAGAAAAAGTACGTCCAAAAAGAAAATTAAAAAGCCAAGTAAAACTTGTTGCAGGAATACTTTTAATATTTGCTGGTTTACTTGTTATAAGTTATAGAAATTCACTGATAAATGAAAGCTTTAGCGAAAACGAAGGGCTTAAGACTAATTTAGCTGCAATAGAAAAAGAAAATGCTCAGCTTAGAGTAAACTTAGAAAATAATTTGAATTTGTCTAATATCGAAAAATTAGCTGAAGATAAATTAGGAATGCAAAAATTAGATAATAGCCAAAAAATATATGTTAATTTAGATAAAAAGGATTATGTGGAATCTGCTAGTGAAGAAGTTGTTATGCAAGATGAAAAAAATTGGATTCAAGATTTAATAGATTCATTATTAGGAAAATAAAGACTGAGAATATATGAAATATTTTTAGTCTTTTTTTGTTCCGTTCGAATACAATTAATTGAAGGGGTTTGTATTGACTGGTTCGAAAGGAATGAATGCTATATGAGAAAAAGAAAAAAAGGAAAAGCAAGAAAACAAAAAGATAATTTGAAAGTTAGATTTGACAAAGAAGAAGTTAACAAAATAAAGAAAAACAAAAACGAGAAACCACAAAATATTGAAAGATTAAAAAGAAAAGTAGAGAGAAAGCAAAATAAAAAATATCGAAAAGAAAGAAAAAAAGATAAAAATAAAATCGAAGAGAAATATAGTGATATAAGCAGAAAAAGAAGAATGAAAATAATGATAGTAATAGTAATTATAATAGCATTACTTTTCTCTGGAAGAATTGCGTGGATACAATTTGTTGACGGCGATAAATTGAAGCAAATGGCATATGAACAACAAAGTTTAGATAGGGCAGTGAATCCAAGAAGAGGAACAATATATGATGCTACAGGTGAAACAGTACTTGCTATAAGTAGTACTGTAAATACTATAACAGTCAATCCAAATAATATTTCTAAGGAGAATAAAGAAAAGGTTGCAACAGCTTTGGCGAATATTTTTGAGCTAGATTATGATACTGTACTAAAAAAAGTAAAAAGAAACACTTCAATAGAGACTATTGCAAGGAGAGTAGAAAAGGATAAGGCAGATGAGTTAAGAATATGGATGAAAGATAATGGAATAGATGTAGGAATAAATATTGACGAAGATACAAAAAGATATTATCCATATAATAGCTTAGCTTCACAAGTAATTGGCTTTTGTGGTTCGGATAATCAGGGATTAGATGGAATTGAGGTAATTTATGAAGAAGAATTGCAAGGAGAAAAGGGAAGTATAACAAAAGTTACTGATGCAAATGGAGGAGAAATCGAAGGAGAAGGGGAGAACTATGTATCAGCTATTGATGGGAATGATTTGGTGCTTAGTATAGATGCAACTCTTCAGGGAATAGCAGAAAAATATTTAAAAGAAGCATGCATAGATAATAAGTGTACAGATGGTGGAAACATCATTATGATGAATCCAAAAACTGGAGATATTCTTGCTATGGCAGGATACCCAGATTATAATTTAAATGACCCATACGAAACTACAATTGAAGAATTAAAGGGAACATGGGACAGTTTATCAGAAACGGATCAAATAAAAGAAATGCAAAAGGTTTGGAGAAATAAAGCTATAGCAGATACCTATGAACCAGGTTCAACATTTAAACTTGTTACAGCATCGGCAGCATTGGAGGAAGGCATAACAACAACTGATAAAGAAGGAGAATTTTGCTGTACAGGAGGAATTACCATTGCAGGAGTGAGAATAAGCTGTTGGAGATACTATAATCCACATGGATCCGAAAGCTTAAGAGAAGCTCTTATGAATTCATGTAATCCAGTATTTATTGGGCTAGGGCAAGAAATAGGAGTAAGTAAATATTATGATTATCTTGAAAAATTTGGACTATTGCAAAAGACAGGAATTGATTTACCGGGAGAAGCGGGCAGTATCTTTTTGAAAGAAGATAAAGTAGGACCAATAGAGCTTGCAACTATTTCTTTTGGGCAAAGATTTGAAATAACTCCAATACAAATGATTACAGCGGTAAGTACTATTGCTAATAAAGGAACATATGTAAAACCACGTTTGGTTAAACAAATAATTGATAGTCAAACAGGAGAAGTAACTGAGGTAGAAACCGAAAAAAGAGAAGGGGTAATATCAAAAGAAACTGCTGAGGGTGTTCTTAGCATGATGGGCTCCGTTGTGGCACAGGGAACTGGAAAAAATGCACAAGTACAGGGGTATTCAATTGGAGGAAAAACAGGTACATCTGAAGATGGGGTAGATACAGGAAAATATGTTACATCCTTTGTTGGAGTTGCACCGGTGTCAGACCCAGAAGTAGTACTTTTAATAACATTATATAACCCAACAGGCGAAGGAGGACATCAAGGAGGAGGTGTTGCAGCCCCAATTGGATCACAAGTATTTGGAGAAGTGCTACCATATTTGGAGGTACAAAAGGATAACGTTTCAGAAGAAGATGTTAAAACAGAGGTAACAGTACCAAATGTAGTAGGTATGACTATAAAAGATGCCAAAAAGGCTTTGGAAGAAGTGGGACTGGGGCTAGATTACGAAGAAACAGAAGAGGATGTGTCAGAAAAAGTAGTAACAAAACAAACTCCAGTAAATGGAATAAAAATATATGAAGGCACAAATGTGATTTTAGAATATGAATAAAATTTTAGAAAAAAATGTCAAACTATATACAAAACACGAATTTAGTTATATAATAATATGCCAAAGGGGTCTGTCTCCAATGGCACAGAAGGTTAATATAATCTAATATAAGAAAGGGGAATGCAATCATATGGAATTAAAGAGCATCCTATTAGGATTAGAGGGACTAAAAGTTAAAGGAAAACTAGATATAGAGATAAATAATATTAGAAACAATTCCCGAAACATAGAGAAGGATGATATGTTTGTGGCTATTAAAGGATTTGATACAGATGGACATGAACGTATAGAAGAAGCTATAGATAAAGGTGCAAAAGCTATTCTTGCACAAACAGACTGTGTTAATAAGAAAATGATAGAAGCTATTCCAGATGATGTAACCTTGATTTTGGCTCCAAATACTAGATATGCTCTAGCAATATCAGCATGTAATTTCTTTAAAAATCCTTCTAAAAAGGTTAAACTTATTGGAGTAACAGGAACTAAAGGAAAAACTACAACTACATATATGATTAGAGATATTTTACAAAAGCAAGGTATAAAGGTGGGTTTGATAGGAACGGTTGCTTCCTACGTAGGAGATAGAAAAATAGCTGACAATGAAAATACTACTCCAGAAAGCTTAAAGTTACAAGAGATTTTTAGCAAAATGGTTGAAGAAGAAAAATGCGAAGCAATTGTTATGGAAGTATCTTCGCAAAGTTTAAAACTAGATAGAGTAGCAGGATGCGATTTCGACATTGGTGTATTTACAAATTTTGCAGAAGATCACATTAGCATAAAAGAGCATCCAGATATGGAAGATTATTTCATGTCAAAAGTTAAATTGTTCAAAATGTGTAAAAAAGGTTTCATAAATGCAGATGATGTTCATGCAATTTTAATTCCAAAATTAGCGCCTGAATGTCAAATAACAACTTTTGGTATAGATAATCATTGCGATTTACTAGCAAAAGATATAACAGTTACAAACCAGTATGTGGATTTTAAAGTGAAACTAGGAGACAAAAACGAAAGAATAAAAGTCTCTATTCCAGGTAGATTTAGTGTATATAATTCACTTGCAGCAATAGCAGTAGCATTACAATTTGGCTGTACAAGTGAAAATATAAAGGATGCCTTAATAGATATTAGGGTTCCTGGAAGAAGTGAGTTAGTAGATAACAAACTAGGATTAACGATAATGATAGATTATGCACATACACCAGAAAGTCTTGAAAAAATATTATCTTCTGTAAAAATTTATACAAAAGGTAGAGTGATTTCAGTATTTGGCTGTGGTGGAGATAGAGATAAAAATAAGAGACCTGTAATGGGAGAAATTTCTGGTAGAGTTGCTGATTATACAATTATTACTTCTGATAATCCAAGAACAGAAGAACCAGATGCCATAGTAAAAGATATAGAAAATGGTATAAAAAAGACAAAAGGAAAATATGAATGTATTGTAGATAGAACTGAAGCTATAAGAAAAGCAATAAAAATGGCAAATAAAAGAGATATCATAGTACTTGCAGGAAAAGGACATGAGCAATATCAAGAAATAAATAAGAAAAGATATCCTTTTGATGAAAATAAAATAGTAAAAGAAATAATAAAAGAAATAATCGAGTGAAAAAGAATTGCCTTTTGGCTAGGCAAACGAGCAAGAAAACCGGAGGCGTACTTTGTGTACGCTGAGGATTTTCGAAGTGATGTTTAACAACGCCAAAAGCAATTATCTTTCACTTATAGAAAGACGAAGGAGGAAACAATATGCAGTATCAAAATAAAATATTACTGCTGGCTTTTGGAGCAAGTGTAATATTGTCATTGATAATTGTACCAATTTTGAGGAAACTAAAAGTAGGGCAGATAGAAAGAGAAGAAGGAC
The DNA here is from genome assembly GCA_946500265.1 of uncultured Clostridium sp. Classification (GTDB taxonomy): domain Bacteria; phylum Bacillota; class Clostridia; order TANB77; family CAG-508; genus CALXVA01. Next base: position 26,768 of record CAMMVE010000011.1, read on the forward strand.
CAAAATCCCACTTGAAAAAGCAAGGAACGCCTACAATGGGTGGAATAATCATGATATTAGTAATAATAGCTTTAGGGGGATTTTTGTATTACGATTTTTCTAAAGACCAAATAGAAGTTGCCAAGTCATTATTACCATTGCTAGGAGTTGCTATAGGATTTGGTTTTATAGGCTTTATAGACGATTTTAAAAAGTTAATTTTAAAAAATACAAAAGGTCTAAGTCCAAAAGCAAAAATGCTAGGATTATTAATAGTAGCAGTAGCATACACTATTGTTTTAGTATATGTTTTTGACATAGGAACAGACATTTACATCCCATTTGTGAAAGAATATATTACACTTCCAATTTGGCTTTATATACCATTTGCGGTCTTAGTAATGTTAGCCGCTACAAACGCAATAAATCTAACAGATGGTATAGATGGATTATCAACTAGTATTACAACAATTATGCTTACATGCTTAACAATTATTTCTATATTACTTGGAGTAAAAGAAGTAACTGCATTTGGTTCAATACTTATTGGAACTTGCTTAGGATTTTTATTATTTAATTTACACCCAGCAAAAGTAATGATGGGTGATACCGGTTCACTTATGTTAGGAGGATCAATAGCAGGTATTTCTCTATATCTAAAAATGCCACTATTATTATTAATTATAGCTATAATTCCTATAATAGAAACTTTATCTGTAATGATACAAGTTGCATATTTTAAGAAAACTGGAAATAGAGTATTTAAAATGACTCCAATACACCATCATTTTGAATTATCAGGATGGAAAGAGAATAAAATAGTATCAGTATTTAGTTTGATTACATTAGTTTTTTGCATAGTAGGTTTATTCGCAATTTAGTTTGAAAAATAATTGTTATTTTTTGAATTACTAAAGATTAAAATTTTACACTTCAGAAAGGATTGATATGCAAATGCAAAGCAAAACAAAAAGTGTAAACAAAGAGAAAAAGAGACAAGTAGATTTTGTTTTAGTTGTTATCATAATAATTTTATTAGCATTTGGAATAGTAATGGTCTTGTCAGCAAGTGCGCCGTCTGCTCTTGCTGAAACAGGTAGTAGCTATACATATTTCTTTAGCCAATTACGATTTGCTGCAATGGGATTAGTGGTAATGTGGATAGTATCAAGAATAGATTATCACATATATAAAAAGTTCTATTGGCCAGTGTATTGGATATCCATTGGAATATTGTTATTAGTATTAATTCCAGGATTAGGTTCTGAGTCTGGTGGAGCTACTAGATGGATCGATTTAGGTTTTCTACGTTTTCAGCCATCAGAAATTACTAAAGTAGGATTAATAATATTTTTTGCAGGTTATTTAACCGACCATAAAAATGATTTAAGAGATTTTAAAAAAGGATTTTTACTTCCACTCGTATTTCTAGCAATACCAGTATTGATAGCCTTATTTATTCAAAACCACTTAAGTGTAGGTATTGTTATGTCTTTAATAACAATTGTAATGATGCTAGTAGCTGGTTGTAGACTATTTCATTTCGTAGCAACAGGATTAGTTGTAGGAGGAGCAGGAGCAGCTGCACTTGTGACTTATTTAAGCACTGCGGGAGATCAGGCAAGCGATTTAAGCTTTAGATTTGGAAGAATTTTAAATTTCATGGATCCATGGCAAGATGCTACGGGACTTGGATGGCAAACAATTCAAGGATTATATGCAATTGGTTCAGGAGGATTATTTGGAGTAGGATTAGGAGAAAGCAAACAAAAATATTTGTATGTATCTGAGCCACAAAACGACTTCATATTTGCAATTTTAGCGGAAGAACTCGGATTTGTAGGATGTTTAGTTGTAATTGCTTTATTTGCTTTATTCATTTGGAGAGGCATTATTATTGCAATGAAATCATCAGATATGTTCGGAAGCCTTTTAGCAACAGGAATAACAACACTTGTAATGGTGCAAGCTGCACTTAATATAGCAGTTGTAACAAATTCTATGCCAAATACAGGAATTTCGTTACCATTCTTTAGTGCAGGAGGTACAGCACTAATAATACTATTGGCAATGTGTGGTATTTTGCTTAATATTTCGCGAAGTAAAGAAAAAGTATAGAGAAGTTCAAGCATAGTTGCGTTTTGACGTTGTTAAACTTAGAATAATATAAAGAGGAAGGAGAGTAAAAATATGAGAGCTATTATTGCAGCAGCTGGTACAGGTGGGCATATTAATCCAGGTATAGCCATAGCAAATAAAATAATGGAACAAGAACCTTCTTCAGAAATTATTTTTATTGGAACCGGTAGAGGACTCGAAAAAGACTTGGTACCAAGAGCAGGTTTTAAATTAAAGACAATAGATGCTCATGGAATTGAGAGAAAGCTTACTATACAAAATGTAAAAAATCTATATGCCACATATAAATCAATAAAAGCGGCTAAAAATATAATAGAAGAATTTAAACCAGATGTACTAATAGGTACAGGGGGATATATTTGTGTGCCAACAGTATTGGCGGCAAAGAAAATGGGAATTCCCGTTGTTTTACATGAAAGTAATGCTTACCCTGGAGTGGCTGTAAAGATTTTTAAGAATAAAGCAGATAAAATACTTGTTGGCTTTAAAGAAGCAAAAGAAAGGCTGGACAATAAAGAAAATGTTGTAGTTACTGGTAATCCTATAAAGTTAAAAAGAAAAAATTTTACTGCTTTAGAAAAAAGGAAAATAATACACGAAATAGGACTAAATGATGAAAAACCAATAGTGCTTGTTTTTGGAGGAAGCCAAGGAGCACAAAGTATAAATAGAAGCATGACCGAATTAATTGTAAACAAAAAGAATAAAGGATATCAAATAATTTGGGCAGCTGGTCCAGAGCAGTATGATAAAATAAAGCAAAAATTAAGCGAAGTTCATGTAAATATAGATAAAATTGAAGATGTAAAAATTGTACCATATATATATAATATGGAAGAAGTGATGAATGTAGCAGATTTGCTTGTGTGCAGAAGCGGAGCAATGACAATAACTGAAGTAGCAATGTTAGGAAAACCTGCAATATTTATTCCATTTCCATATGCAACAGAAAACCATCAAGAATATAATGCAAGAGTATTGGAAAAAGTAGGAGCAGCGAAAATAATTCTTGATAAAGACTTGAATTCAGAAATATTATCTCAAATGCTAAAAGAAATTATTAAAGATAATAAAAAAATGAAAGAAATGGGAGAAGCTGCTCTAAAGATAGCAATGCCAAATGTTCTAGATAAAATATATGAAGAAATAAAAAGTGTAAAATTGTAGATAAATTTTATAAAAATAGGAATACTATTGTAATTTAATGAATATATATAATACAGAAAGGTGACAAACTTTTCTGTATTTTTTAGTTGTGTACGTGAAATATGTGTCTATGTCGAATTGTGTCGAAGCTTGGGGCACGAAATTTCTTGATATTTTAATTTAGTTGTATTATAGTAGAAAAGTACGTTGCTTTAAGAAAGGGGGAACTAAAGATGGAATACCAAAAATGTCTTTTCGGAAAGACTGTAGTAGATTCTACTGTTTCAGATGAATTGAGCTCAGACGAAAAATTTGAACTAGAATATTATGAAACCACGAATTCAGCAGAAGAAAACAAAAGAAAATTTGGAATTGAAGTTGTAAAAAAGAAGGATGAAGATGAAAAATTTAATATTGAATCAAAAATAGTAAATAATTTGTCAAATGAAGAAAAAACTGTTAAAAAGTTATTAAATACGTTAATGATGTATAAAGTAACACCGACAACAGTAGATGATATTATATCTGACATAAAATCTATGTAGAATTGAGAAAAGGAAAAATCCCTTTTCTCAATTTTAGTATAAATGTGAAAATTGTGTAAACTGCTTGCCAAAAAACAAAATATGCGGTATTATACTATATAGACTTATTTACAGTTTATGTAAAGATAATAGTTTATAGGTTACCTATTATGCATTAAAAACCTAAATTTAATACGAGGAGAATATGATAATGTAAATTATCATGATATAGATTATGGCAGATAAATTAATAATTGTGGAATCACCAGCGAAAGCTAATACTATAAAAAAATTCTTGGGCGGTAATACTAAGGTTGTTGCTTCCATGGGACATATAAGAGATTTACCAAAATCGAAATTGGGAGTTGATATACAAAATGATTTTGAGCCTGAGTATATTAATATTAGGGGAAAAGGAGATTTAATAAAATCTTTAAAATCAGATGCAAAAAAGGCAAAGAAAATATATCTTGCAACTGACCCTGACCGTGAAGGAGAAGCAATTGCATGGCATTTATCACACATTTTAGAAATTCCAGAAGATAGCGAATGTAGAGTTACATTTAATGAAATTACTAAACAGGCTGTACAAAATTCAATAAAAAATCCGAGAAAAATTGATATGAATTTAACAGATGCTCAACAAGCAAGAAGAGTATTAGACAGAATTGTTGGATATAAAATTAGTCCAATGCTTTGGAAAAAAGTAAGAAGAGGTCTATCAGCAGGTAGAGTGCAATCTGTGGCAGTAAAACTTATTGTTGATAGAGAAGAAGAAATAGAAAAATTTATTCCAGAAGAATATTGGAACATTTATGCAACATTGCTAGACGAGAATTCTGGAAAAACATTTGTAGCTAAATTATATGGAAAAGAAAAAAAGAAAATTGAAATTCATACTAAAGAAGAATCTGATGAGATTTTAAAAAATATTAAAGATGGAAAATATATTGTAACTGAAGTAAAGAAAGGTGAAAGGAAAAGAACTCCAGCCCCACCTTTTACAACAAGTACAATGCAACAAGAGGCTTCTAGAAAATTAGGCTTTACATTAAAAAGAACAATGGCAACAGCCCAAAGGTTATATGAAGGTGTAAAAGTAGAGGGAAGAGGTCTAGTAGGACTTATTACATATATGAGAACAGACTCTACAAGAATATCTGAAGAAGCAAGGAGTGCTGCTAAAAAAGAAATAGAAAAACAATATGGAGAGCAATATTATGAAAATAGGTATTATAGAACAAACCAAAGTGCACAAGATGCTCACGAAGGTATAAGACCTACATATATTGATTTAAATCCAGAAGATATAAAAAATGACTTAAATAGTGATGAATATAAATTATATAAACTAATATATAATAGATTTTTAGCAAGTCAAATGAAAGCAGCAGTGTATGATACAATTACTGCTAACATAGATGTTAATAATTATAATTTTAGAGCAAGTGGACAGTCGTTAAAATTTAAAGGATTTATGACATTGTATGTTGAAACACTTGATAATAAAACAGACGAAAACGAAGAATCTTTTGTGCCTGATCTAAAAGAAGGACAAGAGGTAATTAAACAAAAAATAGAGCCAAAACAAAGCTTTACAGAGCCACCACCAAGATATACAGAGGCAAGTTTGGTAAAAGCTTTGGAGGAAAAGGGAATAGGAAGACCAAGTACTTATTCACCAACCATTACTACAATATTGGAAAGAAGATATATAGAAAAAGAACAAAAACAATTGATTCCTACTGAATTAGGAAGAGTAGTAAATAAGTTACTTATTGAAAATTTCCCAGATATTATAAATGTTGAATTTACAGCTAAAATAGAGGAAGAATTTGACGAAGTTGCAGAAGGAAAAGAACCTTGGAAACAAGTAATACGTGAATTTTATGGACCTTTTGAAAAAGAACTAGAAAAAGTTGAAAAGGAATTAGACCATGTAGAATTAAAAGAAGAAGTATCAGATGTACCATGCGAGAAATGTGGCAGAATGATGGTTATAAAATATGGTAGATACGGAAAATTCTTAGCTTGTCCTGGCTATCCAGAATGTAAGAATGCAAAACCACTAGTAGAAACTTTGGATGTACCATGTCCTAAGTGCGGAGGAAAAATACAAATTAGAAAATCTAAAAAGAATAGAAAATTCTATATTTGCGAAAATAACCCTAATACTTGTGATTTCATATCATGGAATAAGCCAACGAAGTCAAATCCTAATGGTGAGAATAAAGCCACCAAAACTACAAAAAGAAAACGTACGAAAAAGTAGAAGGACTACTGTTGAAAACAAATTGAATATGTGATATAATACTCCACTAGGATAATATTTAAGTGGGGTATTTTTCATAATGAATAGAAATGAAGAACAATATAAGATTTTTAAACAAGTTGTGCATACGTTTTATCACAATGATATAGAAAAGACAAAAGAAATTCAAAGCAAAACAAATGATTTGGTTATAGAACCTAAATTGATATATGATACATTTCATAAAAACTTAAAGGCAGAGTTTAGAATAGGAGATACTCAGCTCTATAAGTTGAAAAACTTACCAGAATTTTTCGAAAGAATGTTAAGTAATGAAACATATAAATATGGTGCAAAATTAGAGTTTGTACATGATAAGTCATCTTTCAGAGAAGAGTATATTCCATTACTTAATTTTATTTTAAAATATGCTGAAATTATCAAATATGCGAATGAGACTGTAGGAAGTTATGGCAAATATATGAGAACTATGAGTAATGAATATATAACCATATCAAATACAGGTTTAGATGAAATATTTGATGTATTACAAAATAAAGAAGTGCTATTTAAGAGAGATTCGCTGGAAGGAAAGATACTTTTTGAAAACCATAATCCTGATATTCAGTTTACAATTGAGCAAGTAGAAAATGGTGATTACATTGTAACTCCTAATATAGATGTATTCTCATATGATATTTTACAAGGTTCTTCATACAAATATATGCTTACACAAAATACATTATATAGATGCGATGAGCCATTTGAAAATACTCTTAAATTTTTAAATATATTTAGAGAAAATTATACTCCAAATCTAAGATTTAAAAGAGAAGATTTACCAAGTTTTTGTTCATTAGTATATCCTAAGCTAAAAAATGTAATTTCTCTACAAAAACTAGATGAAAGCATTGTAAATAAATATATTCCGCAGGATTTATACATTAAAATGTTTTTAGACTATGATAAAAACAACTATATTGTTGCAGACATTAAATTTGTATATGGGGATGTGGAATTTAATCCTTTAAAAGATAATAATTTGAGTGTAGCAAGAGACATTGCAAAGGAAAATGAATATCTTGATGTTTTTGTAAATACTGGTTTTATGCTAGATAGAGAAAATAGTAGACTAATTTTAGCAAATGAAGATAAGATTTATAATTTCTTATCAGAAGAAATAGAGAAATATATGCAAAAATTTGAAGTTCTAGCTACTGATGCTTTTGCTCAAAAAAATATACATAAGCCTAAAATAGGTTCTGTAGGAGTACGTGTCGAAAATAATTTGCTAAAGATAGATTTATCAAATATGGATTTTGGTGTAGATGAAATAATTAGCATTATGCAAAAATATAAGTTAAAAAAGAAATTTCATAGACTAAAAGATGGTAGTTTCTTGGAACTTGAAGAAAATGAAACAATGGATTTTATAAGCGGATTATTAGAAAATGGAGATGTAAGCTATAAAGAAATTACCATGGGAGAGATAGAGCTTCCAATTTCACGAAGCATGTATATGGACAGAATTTTACAAACACTGGACACAAATATAACAAAAAATGATGAATATAAAAAAGTAGTTGCGCAAGTTGCTAAAAGAGAAATTGATGATATGCCAATGCCAGAAGGCTTAAAGGCTACTCTAAGAAATTACCAAGTTACAGGAATAAAATGGTTAAAAGTGTTAGATCAATATGGTTTTGGTGGAATCTTAGCTGATGATATGGGACTAGGTAAAACAATACAACTTTTAGGAGTGCTTCAGCTTTATATTGAGGAACAGAGAAAGGCTCATAAGGAAATTAAACCAAGTATAGTTGTATGTCCAAGTTCATTGACTTTAAATTGGTATAGTGAAATAAAAAAATTTACACCGGATTTAAAAACATTAATCATACGTGGAAATGCAGAAGAAAGAAAAGAACAAATTTCAAATATTAATAAATATCATTTAGTAATTACATCATACGATTTGTTAAAAAGAGATACTGAAGAATATTTGAATTATAATTATGAATTTAAATATATAATTGCAGATGAGGCTCAATATATAAAAAATAATAATACTCAAAACGCAAGGGCGATTAAAAGTATTAGAGCAGATACCAAATATGCTCTAACTGGTACACCAATTGAGAATTCTTTATCAGAGTTATGGTCAATATTTGATTTCATAATGCCAGGATATTTATACAGTTATAAAAAATTTAAAGAAATATATGAAATGCCTATAGTAAGAGATGAAAATAATTGGGCAATTAATAAATTAAAAATGCTTATAGAGCCATTTATATTAAGAAGAACTAAAAAAGCTGTTCTTACTGAACTTCCAGATAAAACAATAAGTGTTCTTAATAACCAAATGCAAGATGAACAGCTAAAAATATATTTGTCATATCTAACGAATGCAAGAAAAGAAGTAAAACAAGAGATACAGACAAATGGAATAGAAAGAAGTCAAATAAAAATTTTGGCATTACTTATGAGATTAAGACAAATTTGTTGTCATCCATCTTTGTTTATCTCAAACTATACAGGAGAAAGTAGCAAGTTAAACCAATGTGTGGAGCTTGTGAAGGATGCTGTATTATCAGGGCATAAGATATTAATATTTTCAAGTTACTCAAGTATGTTACAGATTATTGAAAAGCAATTAAGTAAAGAAAAAATAAAATATTTAAAACTTACAGGACAAACTAAAGTGGGAGACAGAATAAAGTTAGTAGAAGAATTTAATAATAATGATGAAGTAAAAGTATTCTTGATTTCTCTTAAAGCTGGTGGCACGGGATTAAACTTAATAGGCGCAGATATGGTAATACATTATGACCCATGGTGGAATTTATCTGCCGAGAATCAAGCAACAGACAGAACGTATAGAATAGGGCAAAAGAAAAATGTTCAAGTATACAAATTAATTACAAAGGACTCAATTGAAGAGAGAATATATGAACTCCAAGAGAAAAAAGCAAATCTTGCAAAAACGATGCTATCAACAGAGCAAACATTCTTAAACAAACTAACTAGAGAAGATATAATGGCACTGTTTGAATAGAAATAGAATATATGTTATAATATATGCACAACTTTGTTGTAATAAACAAAAAGGAGGAAGATTTTATGAATCTTCGGGATAATTATCTACCTTTATCTGGTGCAATACGAGAAGAAAATCTGGAAGCTCTTTTCAATGTAAAGGAGGTAAGCACAAAGTACAGGCAGATAGTACAGAGCGAAGAGTTCAGCCAAGAGCTTTGCGAACAGCATAATGCACTTGTGAAACTTGTTGACGAGCTAAGTCAAGAAGTGGGAAGGGATAGTAGGTATGATCAAATCGCATCAAAAGAGGATTTGATGGAGTTGGTTAGAACCAATGTTATTTTAAATGCCATTGGAAATGTACTTGATAGTATTATTTTCGATGGAGTGCCTGTCGAAAAAGCAGTAGCAGAGTTTATTACAGTTGAATTCGTGATTCGAATTCTTTATGGCGTAATAAATGCTAAATGGGAGGAATGTAAAGAAATTGCGACTGAAAACATGATAATCAATGCTATCTATAGTGATCCCGATGGACTGTACAGCTAAAATCATAAGACTCCTGAAAAAAAGGCATATATTACAAGGTAACTATCTTGTAACAATATGCCTTTTAAAAAATTAAAAACTATTAATGGAGGATGTATGAGAGAATATATATCAATTATAGGTGGAGGATTAGCTGGTTGTGAAGCAGCTTATCAAATTGCCAAAAGAGGAATTAAAGTAAAATTGTATGAAATGAAACCAGATAAATTCTCACCAGCACATAGTAATACAAACTTGGCAGAAATTGTTTGTAGTAATTCTTTTAAATCTAATTTACATACAAATGCATGTGGATTATTAAAAGAAGAATTGCGTTTATTAGACTCACTTTTAATAAAAACTGCAGATGAAGTTGCTGTACCAGCAGGACAAGCATTAGCAGTTGATAGAGAAAAATTCGCAGAAGAAGTTACTAAAAAAATTGAGAGTTTAAAAAATGTGGAAATTATAAGAAAAGAAGTAGGAAAAAGTGGAGATAATCTTGTTGCTGATGAAAAACTGGAATCTGTTACCGATGATTCAGGGGTGAAATCGCAACCAATAGTTTCTCTTAAAAAATTAGTAGAAGAAGGAATAGTAATTATTGCTACAGGACCACTTACTTCTGATAGACTTTCTAAGGAAATAGTAGAGCTTACAGGAGACGAAGGATTACACTTTTATGATGCAGCAGCTCCTATTATTGAAAAAGAAAGTATAGACATGAATATAGCTTTTTGGGGAGATAGATATAGTCAGGAAAGAGGTAAAGACGAAGAGCTAGAATTATGGAAAGAAAGAATAAAAAATAATAGCGAAAATAATTATATTAATCTACCAATGAATAAAGAGGAGTATGAAAACTTTTGGAAAGAACTTACCCAAGCGGAAGTTGTAGAACTTCATGAATTTGAAAAAAGAGAAATTTTTGAAGGGTGTATGCCAATAGAAATAATGGCGAAAAGAGGAATAGATACTTTAAGATTTGGACCATTAAAACCAGTAGGTTTTACAGACCCAAGAACAGGTAAGAGACCATATGCTGTAGTACAACTAAGACAAGACAATAGCGAAGGAAATCTATTTAATATGGTAGGGTTCCAAACAAATTTAAAATTCGGGGAGCAAAAAAGAGTGTTTAGTCTAATTCCAGGACTAGAAAATGCAGAATTTGTAAAATACGGTGTGATGCATAGAAATACTTTTATTAATTCGCCAGAATTATTGGACGAAACATATAATTTAAAAACTAATAATAATGTATTTTTTGCAGGACAAATAACTGGAGTAGAAGGATATGTTGAATCAATTGCATCAGGGTTGGTTGCTGCATTAAACGCAGTGATGATGTACGATAAAGATAGAGTAATATTCCCAAAAGAAACAATGATAGGTGCTTTGTCAAAATATATAGCAACACCAAATAAAAACTTTCAACCTATGAATGCGAATTTTGGAATACTTCCTCAATTAGAAGAAAGAATAAAAGATAAAAAGCTGAAATATACAAAATTAGCAGATAGAGCAATAAAATATATGGGCAATACTATGAATAATCTTGATAATCTATTCTAAGGATACCTTGAAGAATCATATTATTTTATATCTAAGATAATACTTAACTAAAAAATATACAAATATTACAAAAATGTTACAGGAATATTACATTTCTGTGACATTTTTTGAAATCTATTGAAAAAAATTGCAAGCAATGGTAAAATTTTTTTAAAGTATGATATCAGATTGCAAGTATACATAATACATTGACTAAAACTTTAGAAAGTGATATAATATAAAGTGTAGTTGAAAATGGGAGGAAAGAATATGGATAAAATTGAGTTAATGGAGAACATTTTAAGTCAATACAGAAATATACAAAAGGTTATTAAAGAAAGTGAGCAAGACAAGAAAAGAGGCGAATTGCTACTTAATAAAGAAGAAGAAAGATATGATGAAGCTAAATCAGAATTTGGAGAACACCCATTAGACGATTACCAAAGTCAAGTTTTAAAAGAATACGATACTAATGTAAAGAATTACAAAGAAAAATTAGATAGAATAGATGAAACAGTAAAAAAATTGAATGAGAAAAAAGATTTTATGGCTACAGATAGAAACATTCAAGATATTACTCAAGGCTTGATGGAGATAGATAGGAAAATTAAACAAAAAGAGCTTGAATTAAGAAAAAGTAATCTAGCATTAGATGAATATTACATGAAAGATGATAAAGAAGGAAAGATTCCTCAAGATTTCTATAATGAACAAGATAAAATTAAAAAAGAAATAAATGGATTAACATCTAAAAAAGAAAAATTTGAAAAATTTCTAGATGAATTAAAAATAGGAAGAGATAATCTTATAAAGGATGGAAGATATCTTGAAGCTAATAGAGAACCAGAAAAAATGGAGAAACCAGAGAAAGAGCCAATAGATATAGAAGCAATACCACCAATAGAAAAAGAACCTGTTGAACCAAAGAAAGAGCCGATAGATATAGAAGCAATACCACCAATAGAAAAAGAACCTGTTGAACCAAAGAAAGAGCCAATAGATATAGAAGCAATACCACCAATAGAAAAAGAACCTATTGAACCAAAGAAAGAGCCAGTAAAAGCTGGGGCAAAAGGAAATGATGCTATAGTAAAACCAGCAATAACATTACCAAAACAATTGACATATAAAGTATTAATTGGAAAAACTGCTAGGATTCGTTTTGATGGAAAACAATATTTTGTTGGTAAAAAATCAATAAAAGAAGGAATAAATCTTACATATGCAGAAGTTGGAAAAATATTAGAAAAAACTGGATTCAAAAAAGATGATATAGTTAAATTAAATGATTTAATAAAAGAAGGTACAATAGATTCAACTGTAGTAAATGTTATATATAATTCAAGATTAGAAGATGATCAAAAGCAAGATATTATGGGAAGATATATTAAAGATTGCTATGAGTCGGTTGTAAATAGTCAAAAAACTGAGGGAAAAGTTTATTATGACAGAGAAAACTTGTCAAAAACTAGCATTATAGACAGTATCTTAAAGAGAGAAGTTACACAAGAGGAAAAAATGAATATTTTAGAAAGAGCAGAAAAAGCAGCAAGATATGGAATAGGAAGATTAGAAGGAGAATATAAACCTGATATAAGGAGTAGATTAGTAAACTTTATTACAAAACAACATACACAAAAACAATTAACAAGTGGACAAATTCAAAAAGTTGCAGAAACATATAATGACTTACGTGAGAAAAATGAAGCTGGAAAGATTTATCAAAAAGACTTTAAAGATGAAGTTAAGTTAAATAAAGCTCAATTAGATGAAATAAAAGAATTGCATGAATCTCAACAAAGACAAGAAATGTCAAAGAGTAGACAACAAACACAAAATACTACAAGACAGGGAAATGATGTACAAAGATAATTAGAGATTTTAAAATTAAAAGACTTGAAAATAATTGGGAATACTATAAAAAATCATTGACATATAAGTAAAAAGATGATAAAATATTACCGTTAGTATAAAATGGTTATACTAGCGGTATTTTATTGTATATAAGCACAATTCAATTGTGGCATATTGCAATAAAATCAAAAATATAAAGTATAATAAATATTTATGAAAAGAGGTGAAATTTAAGTGCCAACAATTAATCAATTAGTAAGAAAAGGAAGAAAAAGTTCTACAACAAAATCTACAGCACCAGCTTTACAACATGGATATAACTCTAGAAACAAAAAAACTACTAACCAAAGATCTCCACAAAAAAGAGGTGTTTGTACAGTTGTAAAAACAGTAACACCAAAGAAGCCAAACTCAGCATTAAGAAAAGTTGCCAGAGTTAGACTTTCAAACGGATATGAAGTAACTTCATATATCCCAGGTATTGGACACAACTTACAAGAGCACAGTGTTGTTCTAATAAGAGGTGGAAGGGTAAAAGACTTACCAGGTGTTAGATACCATATAATTAGAGGTACATTAGATACTGCCGGAGTTAAAGATAGAATGCAAGGTAGATCTAAGTATGGAGCTAAAAAACCTAAGAAATAGTGGTTTTTTAATGGTGCATATATGAAATTACTAATTTAATGCTAATATTTGGTACTTAAATTTATAATAGATTATATAGCACTATACGGAAAAGAATATATCTTTTCAGAGTAACTTAGGTGTTTTTTTAAACACCAAAAGATATTAAAAAATATCAAGAAAAGGAGTGAAGAATAGTGCCAAGAAGAGGATTTATAGCAAAAAGAGATGTTTTACCAGATCCAATATACAATAGCAAAGTTGTTACAAAGTTAATAAACAATGTAATGCTTGATGGTAAAAAGACAGTTGCTCAGGCAATAGTTTATGATGCTTTCAATATAATTAAGGAAAAAGAACAAAAAGATCCATTAGAAGTATTTGAAGCAGCTCTTGAAAATGTAATGCCAGTTCTAGAAGTTAAAGCTAGAAGAATCGGTGGAGCTACATATCAAGTTCCAATCGAAATTAGACCAGAAAGAAGACAAACTTTAGGTTTAAGATGGTTAGTTACTTATGCAAGAAATAGACATGAAAAAACTATGGCTCAAAAATTAGCAGCTGAAATCATGGATGCAGTAGCTGGAAATGGTGGAGCATTCAAGAAGAAAGAAGATATGCATAGAATGGCTGAAGCTAATAAGGCTTTTGCACATTACAAGTTTTAAAGGAGGATAAAAAATGGCTGGAAGAGAGTTTCCTTTAGAGAAAACAAGAAATATAGGAATTATGGCTCACATAGATGCAGGTAAAACTACAACTACTGAGAGAATACTATTCTATACAGGAAAAACTCATAAGATAGGTGAAGTTCACGAAGGTGAAGCTACAATGGACTGGATGGTTCAAGAGCAAGAAAGAGGTATAACAATTACTTCTGCTGCTACAACATGCCAATGGTTAGGTCATAGAATCAATATCATTGATACTCCAGGACACGTTGACTTTACAGTTGAAGTTCAAAGATCTTTAAGAGTACTTGATGGAGCTGTTACAGTATTAGCAGCTAAAGGAGGAGTTCAACCACAAACAGAAACAGTTTGGAGACAAGCTGACAAATATCAAGTTCCAAGAATGGTATATGTAAATAAAATGGACATCACAGGTGCAGACTTCATGCTATGTGTTCGTCAATTAAAAGAAAGATTAAATGCAAATGCTGTTCCAATTCAATTGCCAATTGGTGCAGAAGACAATTTCCAAGGAATTGTTGACTTAATAAAAATGAAAGCATTTATTCATAAAGATGATTTAGGAAAAGAGATAGAAGAGGGAGAAATCCCAGAAGACCTAAAAGCTCAAGCAGAAGAATACAGAGATAAAATGGTAGAAGCTGCAGCAGAGCAAGATGATGAGTTAATGATGAAATACCTAGAAGAAGGTACATTAACTGAAGATGAAATCAAAAAAGGTTTAAGAATTGGAACAATAAATAATAAAATAGTTCCAGTTGTATGTGGTTCATCTTATAAAAATAAAGGTGTTCAAGAATTATTAAACGCAGTTGTTGATTATATGCCATCTCCACTTGATATACCTCATATAAAAGGTGTAACACCAGATGGAGAAGAAGTAGAAAGAAAAACATCTGATTCAGAACCTTTTGCAGCATTAGCATTCAAAATTGCAACAGATCCATTTGTTGGAAAACTTTGCTTCTTCAGAGTATATTCTGGAACATTAGAAGCAGGTTCTACAATTTTAAATACTAATAAAGATAAGAAAGATAGAATGGGTAGAATTTTATTAATGCATTCAAACCATAGGCAAGACATTGATAAAGTATATGCAGGAGATATAGCTGCAGCAGTTGGATTAAAAGAAGTATCAACAGGTGATACATTATGCGATCCAGCACATCCAGTTATATTAGAATCAATGGAATTCCCAGAGCCAGTTATAGATATAGCTATTGAGCCAAAAGATAAGGCAAATAGCGAAAAAATGAGTATAGCTCTTGCTAAACTTGCTGAGGAAGATCCAACATTCAAAACATATACAAATCAAGAAACAGGTCAAACTGTTATTGCTGGTATGGGTGAGTTACACTTAGATATAATCGTTGATAGATTAAAAAGAGAATTTAAAGTTGAATGTACAGTTGGTAAACCACAAGTTTCTTATAAAGAAACAATTAGAAATAAAGTTAAAGTTGAAGGAAAATTCATTCGTCAATCTGGTGGACGTGGACAATATGGTCATGTTTGGTTAGAAATGGAACCATTAGAGCCAGGTAAAGGTATAGAATTTGAGAGCAAAATCGTTGGTGGTGTTGTTCCAAAAGAATATATCAAACCAATTGAAGAAGGAGTTAGAGAGGCAGCAGAAACTGGTGTTCTTGCAGGATATCCAGTTATAGACTTTAAAGCTACATTAGTTGATGGATCATATCATGAAGTTGACTCTTCAGAAATGGCATTCAAAATTGCTGGTTCAATGGCATTCAAAGAAGGATGTAAACAAGGAAAATCAGTATTACTTGAGCCTATCATGAAAGTAGAAATAACAGTTCCAGAAGAATACATGGGAGATGTTATAGGTGACGTTAACTCAAGACGTGGTAGACTAGAAGGAATGGCACCAGAAGGTGGAAACCAAGTAATAAGAGCATTTATTCCATTATCAGAAATGTTTGGATATGCAACAGACCTTCGTTCAAAAACACAAGGTAGAGGAACATATTCAATGGAACCATCTCATTATGAAGAAGTTCCAAAATCAATATTGGATACAATTGTAGCTAGTCGTGCTAAGAAAGACTAAATCTTAAAAATAAAAAATTATTAAACACTTGCATTTTTGCAAGAAATGATGTAAAATGCAAGTGTTAAAATAATTAGATTTTAATTTTTAAAAATATATTAAAAAGTTATTAGATAAAACATCTAATTAACTTAAAAATTAAAGGAGGATTTTAAAATGGCTAAAGCTAAATTTGAAAGAACAAAACCACACGTTAACATTGGTACAATCGGACACGTTGACCATGGTAAAACAACAACAACAGCAGCTATTACTAAATACTTAGGATTATTAGGTAAAGCTCAATATGAAGCATATGATCAAATCGATAGTGCTCCAGAAGAAAAAGAAAGAGGAATTACAATTAACACAGCTCACGTTGAGTATGAAACAGACAATAGACACTATGCTCACGTAGACTGCCCAGGACATGCTGACTATGTAAAGAACATGATTACTGGTGCTGCTCAAATGGATGGTGCAATATTAGTTGTTTCTGCAGCTGATGGACCAATGCCTCAAACAAGAGAGCACATCTTACTTGCTAGACAAGTTGGTGTTAAATATATCGTTGTTTACTTAAATAAATGCGATATGGTTGATGATCCAGAATTATTAGAGTTAGTTGAAATGGAAGTTAGAGACCTATTAACAGAATATGGTTTCCCAGGTGATGAAATTCCAGTAGTAAAAGGATCTTCATTAAAAGTATTAGAGAGCGATTCAACAGATCCTAACGATCCTGTTTATGCTCCAATTAAAGAATTAATGGATGCAGTAGATAGCTATATCCCAACACCAGAAAGACCAGTAGACCAACCATTCTTAATGCCTGTTGAAGACGTATTCACAATTACAGGTAGAGGAACAGTTGCTACAGGTAGAGTAGAAAGAGGAACAGTTAAAATTCAAGATGAAGTTGAAATTGTTGGTCTTTCTAAAGAAGCTAGAAAAACAGTTGTTACTGGTGTAGAAATGTTTAGAAAATTATTAGACCAAGCTGAAGCTGGTGATAACATTGGTGTATTGTTAAGAGGTATTGATAGAAAAGATATCGAAAGAGGTCAAGTTCTAGCAAAACCAGGAACAATTCATCCACATACAAAATTCAAAGCACAAGTATACGTTCTAACAAAAGAAGAAGGTGGACGTCATACACCATTCTTCAATGGATATAGACCACAATTCTATTTCAGAACAACAGACGTTACAGGTGTTATCGAATTAGCAGCTGGAACAGAAATGGTTATGCCAGGAGATAATGTAGACATGACAGTTGAACTTATCACACCAATAGCTATTGAAAAAGGATTAAGATTCGCTATCCGTGAGGGTGGTAGAACAGTAGGTTCTGGAGTTGTTTCAGAAGTTATTGAATAGTAATATAGTAATAGCAAGGGTTACAGAGAATGTAGCACCTTGCTATTTTTTTAAAATTTCCCACTTAAGACTAGTAAAATTTGGTGACAGATTTTAGTCTGTCACCAAATTTTACTTGACTTTTTGCCTATTTGATTATATACTATACACATATTTTAGGAGGAATTAGAATGAACTTAATAAAAAAAGCAATATATGGTCTAACAGTTATAATAATAGCATTATTAATTTTTAGCGGTATTGTAAAAGCAACAGAAGTAGAAATTACAGGAGATATTATAAACTTAAGACAAGAAGCTTCAACTGATTCAACAATTATTATTCAAATAGCAAAAGGGGAAAAATGTGAGTTAATTGAAGAAGAAGGAAACTGGTATAGAATAAAATATGGAGATTATACAGGTTATGTTAGTAAAGACTACGCAGAGATAGTGGCAGATAGTTCTTCTGAAGAAAGTAATAATACAGAATCTAATAATACTACTCAGGAAGAAAATAGTAATACAGAAGAAAGCAATACAACCCAGGAAGAGAGTACTACAACAGAACAAGAAAATAATACTAACTCAGGAGAAGAACAAAATACAACTTCAGAGGGAAGTTCTGCATCAAATTCTAGTAGAACAGGGAAAACAAATAAAAATACAAGTGTTAGAATAGTTCCATTAATAAATTCAAGTAGAATTGCAACTTTAAGGAACAATACTGACGTTACTGTAATAGAAGAATTAAATGGTTGGGCATATATTCAAACTGATGAAATAGCTGGATGGGTTAGAGCTATTAATCTTGATATTGATAATTCTAATTCAACAAAACAACCATCTAATGAAAAAAATGAACAAGATACAAATTCGAATAATTCTGGTAATACGGATAGTACTAATAATGATAGTTCTGATAGTAATACAGATAACAATAGTAATGATGATAATAATTCAGATACGACAGATAATAGCACAGATTTTTCTAAGAGAACAATGTATACAAATGATGCTACAAATATCAGAAGCAAACCAAGTACAAGTTCTGATATTATAATGCTTGTTTCTATAAATACTGCATTAGAAGTAATTGGAGAAGAAGGAGACTGGTATAAGGTAAATACAAGTGAAGGAGAGGCATATGTTTCAAAAGACCTGTTGTCAAATAGTAGAGTTAATATTACTAATAGAGGAGGTATAGATAGAACAAGTGATAGCACGGAAAAGAAGGAAAGTACAACTAGTAAAACAACAACTGAAAATACAGGCACATCTTTGTCTGCTAAGGCTAGTGAAATAGTATCATATGCTAAGAAATTTTTAGGAGTTCCATATGTTTATGGTGGAGCTAGTCCATCAGGATTTGACTGTTCAGGATTTACAATGTATGTGTATAATCACTTTGGAATATCAATGAGACATGGAGCACAAGCACAGGCAAAATTAGGAGAAAAGATTACAGCTAATAAGTCTTCTAAATCAAGTTTGTTGAACAATCTTGAAGTTGGAGATTTAGTGTTTTTCTTAGACTATGAGACAATGGATGAAATAGGACACTGTGGAATATATATAGGAGATGGTAATTTTATTCATGCATCTTCAGGATCTGGGTATTGCGTAAAAATAAATAGCTTATTACCAGGAGAATATTATAATACTAGATATTGTGCAGCAAGAAGAGTTTTGTAGTTATGCAATAATTTTTTATCTAAAACAAGTTAAACATGGGGACACATTTAAATGTGTCCCCAGTCTTTCTAATGACTTAGTAAAAATTCTAATAAATCATCAATAATTTCTTTATCTCTTATGCTTAATTGATTTATTTTATAGTCATAACTATCTTTGGTTGAAAGGTTTTCTGGTTCTAGGAAACTTAACAAAATATCATTGGGCGTTATTTTGTAAGCGTTACAAAGATTTAAGAGAGTACTTATACTACCTATAGATTCTCCTCTTTCAATTTGACTTATATATCTTGGTGCTAAACCACTAATTTCTGAAACTTTTTCTAATGTCAAGTTATTTTTCTTTCTGTAAATTCTTAATATCTTACCATATTTTATATTTATATCTTTTTTTTCCATTTAATTTCATTCCCTTCCTGTTTTGTACAAAGACGCAGATTAGTATAAAAGTGTTTTTTATAAAAGTATTTTCCATTTCAAAAACATAACATTTACTATTCTAAAATATTATCAATTTATATAAGAAAAATAAATGACGAAACTAAATAAATAAAACGCAAGAAATCTCAAAAAAATATTTACAAATAAAATTTTTTACTATATAATAAAAATGTAAATTGAGATAAGAGAAGAAAAAAGTAATCTTATCGCAGTGCAAACAAAAGGAGGAAGGTTAAATGAAGACTAAAAAAACAAGAAAGGAAAAAGGTATTACATTAGTTGCGCTGGTAATAACAGTAATCATTATCATTATTTTAGCAACAGTAACTTTGAATTTTACGTTTGGAGGAGATGGAATAATAACGAGAGCAGAACAAGCGGCAGAATTAGCAGAAGAAGCTACAGCTAAAGATGAAATGGGT
>CAMMVE010000012.1 GCA_946500265.1 uncultured Clostridium sp.
CTGGTAATATTCTTGAAATAACACCTTTGTTACCATGACGTCCAGCCATTTTATCTCCAACTGATATTTTTCTTTTTTGAGCTATGTAGCAACGAATTACTTGATTTACACCAGGTCCTAATTCGTCAGAATTTTCTCTAGTAAATATTTTAACATCTACTATAGTTCCAGCTTCTCCGTGTGGAACACGAAGTGATGTATCTCTAACCTCTCTTGCTTTTTCTCCAAATATTGCACGAAGTAATCTTTCTTCTGCAGTAAGCTCTGTTTCTCCTTTTGGAGTAACTTTACCTACTAAGATATCTCCTGGTCTTACTTCTGCACCAATTCTTATAATACCGTTTTCATCTAGGTCTTTTAATACATCATCACCAACATTTGGAATATCTCTTGTAATTTCTTCTGGTCCTAATTTTGTATCACGGCATTCACAGTCGTATTCTTCAATATGAATTGATGTATAAACATCTTCCTTAACAAGTCTTTCACTAATTAGTACAGCATCCTCGTAGTTGTAACCTTCCCAAGTTGTAAATGCTATTAGAACATTTCTACCTAATGCCATTTCTCCCTTATCTGTAGATGGTCCGTCAGCTAATAAATCTCCTTCATTAACTTTCTCTCCACGTACAACAACTGGTCTTTGATTAATGCATGTACCACCATTAGTTCTCTTGAATTTTCTTAATCTATATGTATCAAGTTCACCTTTACCATTTCTAACTGTAATCTCGTCACCAGTTACTTTCTCTACAACACCTGCGTTTTTAGCAGTAACTGTAATTCCTGAGTCTTTTGCTGCTCTGTATTCAATACCTGTTCCAACTATTGGAGACTCTGGCATTAAAAGTGGAACTGCTTGACGTTGCATGTTAGCACCCATTAGAGAACGTTTTGTATCATCATGCTCAACGAATGGAATCATTGCAGCTGCAACAGAAACAAGTTGTTTTGGAGAAACATCCACAAAGTCAACTCTTGATTTGTCAACCATTGTAATTTCTTCTCTCATTCTAACCTTGATTCTATCATTTATAAATCTTCCGTCTTTATCTAATGGTTCAGATGCTTGAGCAATAATATACTTGTCTTCTTCATCTGCTGGCATATAAACAATTTCATCTGTTACTTTACCAGTTTCATGATCAACTTTTCTGTATGGTGTTTCAACAAATCCATATTCATTTATCATAGCAAATGATGAAAGTGCTGAAATAAGTCCAACGTTAGGTCCTTCTGGAGACTCAATAGGACATAATCTACCATAGTGAGTATAGTGAATATCTCTAACCTCGAATCCTGCTCTCTCTCTTGAAAGTCCACCAGGTCCTAATGCTGAAATTCTTCTTTTATGTGTAAGCTCTGAAAGTGGGTTTGTTTGATCCATGAATTGTGATAATTGTGAACTTCCAAAGAATTCTCTTATAGATGATGATATAGGTTTTGTATTGATTAATGTTTGAGGTGTTACAACATCTAAGTCTTGAATTGTCATTCTTTCACGAACTACTCTTTCAAGTCTAGTAATACCAATTCTGAATTGGTTTTGTAAAAGTTCTCCAACACATCTAATACGTCTGTTACCCAAATGGTCAATATCATCTATTACACCTATTCCATGGTCTAAGTTTAATAAATAACTTATTGAAGCAATAATATCTTCTGTTGTAATGTGTTTTGGAATAAGTTCATCATATCTCTCTTTTATAGTATCATGAAGCTTATCTTCCTCTGTTTCATCAATAATTGATTTAAGCACACTATAATTAACATATTCTTTGATATGTAAGTCGCTTATATCAACATTTGGTAAAAATTTATGAATATTTACTGTTCCATTACCAATTATTCTAACTCTTTTATCATCTACATTTACATCTACTATGTTTATTCCTGAATTTTGAATATTTTCAGCAACTTCTTCTGTAATTACACTACCTTTTTGAACTAATACTTCGCCTGTTTCAGTATCTACTATATCTTCGAACGCAACTTTTCCAGTTATTCTTGTTGCTAAGCTTAATTTTTTGTTAAATTTATATCTACCAACTTTAGCCAAGTCATATCTTCTTGGGTCGAAGAATAAACCACTAAATAAATTTCTAGCAGCATCAACTGTTGGAAGTTCCCCTGGTCTTAATTTTTTATAGATTTCAATTAAAGCGTCTTCTTGAGTTTTTATTGGGTCTTTTTGAATTGAAGCTTCAATTTTTGCTTCTTCTCCAAATAATTCTCTTATTTGCTCATCTGTAACTATACCTATAGCACGAAGTAATGAAGTAACAGGTAGTTTTCTTGTTCTATCTACCCTTGCCCAGAATACATCGTTTGCATCTGTTTCATATTCTATCCAAGCACCTCTTAATGGCATAACTGTAGATGTATAAATTTTCTTTCCTGTTTTGTCATAGCTTGAATCATAGTAGCATCCTGGTGAGCGTACTAATTGGCTTACTACAACTCTTTCAGCTCCATTGATAATAAAAGTACCACTATCTGTCATAAGAGGGAAATCACCAAGATAAATTTCTTGCTCTTTTATTTCTCCTGTCTCACGGTTAATAAGCCTTACTTTTACATGTAATCTTGTTGAGTATGTAGCGTCTCTCTCTTTAGCTTCTTCTACTGTGTATTTTGTTTTGTCTTCAAAGTAATAATCAAGGAATTCTAGAATTAAGTTTCCTGAATAATCAACTATTGGAGAAACATCTCTTAAAATTTCGCCTAGACCTTCTTCTACAAACCAGTCGTATGAATCTTTTTGAACTTTAATAAGGTTAGGCATTTCGATAGAATCACCAATTTTTGCAAAAGTTTTACGAGAACATTTCTCGTGCTTCACTTCTTTTACCAAAGAAAATCACCCCTAAAAAAGATTAAGCAGAAATAAATATATATACTTTATCAAGAAGTCCCTCTTGCTTACAAAATTATGTATACAGAAATTTTAAGTTCACTGCTCCCTAAACTTCTATTTCCGTAAATAATAATGTAACAATTCCTCTTCTTTCTAAATTTACATAACGAAATAAAAACGGCAATAAAAAGGCAGGTTGGCATAATTTCTTTTTGCCAACTAACCTTCTTCTTGTGTATTTGTTAAAATTTAATCTCTAAAATTAACTTTTTAATTTTAATCACCCTTAGAAAAAATTAAGAGTTTATAAGTTTTACCTTGCACGTCCGATAAAACTCCCAATGATATTTAATTATATAAAATTTTTACCATGCTTGTCAATGGTTTTTGAATAAATTTTTGAGATTTTTTTTAACCCATCTGTCGAATTTTGTAGTGCGATTTTTCTTGCTTTTTGTTACTTTTCATGGTATTGTTATGAACAAAATAAATTAGTTATATAAAAGGAGCCGTATGTATAAAAATCAGCTTATTGGTCAAAATGGCGAGGACATTGCAGTCAATTACTTAAAAAGCTTAGGATATGAGATAATAGAACGTAATTTTTCCTGTAGACAAGGTGAAATTGATATTATTGCTAGATATAAAAATGAAATTGTTTTTATCGAGGTTAAAGCAAGAACAAATTCATTATATGGTATGCCGGCTGATGCCGTTAACGAAAAAAAGCAAAATCATTTAACTAAGGCAATAAAATATTATATTTATCGTAATCACTTAGAAAATGAATTTATTAGAATTGATGTTATTGAGGTATATTTAAGTGGTGATAATTTTAAAATAAATCATATCAAACAGTTTATTTCGTGATTTGCTTTACATAATATTTAGCATGTGGTATAATATACGTATATTTTATTTTTGGGAGGCTGACAGAAATGACAGTTTTAGGAGTGAAAATTGATTCGACTTCGATGGATCTTGAGCAACTCAAGCAGGCTCGCGAAAAAGCATACAAACTTGTAGAAACTCTTGACCATCTAATAAAAACGCGTCAAATTGCCGAACACCGTCATTCATCATTAAGTAAGCCCAATTAAACAAATTTCCCCCTCTACTTGAGGGGGAATCTCTTTTTTACTAAAACCAGTGAAGCACTGAGGACAGATTTAAATCTGCCCACGAGTTTCATCTTTTAGTTTTCTTTATTAAATTCTATTGTTACCTTAAATAAGTCTCCATCTAAGTATATGTTGAAGTTACCTTCTTGTAGTTCTGTTAGGCTTCTAGCTATTGATAACCCTAGTCCGCTTCCTTCTGTATTTCTTGAAGCTTCTCCTCTTACAAATCTTTGCATTAGTTCGTCTACACTGATATTTAGTTTTTGTTTAGATACATTTTTTAGTTGGATTACTATTCGCCCATCTTTTTCTATTATATCTGTATATACTCTTGTTCCTTCCATTGCATATTTAGATATATTTGAATACATATTTTCCAATACTCTATACATATACCTACTATCTGCTTTGATATATAACGCATTTTCAGGGAATGTTATTATTTCTTCTAATTTACGTGCCTTAAACTTATCTTCAAACTCTCCTGACACTTGTTTTATCAATTCATTTACATTTAGCTTCTCCATATTTAATTTAATTGCTCCTGATGATGCTTTTGATGCTTCCACTAAATCTTCCGTAAGCTTTTTTAATCTTTGTGATTTACTATCTAATATGTCTAAATATTCTTTTGCCTTTTCTCCATCCATTCCTTCTTTTTTCAATAAATCAACATAATTTATTATTGAAGTTAATGGCGTTTTAATATCATGTGATACATTTGTTATAAGTTCAGTTTTCAGTCTCTCGCTTTTTAACTTTTCATCTATTGCATTAGATAGCCCTCCTGCGATGTCGTTTATTTGGCTTGCCATATTTTTCATTTCTTTTACAAATTCGTTTTCTTCTAATTCTATATCGGTATTACCTTGATATAAATCATTTATAGCTTTTTCTATCTTTACATATGATTTTAGTCTTTTTGAAATTAGTCCATATACCACAGCATATAAAATTATAGAAAGTATTATACCTGGGAATCCATCTGACCACATTATAGCAAAACAAATTAGATTTGCTATAATGAATATAATAAAGTACAATATAAATCTTTTTGTAATTTTTACATCATCTAGGAATTCCTTAATTTTTATATATATCCAATATATAATTGTTGTTTTTATAAAAGTATGTGTTTTTAACCTTTTTACTACAGTTTCGAAAAATAAAATGCAAGCAAGGTAAATTATGAAAAATCCAAATGCCATTATAGTAATTGCCAATACCAGTGTTGCTAGATTAGATACACCATTTACACTAATTGTAAAGCATGCCCCAATTCCTGCTATTAATATAGCTATTAGTGCTGCTAGCTCTATCAAAATTTTGTCATACCAATTTAGCTTTATTCCATCTTGCTTTGCTGTTCTTCCCACTCCCAATACTATTACTGGAACAAGTGCGATTATTAAAATAACTAAGAACGGAATTAAGAAAGCTGCCTTCTGATCAACTAGCACAAGCACATCATATAAAATTGAATTCATAGATATGTCATCAACATATTCTAAATTATTTAACACTGATGTATAAATTGTATAATCACTTAAATTTTCTACATCAAAACCATTTTCTATATATTCAATATATTCACTACTTAGTTTATTTACTGATGTATCAATATTTCCATCTTTATATATCCAATATGTTGCATTTTCCTGTATTTTGTTTTGTATATTCTCAATATTACTTGTATCTATGGAATAATCTAAATTTGTATACGCAGTTTTCGTCTTATTATCTATTATTAACCATACTACATTAGTTTTATAATATTCAGAATAATAATTTATTTTTTCTATGTTGTTATTTCCGTTAATGTTTTCTTCTCTAATATAGTAAAGCCCATATGATTCGTATCCATTGCTTTCTTTAATATTATTTATTGCTGTTATTGCACTAAAAATTTCTCTTGAATAATCTTCTGCAAATGTAGTAGTTTCAAAATAATTAACTCTTTCTTCTACTGATTTTCTTTCAAGTGGATATGTAAGAAAGAATATTAATAGAATTAACATAGTTAAAAAAATTGGAAATAGCACATACGCAGTATTTTTTAGTACTCTTGGCACACAAACTTTTTTCTCCATTTTTTCTCTCCTTTCTTATAGTTTACTACTATTACCCTCTTACCTTTGGTTTTGATAATAATAAGTTTTATATACAAAATCTTTTATAATTCTTTGTTGTTGAGTTTCAAAATCTAGTCTATTTTTTCTATTTTATAGCCAATTCCCCAAATAACCTTTAAATATTTAGGTTCTCTTGGATTTATTTCTATTTTCTCTCTAATATGTCTTATATGCACGGCAATAATGTTCTCTGCACCATAGCTTTCTTCTTCCCATACATTTTCATAAATTTGTTCTATTGAATACACAATTCCTTTATTTTTAGTTAAGAATAAAAGTATATTATATTCTGTAGGAGTAAGTTTAACTTCTTTTCCATCTACTTCAACCATTTTAGTAGCATCGTTAATAATTAAATCTCCTGATTTATATATATTTTTATCATCTCCCTTTTTTACCATTGAACCCAAACTTGTATATCTTCTTATTTGAGAATTTACTCTTGCAATAAGTTCTAATGGATTAAAAGGTTTTGTTACATAGTCATCTGCTCCATTATTTAATCCAGAAATTTTGTCATAATCCTCAGATTTTGCAGATAGCATAATTATTGGTATTGATTTATCTTTTCTGATAATATTTGCTGTCTCGATTCCATCTAATTTAGGCATCATAATATCTAGAATTATAAGTTGTATATCATCATTCTTTTTTAATATGTCTAAGGCTTCTTCTCCATCATATGCTTTTAAAATGTTATATCCTTCTTTACTTAAATAAATCTCTATTGCTTTTACTATTTCTTTATCATCATCACAAACTAAAATATTGTACATAAAAATAAACCCCTTCTTTTATTTAATAAAATTACCTCTACTATTATACCATATTTTCTTGCATAATACCATTTACAAGAATTAGTATAGCATAATTTTATTAAGAAAAAAGAAGAGATTTATTAAGGTTTTATTAAATTTGAACAGAAGGGACACTCCTTTTTGTTCAAGTTTTTAAACTTTTAGGAGTGTCCCTTTTGTTTAAGTTTTTGAACTTTTTGGAGTGTCCCTTCTGTTCAAGTTTAAGCTTCTTCATTTTGCAAACTATTTTTATACTCAATATAATCAGTTAATAATAATTTAATAACTGCAACTATAGGTACAGATAAAAACATTCCCCAAAATCCGAAGTACGCTCCTCCTACGGGTACTGCGAATATAACTAATAGTGGACTAATTTTAAGTGAATTTCCAAGTATTTTCGGATTTATAATATTGGCATCTATTTGTTGCAATATTATAACTACTATTACCATAATCAAACATTGTCCTAGTCCACCTGTAAGTAGTGTTATAAGGGCTGCAATAACCACTGCAATTATTGCACCAAAGTACGGAATAAGATTAAATATTCCTATCATAAATCCTAATAATACAGCATATTTTACTCCTATGATAGACATAGCTATAGATGTAATTATTCCGATTATTATTCCATCTAAAAATTGTCCAGCTAAGAAATTGAAAAATATATTGTTTGTTCTATCAAAGTATTTCCCAAAATTATGGTATGTTTTTTCTTTAAACATTGCTCTACCAAGCTTTTTGAAAAACTCCATTATTTCTCTTCTTTGAAGGAGCAAATATATAGAAACTATTATTGCAACAAAGAAATCTATAATTCCTCCTGCTACATTTATTACACCTTTTGCATATTCTGCAATTTTATCTATGTTTATGTATTGTTTTAAGTCAATATTTTGAATGCTTTGTATTATATCCAATACCATTTCATTATTTAAAATAGAATCATCTGGAAGATTTTCTATATTTACCATAAGTGTATTGTAATACCCCTGTATATTACTTACTAAATCAATTATGCTTGAAGCAATAATAGGCATTAAAAAATTTATCCCTATGCCAAGTATTATAATAGCAATTAAATAAACAGTGAGAATAGAAAGTCCTCGAGCTCTTTTTTGTATGAATTTGGGCTTTTTTGTTTTTCTATAAAAGCTCTCTAATTTTCTACATGGAATATATAACAAATATGCTATTAATAGTCCTACTATAAAAGGCATAAGCACATCTATTAAATTTTTAATCCATGCTCCAATTGCGGAAAAATTATCTAAGGTTTTATATACTAATATAACCGCAACTGCATATAAGAACCAATATAACCATTTGGTTAGTTTTCCTTTATTATTCAATTTTAAAACTTCTCCTTTATAAATAATAGTTCATTTTATATAGCAAGCTTTAAGTAATTTTGTATTTATTATTCTTGTGAATTCGTCTTGTCTTTTTAATGCAAATATATTATTATATTATTTCTTGTCGATGTCTAAATCTAAGCCTACTGGGCAATGATCACTTCCCATTATTTCTGAATATATGTAGCTTTCTTTTATTTTATTTTCTATTGATTTTGACACTATAAAATAATCAATTCTCCATCCTGCATTTTTCTCTCTTGCTTTAAACATATATGACCACCATGTATACATATCTGGCTTATCTGGGTATAAATATCTAAAAGTATCTGTAAAACCTGCATTTAAAAGTTCTGTCATTTTTCCTCTTTCTTCGTCTGTAAATCCAGCATTTCTTCTATTAGTTTTTGGATTTTTTAAATCAATTTCTTCATGCGCAACATTTAAATCTCCACACATTACCACTGGTTTACTTTCGTTTAATTTCAAGAGATATTTTCTAAATTCATCTTCCCAAACCATTCTATAATCTAATCTTTCAAGTTCTCTTTTTGCATTTGGCGTATAACAATTTACCATAAAGAAGTTTTCAAATTCTAAAGTAATTACTCTTCCTTCTTTATCGTGTTCTTCTATTCCTATTCCATATGTAACATCCATAGGTTTCTTTTTAGTAAAAATTGCTGTTCCTGAATACCCTTTTTTCTCTGCACTATTCCAATACGAATTATATTCTTTAAAAATTCCCTTTATGTTTTCATCTAATTGGTCTTCTTGCATTTTTGTTTCTTGAATACAAAAAATATCTGCATTTTCTTTCTTAAAAAAATCATCAAATCCTTTATTTACTGCAGCTCTTAGTCCATTTACATTCCATGAAATTAATTTCATAATATAAATACATCCTTTCTATATTTATTTAATATTGTTTTTGCTAGTTATAGTGAAACACTGGAGGACAGATTTAAATCTGTCCCATTATTTCACTGGTTTAAATAAAAGGAGATAGTTTCCCATCTCCTTCCATAATATCTATAAATATTTAATTTATGTTTTATTGTTTGCTTTTTTATTTTTTAATTGATTAATTCTATAAAGAGTTAAAGTAAACATTTCCACCAATTATTTCACCTGAATGGTATCCTGCTGCTCTGAATGATAAGTATGTGTGGTTTCTTTTACCATTAAGCGCGTCTAAAACAGCTTGTTTTACATATGATGGATAGTTTCCATTTAATCTTTTTCTCCAATGATTATCTATTGAATAACAGAATTGGCTTGGAGCCATATATTGGCTTAATGGGTCTGAACCATATCTTTTCCAGCTACTACTTACTGTTCTGTTACATGCTGTTGTTATAACAGCTAAAGCTCCAGTATAGCTTGAGCTACATTCTTGTGCAGTAATTGCACATAATAAATCTAACTCACTTGCTGAATATGACCATTTACCGCCATTATATGTTGTTCTTGAGCCACCTCTTGTTGTAATCTGTCTTGTTCTTATTTCAATAATTTTATCAACTGGCTCTTTAACTACTTTTGAGTCTATTTTTGTTTTTTCTATTTCTTTACCATTCTGATATTTTATTTTATATGTTACTTCTCTAATTCCATTTTTTCCTTCTTGAACAACTCTATCTTGTTTTGTTCCGCTTCCAGTTGTAACATCTTTAGTTATTGTCTCATAAGGTATAGTTTCTTTCTCTACAACTATTTTTTCAGTAATTTTAGAATAATTGTCTAGAATTTCTTCAGTTGTTACATCAGAAGATTTCTCCACATTTTCAGATACTTCTACTTCTTCATTTTCTTTTGAAATAATAATTGTGTTATTATCAGATAAATTTTCGCTTGTATCTGGAGTTACTTTTTCATCTTCTAACAATACTATATGGTTTTCGTCTAAAATTTCTTTGACACTAGTCTTAGTTGTTACAACATCCATTTCATAGCCACTTGACAGAACTATTTTAACGTTGTTTACTTTGACATTACCTGCCATTACGCCAACGCCAAGTAGGAAAATAAGTATAATGCTAATACATACTATTTTCTTCAGCGATATCGACGCCTTATCATCATTTTTCATACGAAATTTGTTCCCTCCTTTAAAAGCAACAAAGTAATTATACCATATTTAATCTTCTCTGTCAAATTTTGGCTAATTCCTTGTAACGCCTTATATTACTATTATATGCAGCTTGTACCAAAAATATGACTATTTTTGATTTCTTGTAATCCTTGAGAATGAATAAATTCAAAAAATTAAAATATTTTATAACAAATTTATAACAAAAATTTCACTCTTCTTACATATATTTTTCATAATTGTTGTATAATATTTATTAATGTGGTATTATAGTTATATAATTTAATTTGAAGATAAGGAGGAAATTTTATGGTACTATGGATTTTATTAGCTATCGTAGTAGTACTTATCATTGCTTTTGTTGTTATATATAATAGTTTAGTTACAATGAGACTAAGAGTAAAAAATGCTTGGAGTCAAATTGATGTTCAATTACAAAGAAGATTTGATTTAATTCCAAACTTAGTTGAAACAGTAAAAGGTTATATGGCACATGAAGCAGACGTATTAACTAAAGTTACTGATTTGCGTTCATCTTGGGCTGATGCTAAAACTTTAGATGAAAAGGCTAAACTAGATAATGAACTATCTGATACTTTAAAAACTATAATGGCAGTTGCTGAAAATTATCCAGATTTAAAGGCTAATCAGAATTTCTCAGATTTGCAAACAGAATTAACAAACACAGAAAATAAAATTTCATATTCTAGACAATTCTACAATGATACTGTTACAAGATACAATACTAAGTTAGAAGTTTTCCCTTCAAATATCGTTGCATCTATGTTCCATTTTACATCAGAGCAATTATTTGAAGTAGATAATCAAGAAGCTAAAAAGAATGTAAAAGTTGATTTTAGTAAATAACTGAAAATAGCCACATTTTATTGATTTATGAAAATATCAAATAAACTTGTGGCTATAATCTTTGTAAAGGACGGAATATATTATGTATGAAGATATACGTAACAATAAAATAAAAACAGGAATTATAGTATCTATATTCATAGTTGTAATTACTTTAATTGTATACTATATATGTATGGCATTTGACCTTGGCTATATTTCTATTGTAATAGCAGTTGCATTTTCTGTAATAACAGCATGGGCATCATATTATAATAGTGACAAGATTGTATTATCAATAAATAGAGCTCATCCAGCTACACCTGAAGAATATGAAAAATTAAATAATATCTTAGATGGTCTTATGGTTTCTTCGGGATTAAACCATAGACCTAGACTATACGTTATGGATGATCCACAGCCAAATGCATTTGCAACTGGTAGAAATCCTGAAAATTCAGTAATATGTGTTACTACAGGATTACTTGAAAAAATGGATTATTACGAACTTGAAGGAGTAGTTGCACACGAATTATCACATATAAAAAATTATGATATACGACTTTCTGCTGTAGTTAGCGTAATGGTTGGTTTTATAGTTATACTTGCAGACTGGGTAAGCCGTGCATTATTCTGGGGCAGAGGTAGAGATGATGATAATAGAGGAAATCCAATTTTAATGCTTATTGGACTTATATGCTTAATATTAGCTCCAATATTTGGTCAATTAATGCAACTTGCATTATCAAGACGTAGAGAATATCTTGCAGACGCAAGTGCCGTTGAATTAACAAGAAATCCAGATGGATTAATATCTGCATTACAAAAATTAGATGCAGATCCAAACGAATTAAAAACAGCCAATAACTCTACAGCTCACATGTATATAGTAAGTCCATTTAAAGCAAATGCAAGAGATGGCAAAAAAAGAAAAACAAGTTTATTTTCAACTCACCCTTCTATCCAAGATAGAATTGAGGCAATAAGAAATTTAAAATAGATTATAAAACAAATTAAAAGCAGAAAAAAAGTATATTTTGAGAATTTTCGAAGCGACGCGTAGCGACCAAACGAGCCTTGCAAAAGGCGAGTGCGATTGGAGAAACCTAGCAGATGAAAAGAAAATTTATTTTCTTTTCAGAATGCTTAGATGGTTTCGACAACAAGGCGCAAGAAAATTTGAAAAATATACTTTTTTCTGCTTTAGATAGACAAATTTATGCTTTTATATAATCTATTCAATATTAAACAAATCGCATGCGTTTTCAAATGTAATCTTTGCAATTTCTTCAACTAGCATTTCCTTTACGCTTGCAATTTTTTCCGCAATAAATCTCACATTTCTTGAATCATTTCTTTTACCCCTATTAGGCTCTGGCGCTAAATAAGGACTATCTGTTTCTATTAGCATTCTATCTATTGGTACCAATTCTATAATTTCATTTGCATTTTTAGAATTTTTAAATGTAATAGGTCCTGCAAATGAAATATAGTATCCTAATTTAAGAGCTTCTTTTACTAACTCTCGATTCAATGGGCAACAATGAAATACTCCTCTTTTTAGTACTGTATGCTTCTTTAAAATCTCTAATGTATCCATTACCGCTTCTCTTGTATGTATCACTATAGGTAGTTCAAACTCATTAGCCATATTAATTTGTTTTATAAAAGCAATTTGTTGCAATTTTCTTCTTTCTTCATCCTTCTCCCAATAATAATCTAAACCTATTTCCCCTATTGCAACTATTTTGTTATTTGTCTTTAAATTTTTTTCTATAAAATCATGTAAATTTATAAGTTGTTTTTCTAAATCTATATCTGTTTCTGGTATATCGTTTGGAGATATCCCAGATATTGTATACATCCACTCATATTGTTTTGCAATTTCTAAAGCAGATATAGAAGAAGCCAAGCTATAACCTGCTACTACAAGTTTTTCTACACCGGCTTCATGTATTTCCTCTATTATTTTTTCTCTATCTTCATCAAATTTCTCATCATTATAGTGAGCATGTGAGTCAAAAAGTTGCATCTTATAAATCCCCTCAATTCTACTCAAATACTGCAACGACACTTGCCACAGCATAATCTTTTATATGTGAAATACTAATATCTATTTGTTTTAATTCTAAACTATCCGCAGTTTTTTTCATTTTGTCCTTTATTTTTTCCACATTAATCACAGGTTTTTCACCAAATGAACTAATCATTTCTATTTCCTTCCACAAGGCATCTTCTCTGCCATTTATAAATTCAGAAATAGCTTTAAAAACCGCTTCCTTTGCGGCAAAGCCCGCCGCATAACGTTGGTATTTTAACATTTCTGCTTTATTGCAATAATCTATTTCTCTTTTAGTATAAATTCTATTTAAAAAATTATCTCCTAAATCTTCAATAGCATTTTTTATTCTATCTACTTCTATAATATCTACTCCTGTGGTTATCTTCATATAACCTAATTTCCTTTCTATGTGAAATGCTGTGGGACACATTTAAATGTGCCCCAACATTTCATCGGTTTTTATCTAAAATCCATAAAAGAGCAATAAAATTGCTAATATATTTATAGCAAATATGGTAAAAACTATAACTCTTGTTATGTAATTATTTTTATTTAGTTGCTCTACATTATGTTTTTTATATGTAATATCATATTCGTTTTTTATTCTTTCAAACATTTCTTTTAATTCTAAATTTTCTGCCCAACTATTTTCTAACTTTCTACCAAATTCTTCATTAGTAATATCCTGTATCCATAATTGTTTTGTAAAATCTAAAAAGCCTTTTTCTGCTTTTTCAAATTTAAACTTGAAATCATGCCCTAACTTATTTAATAGAAATTTCTTATATAATACTATTAAATATGTATATAAATACTCGCTTTCAAACTTTTGTGGTACCAATGTAAAATTTGATGTATTAATATTTGATGTAAATAAACATGAACTTGTTGCTGTAAATCCATATTTTATATATTGGCTCTTATACAGTGATTTGCTTTGTCCCAAATCATTAATTGCAAGTTCATCATTTAGTATTTGTGAATTTGCTGGTAAAACGCAGCGAAATTTTTCGAATGTACTATTTAACTCTTCTTGCTTTGTATTCTCGTTCCAGTCCTTTTGGTCAACACAGGCATATGAGTAAACAAAAAACTTTTCGTTTCCTATATTAGCTTGTCTAGCTAATGCATCATCTCCAGCTATCTCTTTAATTACTGTTGAAATTCCTTTTACATCTTTAAAAGAGCTAGACTGGATTTTTATATTTTCATATTCTTTTAAATTGTATGCAATTGAATTTACCTCTCTAAATTTATAATTAAAATTAATTACATCAGAAAATTTATCACTATTTTCTATATTTGTTTTAAATAGTAAAAAGCATATTCCAGTTTTAAAGCAAATAACCTTTATCTCAGATATTTCAAAAAATATAGAATTATCTGTTTGTACTTTTCCTTGTAAATTTTCTGGTAATTTGTAGTTAAATATATTGCATTCGTGTTGAGAAAGCAAAGTGGATTTCACAGTGCTATCAAGCTTTTCAAAATCTTTTAATCCACTTTGACTTAATTCAAATGACCAAAACATAAAATCTTTTATTTTTGGTAAGAAATAAGTATATAAATGTATGTCTTTTTTCTTATCAAAAAATCTTATTTTACATTTTTTATTATTAACTAATCCTTGTATATATTTCTTATAATTCTCCTCTTCAATTAAATATGGATAAATAAAATACGTATATTGATATTTTGTCATTAGCTCCATTTTTCTTCCTCCTATTAGTTCATCTTTATCATTTGTATTTTTAATTGCTATTTACAAAACTTTTTGTGAAACTCGGGGACAGATTTTAAAATCTGTCCCCAGTGTTTCACTGGTTTCTATTTATCTGTAAAATAGTACAAGTTTAAATCTTCTCCTAAATGCCACTTTCCGATAAATTCTACTAGCATGTTATCATCCAAATTATATGAATGTGATACCGCAACTTGTCCTCTAGAATCTACTGCTCCCCACAATCCATCTTGTTTTACACTTGCATATCCATAATCGTTTTGTTCTCTAGCATCATCATATATGTAATTTACAACAACATTTCCATTTTTGTCTACAAATCCATACTTGCCTTCTTCATTTCTACTTACATATATTGTGTTATTGCTTAAAATATCATTTATATTTCTTTCTTCAAATCTGAAATTATAATATTTATAATCATTATCTTGTCTTACTTTAATAAATCCGTTATTTTCATTAACCTCAGATACTATAACATCCGAAAGCTTAATATTAAGTTCTGAATCTAGCAGATCTGAAGTATTATTCTCAGTTGTAGCCTCATAGAAATTGCCTACATTTCTATACACAATTCCATTATATTTAAAGTCGATTACTTTAGTACCTTCTATATTCATAATTCCGTATTTAGAGCCATTTCTTACAATATAATTGTTTCCAGCCCCATATGTTATTCCGTCATATTCTGTATTAATTACAGTAGTTCCATCAGAGATTTTTACAACTCCATACTTATCATTATCTACTACAACTGCATTTTCTCCATCAACAGAGACGATGTCATCGTACTCTCCGGCTAAGTATTTATTGCCATCAGTATCTACTACTTCCCAATTATTTCCTTCTCTAGCAATATAGTAAGTTCCATTTCCATATACATTTTTAATTTCGTCATATTCTACTGGAACAGCAACTGTTCTAGTAAAACTTATAACTCCATAATTTCCATCAGAATTTTCTACAATATAACCATTTTCAAATTGAGTTGAAATTGGTTCTATTCCATTGTATTCTGGTTCTATAATAACTGAACCTACATAATCAATAATTCCATAATTATTATCTTTCTCTACAAGTAAGCTATTATCTACACCTTTTAATGCTGTTATAGAATCATATTCACACTTTGCTATTGTAGTTCCATTTGTATCTATAATTCCATATTTTCCATCTTGCGATACTTTTAAAATAGATGGTGCATACCATAAATTATTACTTGCATCATAATTTTCAATAGGTTCTACTGAATCATAATTTGTGAATAATTCTTCATTTTTTTCATTTATTACTTTAGTTTCAAATGTATTATTATCATAATCTACATTTACTGTACAAACAAATACCGGCTTAGAATTGTCTGGAATTACAATATATTCATCATATTCCGGATTAATAATTATATTTCCACTAGAGTCAATCACTCCCCATTTTTCGTTTGTATATACTGGGAAATATCTTAATGCAACAGTTCTTGTTTGTGTATTGCTTTCTTCAGTAAATAATTTTTGAATTCCTATTACAAACATCACTATTACAGCTATAGCAATTATTACAGCAAATACTTTCTTTAAATTCAGCTTCTGCTCCCCGTCATATCTTTTTCCTCTTCCCATAGTGACCTCCATATTGCTTATATTTTTCCATATATACTATATCAAATTTTAATTCTAATTACAATAAAAATGCTATTATTTCTTACTTACTTTTGCAACTATAACACTCATATCATCTTTTTGATTTCCAAAATCATTATCTATAGCCTCTCCTATTATAATATCTGCTATTTTCTGTGCATCATTTACTTGCACATCTTCTAGCAAATATTTAAGCCATAATTCCTTATTCAAATATTCTTTATTGGAATCTATTACTCCATCAGTGCACATTACTATAATATCTCCATCTTGTAAGTCAAAATCATATACAACTAAATCCACATCATTTAATATTCCTGTTGGTAAAGTCATTGATTTTAGCAATTGTACATCTCTTCCTCTTTTTATATATGTAGGACATGCACTGTTCTTTATGAATTCCATGTTTCCATTATATAAATCCAATATTTCTATATCTAATGTTGCGTACATATCTTCTTCTGTATTTGCAGAAAGAGTTGAATTAATTAATTTTAATGAAACATCCTTTTCAAAGCCTGCAGCTAACAGCCTTTCTAACATCTTAACTGCAATTTTACTGCTCTTCATAGCTTCTGGACCTGAACCCATTCCATCACTAAGTACAAGTAAGTATTTACCATCTTGTAACTTTGTATGCAAAGCACTATCTCCTGAAACAGGTGAACCAGATTTAGTTGATTTTGCCATTCCAATTTGAATATTATAA
The DNA here is from genome assembly GCA_946500265.1 of uncultured Clostridium sp. GTDB lineage: Bacteria > Bacillota > Clostridia > TANB77 > CAG-508 > CALXVA01. The sequence goes on from CAMMVE010000012.1 coordinate 17,353, forward strand.
TTATCATCTGAAATGTATGTAAATTTACACATGCTTCTATTTAATCTTAATCCACATTCTTGATCTTGTATTGTCATTTTTTGTCCTAATACTTTGCTTATTATTCTGCCTATCTTTTTTATGTCGCACTCTGTTCCATCTGGATTTTCGCATACATCCGTATAAACTTGAACTATATATCTTCCTGAACTCTTCTCTTTTATTTCAATATCTTTAACCACAATATCTTTTTGCTCTAGTAACTTTAGCATTTCTTTTTTAGTATCTATAAATTTGTCTTCTTCTTTGTCTATATCTTGTGCCATTTTTAATATAGCCTGAGAAACTCCTTTTAGTTGCTCTGAAACATTTTTCTTGCTTTCATCCATTTTTTTCTTCCATATAAAGTTTATTTTACTAACTCTATAAGAATAGTTTATAGCTTTTACAATTTTGTAAATATCTTCATTTGCCTGAGATTTTGTATTATCAAAACCAACTATATAATTGTTATTTTTTTCTAATATTTTAACAAATTCTTTCTCAGTTATTACATCATTATCTAACAAATAGTTGAATATATCTGTAATTAATTTTTCTGTTGGATAATACATTTCTTCATATAGCATATTATCTTCTAATTCTTCTAAATTCTTTTTAAGCTCCTCTACAAACATATCCATATTAGATTTTTCTTGTGCTTTTAACTCTTTATCAGAAAGAATAGTAGCTGCTGCTTCTCCATAGCTTTCTGCCATATCATATATAGTTTCAGACATACTATTTAATTTATATATTGTGTCTTTGTTCTCTTCCAAATCTCTTGGAGTTACTTCTGGCAATAATTTTGTACTACCAACTAAGTCTTCTATATTAATTTCTATATTCTTTGGTATTGCTAAAAGTCCAAGTGATGCAATTAGTATTTCTTGAAATACAATTAAATCTGCCATATATCCATTTGCAACATATGCTAGAACCACATTTCCAATTGTAAATCCTACTATAACTCCTATTCTACCGAATCTATTAAGTAAACCTGCAATTAATCCTGAAATAGCATATGCTGCTATCATAACAGGTTCTGTACCCGTAATAATTCCTAGAACTGCACCTATTGTAATTCCACCTGTAGCTCCTACAAGCATTCCGTTTTTCCATCCCAATACTAGTACAATTAATATACTAAGTATGTTTTTTATAGAAAATCCAAAAATATCTATTGCATCAAAAGCAGTTACAGTAATAGCTAATAACAAGCTTGTACCAATTACTTCTTCTATTGTAAAAGCTCTCTTCGTTCCAAAATCTATAATAAGTGTAATTGAATTAGCAAATATTTTGTAGAATATAAGTGTTGTAATTCCAAGCATAATTCCTGAAAGCAACTCAAATACATAGAAATCTCTAAAAAACATAGGAACAACTTGTACCATTAATACTGCAAAGAATAAATGCCCACCTATCTTTTTCTTTTCATTAACATTTTCTTGTATGCGTGGTCTTCTAATTAGTATCGCAATAAAAAACACTAAAGAAGTCAAAAAATACACTAATAAATTTGTAAGACCAAAACTAATAAATGTACCTATTAATGATAATACATACATAACTCCTATTGGTCTATTATTGCTAAGTGCGCCAGCGATTATAGCTAGTCCAAAAGGTGCAAATGAAAGTATAAGGCTATTTTCACTAAAGCCTACCATTGATATCAAAAATGTTATTACATATAATACTAGATTTTCCTTTGCAAATAATTTTTTTATCACATCTTTTATATTAACTTTTTTATCGTTTTCTTCATAATTATTTCCGTCTGAATTCAAGTCTCTTGATATATTCTGAAACATACAAATCACCTCTAACTTTTTATTTATGCATTAATGTTTTCATATTTGTTATCCTTTGTGTTAATAGCTTTTTAATGCTATTTAATTATAGTATTTTAATAAATAGTTTTTTGTCACATTTAATCCATAATATAAAAAAGTTTTTTACAAAATGTGATGTGCTTTTTATTATCATTTATTTATTTTACAAATTACTCACATTATTTTATCGCAAAATGGCGTTTTTTTCAATATATTGCGCAAAAAAAATGAGCCAGCATTTACTATTTAAAAGTTATTAATACAAATAAGTGTAGGAGCTAAGTATAAAGTATATTTCTCAAATTTTCTTGTTCCTTGGTGTCGCACACCTTCGAATGTTAAAAAGAAAAATAAATTTTTCTTTTTAACGCAGGAAGGTTGCTCCAAGTCGCACTCGCTTTTAACAAAGCTCGTTTGGTCGCTTACGCGGAACTTCAAAAATTTTCTAAATATACTTTATACTTGGCTTAGAAAAATTTGAATATCAAACTTTTAAATAGTAAATTCTGGCATTAGCAGAAATAATTGAAAGGAGGCAGATTCAAATCTACCTCCTTTCTATAACTTTATAAATAATATATTAAATTAAATTAACTTATTATTCTTTTTTCTTAAGTACTTTTACTTTTATTAGAATAATTCCGCCTGCTAGAAGTAATGCAATTACTAGTCCACCAATGATGTAATATAATGTTGTGCTACCAAATGGAGGTAATATAACTATTCTTTCGCCTACGTTTGCATCTATTTCAGCTGCATCTTCAGCTACTGGATCTTGGTTACCTACCACTGAGTATGCCATTCTTCTACCAACTTCATTAGATGTTTTTAGAATTTCTACCATATTTGTGTAAGTTAAGTCATCTGCTGTATTTTCTGGTGTAATTAATTGTGATAATATTACAGTTTGACTTGTTTCTGCTCCTGGTAGTAATGATGTTTCGCCGAACTTTTCAGTTTGAATTATATTGTTAAATTGTGCCAAGTTATCTTTATATCTTTCATTTACTAATCCTTCACTCATTAGAGTTTCATCAGTAATTACTGACCATCCAGCTCCACTATTTGTTTCGTTGTTAGCTTCAAATTGGTAGTTATTTCTTACATAGTCTACTACTTGTTCTGTTGTAGTTGTAACTACATGAGCTCCTTCTGTATTTCCTCTGTAGTAGAAGTTCTTGTTATCTCCATCTACGTAATCCACCTCACCAACGTTTGTAACTTTTACATTGTATGTTACTTGAATTGTAGCACCATGCATCAATTCTTCATCCATTGTAAGTTGTATTAATCCTCTGTCTGTACGTCTTACAATATCATCAATTTCTTCTCTAAATGCATATCTATGGTCTTCATTGTAGTATTCTTCATATTTTCCGTCTCTCATTTCTTCGTCTACACTGTATTCATCATGATCTTGCCATAGAGCATTATTTGCAGCTTCATTAATATCAAATAATATACTGTTATTTGCAAGAGTTACTTTAACGTTTGTTACAGACTTATCAATTTCTAATTGTGCTTTTGGTCTTTCTGTTAATCCTAAGTCTATGTTATTCAAGCTATAGCTACTATTAAATTTGTTATCTCCAACATAGTCTTTGCTTGAGTTTTCTGAATTGTTTTCTGTTCCCTTGTCTCCATCTGATTGTTGTCTATCATACTCGAACTCTGCAACTATAACACCTGTCTCAGCTGTCATATATGTGTTATCCATAAGCTCTGAATATAAAGCACTCATTTCTGCATCTGTATATTCTGTTCCATTGTATATTGGTCTTTGATATGGAGATGCAAGTACCTCTGCTTTATGGTTTGTTACATCTGTAGAGCTATAGTCTATTACAGTATCTCTACCTTGTGCAGGTCTTGCTGAGCTTACTTGTCCGATTATATTTAGTCCATCTCTGCCCTCTATAGTCCATAGGTCTTTTGCATCTGAGTAGTTTGTGCTATCACTATCTGCCTTAAAGATATCATATCCGTATGTATCTTCTGTTGGAGCATTTTCATTTGGATTATATTTTCCGCTAACATTTTGTGTTGCTGTATTGATATATCCTTGATATCTTCCATCTATATCTGTATTTCCACTTTGTTCTATACCATCTTGATATGTAGTAGACTTGAAGTCTTGTCCATTGTATGATACTACGTTTTGCCCTCCATTATCAGATGTTAATGCAGTTCTTACTGTATCACCATAATAGAATCTTATTACATAATCTCCTGGTATATATCCTTCAAATGCATATTTTCCATCTGAACCAGATGTTGTTTCTTGCCAAATATATTCTGAACCATCAACACATTTTTCAACTAATTGAACCGTTGCCCCGCTAATACCAATTTCTCCTTCTTGTCTTATACCATCACCAATTACTGATGCTGAGTTTCCATTTCCTACAGTTTCTGTTCTCTCATCTTCCCAAACTGTACCATTAGCTCTTCTTATTGCCTCTGGGTCAACATGTATTCTTAGTCCTGGAGCTCTATCTGTATCATCTTCGAAGTTCTTCTCATATTTTTCTCCTTCTAGGTCTTCTGCTACTAAGTTACCTGGAGTAGAATCTCTATCTAATAATCCAGCTATGTCTCCTGAGCCTTTAGTTACACCATTTGGAAGTGATGTACCGTCTCTATAATATGTTGAATATCCATTAATTTCTGCTATGTTGTCTTTTTCATGATCTTCCTCATCAAGAATTACTCTTCCGTCTCCGTCTTTATTTACTTCAAATGTTAAGTAAATGTAAGCACTTTCACCAGTTTGTAGTTTCTTTCCTTCTAATCCTTGAACATATAAGTTTTGATATTTTTCGCCTAAATCTTTTGCTGTGTTATCATACTTTGTCTCATCAGATGCTTTTGCATCTTTAGAACCTGTAATAAATGATGTGGCTTTGCTACTTTCTGCATCTATTACTTCTTGGTCTTGATCCATCATTTCATAATATTCGTCTTCATCTACTGAAGTATTAATATTATCATCTGTTTGATACATAATCCATGATAGATTTGGTTTGTATGTAAATTCACTATCATAGTAGTCTACCACTTCTTTGATTTCGCCAACTACAGTTTGTGACTGGTTTCTAACTGTTATCTTATATGTTACATATATTTCTAAGTCATGTCCTGGATGTCCAAGTGCTGTTGAGTCATATTCATAATCAGACTGATATATTTCTCTATTATATCCTGTATTATAATATGCTTCATAATCTGACATTCTTACATTGATATCCCAATAAGTATTATTATCGTCACCATCTGGGTTATTAGCTCCTGCTTCCTCTGCAATTCTCTTGTTATAATTATATGTTAATGTCTTGTCATTCATCTTCATTGCAATTTTATATGCATCTTTTCTAAGAGCCATATCAAATTCTTGTCTTCTCCATAAACCTAAGTTGATGAAATATTGTCCGTCATAAATAGGTTTTAATACCGTTCCATCTTCTAAAATCAAATCACTTTGATCGTGCTGTAGTTCTGCTCCTCGTCCAGTATCACCCATTCCCACTTTATTTATGTAGAAGCCATATTCATAGTAAGGATAAGTATCTATAGAACCTCCACTTACGAGATTTCCAGTATATGATTCAATTTTGCAATCTTGTACAAATTGAATCATTTTTAATGTTTCAGTATCCCCTCCTGCTATGTTCTTATATATTGATATAAGTTCATCATCACTTGGGAATCTTTTATTACTTTCTATCCATGACCTTAGAGTTTCACTTATAGATCCATATGTATATTCTGTTGTTTGTAGTCCTCTTTCGTCATATTCATAGCCATCAATTAACTGAGTACCTGTCTTACTGTAGTTTCCGTTTTCATCTTGTTCATAACCCATTAAATCTAATTTTGTATATGACTGGTTATGGCCGTCTACAAGTTGTCCTGTACTTAACGAATCTGTTGAAGGATAGTTCTTAGGTGCCGCACCAATTTCACTAAATCTGTTATCAAATGCATCTCTATCTCCATTATCCTCAGTTGCTTTAGAGGTTACTTTCCATTCTTCAGTATTATATTCTGGTCTCTTATAATCTGTTGGTAAGTAAGTTTGTCCATCATATTCAAATACTACGTAATATCTTTTTTGTGAATCTAGTTCGTTAAACTGGTAATATCCTTCTTCGTCTGTTAATGTTGAATTTATATGATGCCATGTATCCTTATCAGGATCATATGGAGATGGTCCTGATACCTCAACCTTTTCTCCATCCTCATAATATAATGTAACTCTAATATTTTTTAATTTTATATCTTCTTCGGTACGTAATCCATCTGCCAATGATTCTTTTCCTTGTAATATTTCTTCCCATACATAACCGCCTAGATTCATTGTCAATTGAATCTTAGTTTCTTCGTCACAAGTAAGTATAAGCTCTTGCTCATATAATTCCCTAAAAGCGTCTGCACACATTACATCTTGTTTGTCAAGTGGGTCATGGATTCCCCATACATAGCAAGAATGGCATTGATATCTATTTCCTTCATCATCTGTATGATAATGAGTATTATGTTCCTCATCATAAGTAATTTGATATTTTTTTCCATCAAAATCTCTCTTATTTCCTTCTGTTAGCATATATCTAAATGTGACTTTTATGTCAACTGCTACTATTCTATCTGGGTCATTAGGATCTAATCCAGCATTTGGATCTTGTATAACTATCCTAAAATCTTCATCACTTTCAGGATATACTTGTTCTTCTCTATCTACGAATAAGCATTCTTCTGGTTCAAAATATTCAGGTTTTTTTCGTTCTCCATCAATAAGAATTTGTGATATTTCTATGTCATCTTTTACCATCGTACCATCTTTGTTATATCCTCTGACTTTCATATCATATATTCCGCCAAAAGTTACTCCCCCATATGTGCCTTCTGTATATGACATGTTATATGGTCCTATAACAAATTGTCCCTCTTCAACTCCTACTTTTACTTTTGAAGATTCAGTATTATCCTTAGGATCCAAGCCTTGTTTTGCTCTCACTTTCTGATCAAATTCCTGATAGTCAAGACCTTCTGTATAAAGTCTATTAGTTCTTCCCCATAAAGCATTTTGCTTTTCTTCTGAAAAAACTCCAAGAGGTTCATCTGAAATAACATATGCTTCCCAAGGCGCTAATTTCCCTGAGCCACTTCCTTCAAAGAAGGTATGTGAAAACTCTCCTTCATGAGGCTTCTCAGCTTCTCCATGTCCATTATAGTCTGTATATCCATCTAATGCCTCTGCTTCTGCTTTAGTTAATGTTCCCAATGGTCTTAAAACATCAGCTGGGGTTCCTTCTTGAGTACAATATATTTGATAGTCTCCATATGCTGGTATTTCTTCTGAACCATTAACTGATGTTGATTCAAAGTCACCACATAAATAATATCCACCAGCGCCATGTGCATCATATGTATCAACTAACTTTCCTGGTTGTACTTGGCACTCTGCTCCTGAACTTGATACGCTCATTGAAGAATTAGTATTTTCAGCAGCAATTACATCATTTGTGAATATTCCACTTGCTACTAATAAGTTTAGTATAAGTACTACTAATATTCCTGTAGTAATTAAAATCTTTTTCTTCATTTAGATAACCTCCTTTCCTCTAAACTTTTTTATTTAAAACATGTTTTTTTATCTCAAATATACCAAATCCTAAAATTGCTATAACTACTAGTGCTAGTATTGTGTAGCCAACAATTTTACCAGTTACTAAGCCTAGTACTAAATCTGCTTTTGACATATCATCTTCATTTGTTGCTTTATTTGCCTCTTCTGAATCAATATCTTTTAATCCTTGCTCGTTATATGTTTCATAGATTTCTGCTGTGTTGCTTATAATTCCAAGATTTGCTTCATTGATATTTACTGATACTATTAATTTAATATCTTTTGTTTCTCCTGGTTCTATTTTAGTGTTCTCTAGACTAGCATTATAAATGTTTCCATTATCTGATAAATACCAGTCACTATTTAGGTCTGTACTAAATGTAAATTCATCTGGTAAGTAATCTACAATATTTCTTACGTATCCACTTACACTTCCTTCATTTGTAATTCTTATTGTGTATTCAACAACTGCTGTACTTTTTCCTAAGTTTTGTCCTAAAACTTCAACTTGTGCAACCTGTAAATTATTATGCTCATCTACTCTTGTTCCAATTGTAGGTGTTGATAATGTTACTTTGCTAATATATTTATCTAATCTAAAGTCAAATTTTTCTGCTTCGTACATACCAATGTCTATATCTCGAGCATTTTCGTTTGTAATTTCAATAGTATCTGTAATTGCTGCTAATCTTCTTTCTCCATCTAGTGTGATATTAATATCTATTGCATCAGAGTTTAGAGAAGTATCAACGCCTTCTACTTGATATTCTGTTAAACTATATCTTGAAGAATCATATACAAATACTACTACATATTGTCCTGGTACTAAGTTTGTAAATTCATATCTACCATTTTCTGAAGTTGTTGTTACTTTTTCTTCATTAGTATCAACATCTTGTACAATTGAATTTTGTTTTTGATTTAATAGATATACTTGTACTCCTGAAACAGTTTCTTCTCCATCATCTCTTTTTCCATCTTGATTACCATCTATCCAAGCTGTTCCAGTTATTCTGTATCTATTTTCATTTTGTCCTGGTGTATCTGAACCTTCTCCAGGGTGATATATTTCCGAATTATGTTCTATATAGTTTACAACTTCATTACTTTCTATGTCTTCCATGTTTTCTGCTCTTAATATTATCTTATTCCTTACCTCTTTATCATTTGTATCTGTTAAGTAATCCGCTCTAGCCACTATCGATACTTCGACAGTTTTATGTGGATCTATTCTATCCATACTTATAACTAGTTTGCCATCCTCTAATCTATTTTTTGTCATTGTACTGCCATCATATACATACTCTGCTTTTATAAATTCTAGTTCAGATGGAAGTTCATCAATTATATCTATGGAAGCTCGAGTATTTCCTGAATTTGTAACTATAAAATTATATGTAATGTCTTCTCTTTCTTTGACATATTTAGGGGTAGATGTTAATTCTGAAATTTCTATGTCAATTTGTTCTGTTTTGTGTTCAAAAATATTAGAGTAATTCTCACTTATACCATCTGCCTTTGCTGATACATAGAAACTCATATTTCCTATATAATCTGTTACTTCTGCATTAAATACAATATATTTAGCTTTTCTTTCAAGTGTTCCAAGATTAATTTGTAGCGTATTTGTATCCTCGTCATATGTAATTCCATCTTTCTTTCCTTCCGTCTCTGATGTGTTATTTTTTACTGATATATCAGTATACTTCAAACCTTTAGGTAGAGTAATTTTTGCAACAACATTATTTAAATCTTTGGTAACAAACATGTTTGAAATTTTAACTGTAAATTCTATTGTTTCCCCTTTTCTAAGTACTCTTGCGTCATCGATACTACTCAATAAATCCAGTTTTATATTTCCATCTTTAATTTCCATGTTATATTTATTGGAAGGAATAGGGTTCTTCAAATTATCAGTTAGTATCTCTAGAGAATGCATAATATTAACTATATTACTTGTTTCCAACTCGTTCTCAGATTTTTCCACTACATTATCTTCTATTCTGATATAATATGAAATTTGTCGTTCTGTATTTGATTCTATATCACCTACTTCTATTGTCATAGTTTCTTCTTCTAATTTTCTAAATTCACTACGTACTATATACTCTACAAATACTGCGTGCTCAGGTACTGGTATTTTTACTCTTACATTATTTGCTGTTTGACTTCCTGTGTTTTTAACAGTTGCTGTCATTTTTACTATTTGTCCTTCTTTTACTGTATCTATGTTTGCAGAAATTTCTGCTGATAATTGTGGTCCAGCTTCTGTTTTAACTCCAATAACTGCTGATTCTTTGCTCTCTGGCATAGCTCCTATTTCTGATTCATTATTGTAATATACTTTGTACATTCCATATGCTGCACTATTTGGATCTATGTCTCCAGGAATTTCTATATCATATGTAAAATCTATTCTTGTTCCTTCTGGCATTTTATAATCTTCTGCAAAAACAATTAAGAAGGATTTTGAATTTGTTGTTGCCTCTTTTTTCCAATTATTATTTGTGTCTTCTAAGTCTCTAGTAGCATTACTATTATCTGAATAGTATACTGTGTATTTTTCTGCTTCTATTCCATCTAGAGCTAACTGTGTAGATAAAGGTATATTAAATGTTGAACCTAAATCTTCATCTGTATCAATTCTTTTATTTCCTTGTGATGGAAGTCTTCCTAAAACAACTATATTTCCAATATCATTACTATAATTGTTTATAATTATTCCATTCATTGTAGCAACTCTTTTTTCTGCATATGCCTCAATTTCAGCTGTTTTTGCTTCATCTGACATTGATAAAATATCTTCTGCATCTTCTTTATAGTTGCTAATTCCATTTGCTGCAACTACTCCATTTGGAGCAACATAATTAACAGTTTCATTTAATGTTCCATCTGTTTTTGTAGCATTTTCATTGTTGTTTTTGTATTCCATTTTTATTTTGTCGTCTCCACTTGGTGTTAATGTATCAAGTGTTAGGTCTGTGTTAAGAACTACTATAGCCCCCTTGTAGTCAGCATTTAATGCATATTCTGTTTGAGCTCCTTCAATTTCTACATTAATAACTTTTCTTCCTTTTTCTTCTGCAGTCTTTGCACTTTTAATTTTTAAACCATTTGCTAATAATATATTTGAACTTTTTAAATTAACTTCTTCAACAGCTTTTGGCAATGTAATTTTAAATGTTGGATTTTCAAATAATGCATTGTATTGATTTGAAGTATCAAGCACTGCTCTTATTTCAACATTTTGATTTGGAACAACTGTTGTTAAATCTGATTTGTTTATTTCAAGTTCAACTTTTGTTTCTGGTTCTTTTAATAGTATTTCGCTACTTGTTTCAAATGTAGTTGTATTTGTTTTACCTTCAAACGCAACTTTCATTTTCTCAAAGTTTGCCATATCATTTATTGAATAGCCAATGTTTCCTTTTAAAGCTTTTACTATAGTTAATTCGAATTGTCCTTCCATAATAGGTGCTGTTGTTGTTATAATTAATTGGTTATTATTTTTATCTGATATATCTAAAATATATGAGCCATTTTCTACAGTTGTATCTTTATTAATTTTTCCTAGCTCTGTTCCTGCTGTATCTTTTACTATTATTTCTCCATCTTGTCCTAATATTTTATTAAATACTGCTTGGCTTATTTCTATTCTTTTATTGTATGCATAATTGTTTCCATCTATTGTAGTTGGTCTTTCTGGTCCCTCTTCTGCTAAAAATCTATCATAAGCTTGGGCAAATTCTAATGATGTTGTTATTTTTGCGTTATTTACTATTGCTGTATATTTTGTAGTATATTCTGTTTCTGTTTTTTCTTCTGCTTCATAGTTTGCATATAAATAACCTTTGCTAATTTCAGCTTGTGAAACTAGATCAAAATCTGTAGCTGTTCCTTCTCTTTCTTCATATTTAATAGCTGTTGTTGCAACACCTGTTACATTTTCTTCTACATTATTATATACCGCTATAGTTGAATTAGCTGCCACATTGCTATCTATACCATTTTCATTAGCAAAATCATAAATTTCTCTTCCTTCATATATGTATGTAACTAAGTATTCATCACTTACTCCATTTTTCCATGAAATGCTATTTTCTGTATTTGAAGTATTTATTATAACTTTACCATTTTCGGCATCATATGAAAAATTTTCATTTGTAAAATCAAGTCCATATGTTTTTCCATTTGTTGCTTCTGTTTTTGTTGCAATTACACTAACAGATGTTGGTTTTACATTATTTATGCTAGGAGATGTAAGCTCTATATTTGTTGTTTTTATAGGTAAAGCGCTGTTCTTAACGTTTGAGTTTACTCTAACTTGAACCATTACACCATAATTGCCATCAGTAGCATATGGAACGAATTTAGTAGGAGCAACTGAAAGTTCTGCCTCAGCTTCACCATTCCATAGTAACTTATTTGTTACTTCTTTTTCTACCAAACGTTCCTTACCCTCTCCGTCTATATATGTTCCAGTAAACTTAGTTAAAGACTCTTTAGTAAAGTAGTCGCTTGAAACTGTTTCACTTCTATTTATCTCAATTGGAAGTTCTATTGTAACATCTGAGCCATTATTTAATTTGTTTAGTGTTATTCTATTATTTTCTACATCAATGCTTTGGATATTTTCATTTTGGATTCCGTCTTTTAGCTTAAAATTTGCATTTTGAAATTCAATTGTGCCATTTTCCAAATACCCTTCATTTTTCACTCCAAGTCTAATATAGATCTTGGCATCTTCACTATCAACCCCAAAAGTTTGAATATGTGTATCTCCATAAAAATATGAGTTAAATTCTATGTTTTTATTGTTTGTCGTGATATCTTGACTATTTAACTCATCATCACTTAGTGCGAGTGATAAAGTGTACTCTCCAAGAATGACTAAATTTGCACTTGTTAAAATTAATACTAGAATTAGTGCTATAACTCTTTTCAATAATTTACTCATAATAACCTCCATTATTATATACATATACTTATATTATACGATATTTTTATAGTTTTTTCAATACTTTCAAAGTTTTTCCAAAACTTTTTGCTTATTTAACATGGTTTTTATTTACGGAAACTCCAAAATCCTGGAAATATTAAATTTATATTACATTTTTGTTACAATTTTACAATGTAACCTTTTTTCATTTTTTGAATATTATAATATAGTTTCTTATCATATATTATAGAGAGGTGATAATCTATGAATAATAAAAATATGGATATGGCTGGACTTATGTCTATGCTTGCAAAAATGGATAAGAAAGAGCTTGAGAAAGGACTTAATCAAGTGAGTAAAATGTTAAATAATAATGATGCAGATAAAATTATTAATGAGATAAAAAAGAATAACGAGAACAGGTAAATTGCTTTTTCCCTAGACTTTGGAGAAATTTACTTTATTTATGAATGGAGGACATAGAAAATGAATGATACAGATATGAGTAATGTTATTAATCAAATCAATAATATGCTTAAAAACAATGAGATTCCAAGCGATTTAAAAAATATTATTAATAACTTCAGTAATAATTCAGAAAATGATAACCATAGCAGTGACGATGCTTCTCCTGAAATAGATATAAATACAATTTTGAAGATGAAGCAAATAATGGATGCCATGAACACCAACAAAGATGATCCAAGATCAAATTTGCTTATGTCCTTAAAGCCATATTTAAAATCAAGTAGACGTGAAAAAGTAGATCAATATGTTAAGTTATTTAGTTTAGGTAAAGCATTTGAAGCTTTTAATATTCTAGGTGGTGAGAAAAAGAATGATGTATAATTTTCCATTTTATCCCCATTTTTCTCCAAGACCCCGCCCGTATTATCCACAATATGGTAACAATAAAAATAAAGTTTCAAATAACAATAGTTCTATAAGGCATTCTAAAGAAGAACACTCTTTTGTTCAAAATTCTAAAAGGCATCCTAGCGAAAATCATTTAGATTCTGAAAATACAAATAAAAAAAATCCTACGGAAGATAGGATTTCGAGCAGCGATGACGTGATTTTTGAGATTATGCGGTATAAAACTTCATTCAGATGATATTCTTCTTATATGTTTGATTTTCTTTTTATATAAAGAGGGAGTAAATGATGAATATTTATTTGTAACCTTAATTATGCTACTACTGTCGTAGTAAACATAGGGGACACATTTCAAATGTGCCCCCAGTGTTTTACAAGCATATTTCATACACTATTTTAGTCCTTTTTGCAAATATATTCTTTATTTAACTATTATTGTAAATTTGAAGTCTGTCCCATTTGTTCAAATTTTTGAACAAATAGGAGTGTCCCTTCTGTTCAAGTTTGAATTACTCTAGTATAAGTTCATCTTTATCATTGATGTATGCAGATGTTTTTATCTTTTTAATTTCACTTTCATCTCTTTCGATTTCTTTTACTTTATCTGCAATTCTAATTTGTACTGCATCTATTTCTGAAGCTTCTATTACAGCATCTTTGTTTCCTTTTGCTCCTGCATGGGCAAGCCCTCTTAGATTTCCCAAAATTACTATGTTTTCACTTGCAATTACTTCTGCTCCTGCATTCACATCTCCAATTATTACAATACTTCCTTCAAATTCTAGTCTTTGCCCAGACCTTAAAGCCCCTTTATGGAATTTTGTCTCAGATGTAGCAACCTCTTTATAAAATGTTTTTTTAATTCCATGTAGTCCAAGTACTTTAGGACTATCAAATTCTATTTCTACATCAAGGAATTTCTTTATAATGTTTTGAATTTCGTCCATTTCTTTATTTTTCAAAATTTTTCCAGTAATTAAAATAGGTGTTTTATCATCTTTATAAAGATTTTTTAGTTCTAACATCTTCTTTTTTAATGATGATATTATTTCTTTTTGCTCCGCTTCTTCGTCAATTTTAATTGCCACTTGATTTTTCTTAATACTTATACTAATACAATTATTCATCTAAAGATCATCCCTTCGCTTTATCTAACACTTTCTACACTTGAGCTTGCGCTTTTATCTTCTGTAACTTTTTCTGAATTCATTCCGAAGTATTCTTTGATTATTTCTTTTGCAGTTGATGCTGTATAACCTCCTGAAGCTCCTTTTTCTATAAATACTATAACAGCTATTTCAGGATTCTCATATGGTGCAAATCCTGCGAACCATGCGTGTGCCTCATCACCTACACCTGTTTGTGCAGAACCTGTTTTTCCAGCAATAGTTATGTCTAAATCTGTAAAGTATGAATATGCTGTACCTCCTGGCTCACTTGTAACGCCTTTCATTCCTTCTCTAATAGTTTGTAAATTTTCTTCTGATATATCTAAGTCTTTTTCTGTTTCATTTTCTGTTCCCAAAGTATCTTTTACATATTGTTTTATCTCTTCTTTTGACACTTCTGTTCCATCAGGTTTTATAATTGATTTTATGATACTTGCATCTATATTTTTTCCACCGTTTGCTATCATGCTTATATATTTTGCCATTTGTAAAGGTGTAAATTCATTATAACTTTGTCCTATAACAGCAGATAATGTATCAGATATATACCATGTATCCTGTCCAACACTTTGTGCATACTCTTTGCTTGCAACTGTGCCTCTTTCTTCTCCCATTAGCTCAATTCCTGTTCTTTTTCCTAGGCCATAATATCCTGCATATTCTGCAATTGTATCTATTCCCATTTTATAACCTAAATCATAGAAGAAATAATTACATGAATATTTTATTGCTTGTGCCAAATTTAAGTATCCATGACCTACTCCATAACTTCTGTAATACCAACATGCCTGTCTATCTCCATATGGATATATTCCATTATCATTTACTCTAGTATTTGGAGTTATCGTTCCTGTATCTAGGCCGGCTGTTGCTACAACCATTTTAAAAGTTGAGCCAGGAGGATAAGCTGAGCCTATTGCTCTATTTAAGTACTTTCCTGTTTCATCATCCTGTGAATACTCTTCCGAGTATCTCTCTGGATTATAGTCCGGGTAACTAGCCATAGCAAGGACTTCACCTGTATTTACATTCATTACAATTACAGCTCCCGCATCAGCATCATGCTTTTCTCCATATTTTCCTGCTGCTATATCTTTTATATTTTTTTCTAATGCATCTTCTGCAACTTTTTGTAGATTTGCATCGATTGTCAATATTACATCAGAACCTGCAACTGCCTCCTCTGAAATATATTCACTTGTAATTGCGCCATCAACAGTCATATCAACTTGTTTTACGCCATCAGTGCCTTTTAGATATTCTTCAAAAACTTTTTGAATTCCATCTTTTCCTATAATGTCATCATTTCTATAAGTATCTTTTCTCGCCTCGTATTCTTCTTCATTTATTGCTCCTACATAACCCAAAACATGTGATGCTAGGTTTCCCGAAGTATATGAAACTATTGGCTCTGAAACCACGTTCATTCCAGCAAGTTTTGCATTTTGTTCTCTGATTTGCACCGCAGATGTATTAGATATATCTCTTGCAATAATTACTGATTTCGTATTACTGTATCCATTTCTCGTTATTTCATATCTAACAGCCATTATCTTTCTTGCTTTTTTTGTATCTTCTTCACTTATTTCGTATTTTTCCTTTAGAGTATTAAATGCCTGTTCTGCAGTTGCATTCTCATCTATCTCATTATTTATCTTCCATTGCTTTTGCTCTTCTTCACTTTCTTGTGTAAATTTAAAAGGTTCAACTTCAATTGGAAGATTATCTACAAATTCATCTTTATTTTCCTCTAATATAGATATAAATCTTTCTATTGAGTCATTTAACTCTTGATCAGTTACTTTTGTGCTATATATTTCCACACTATATCCTGTATCTGTTCTTACTAGTTCTATTCCTGTTCTATCTTTAATATTTCCTCTAGCAGCCCTAACCGGTGTCTCTCTAGTGAGCCTTGAATTTGATGTTTCTCTGTATTCAGCTCCATGTATTATTTGTAGATTAAATAACTGCAAGATTAGCACAATACCTATTGCATATGTAATTATAGTAAGTATGTTATATCTAATTCTATCATTTTGTCCCTTTTCTCTTTTCAATGACTCACCACCATTCTAAAAACGATATATTTATTTTATACGATTTTTTATACTATACTCTCAATATTTTTTATCATTAACTTTCCACTTCTAAAATTTTTAGAAATATCTGGTTAATATATTTTTAGTTTTAAAAGTATCTTCAAGTGCATGTCCAGCTCTTTGAAATAATCCATATATTACTATTGTTATAAGTAAATTATATATTGTCTCTATTAATAATATTTTTACAAAATTAATTGTTTCCGGAGTAATATCTAGAACCAATATATTAAATATATAACTGCCTATCTCATAAATTATAGTGCTTCCTGCTATCATAAGCATTATTGTAATTCTACTTTCTTTTGAAAAGCTTTTATCTAAATACTCTCCTATAAGGCCTATTATTCCAAGCATTATTCCTGATATCCCTATCTGTCTTCCTATAACAATATCTATAAAAAACCCCAGAATAATTCCTAGAACTAGTCCTAGTTTTTTACCTGCAAATAGTCCTACAAATAATATGTATATTACAAACAAATTTGGTTTAACTCCAGCTATTGTAAACCAGTTGAAAAAATTTGCTTGTATAAAATATATAATTAAAAAAGAAACTATCAATAATGCTATTGCTATTACTTTTTTCAAGTTTATATCTCCTTGTTTTAATTTGTAATTACTAATACTGTATTTAATTTGTCAAAATTAACAGCTGTATCTACCATTGCATATCTATCTGTAATGTTATTTGTGTTTACCACTTCCCTAATTGTTCCTATATGAATACCTTTAGGGTATATTCCACCTATTCCGGATGTTTCAACACTATCTCCCTGTAGCACTACAGCATCTGTTGGAATAAACGTAGCTCTTAATGCTTGCTTATCTTCAAGAGTTCCTTGAACAACTATTGTATCTTCTGTTGTACTAATAGTAGCAGTTACTGCTGAAGCTGTATCTACTATTGTTTGTACTTTAGCAGTATTATTTGTCACTGACACAACATGTCCAACTAATCCACTATCTGCAATAACTGTCATCTCTTCTTTAATTCCGTCATCTGAGCCAACATTAATTACAATTGTACTACTATAATTGCTGATATCTCTATTAATTACATCAGCTGGAATTGTGTTATAATCTTGATATTTATCCTTTAAATTAACATATTCTTTTAATGTTTCATTTTCTGCTTTGATAATTTCTAGTTCTCTCAACGACTGTTCTAATTCACTGTTTCTAGCTTTTAATTCTTCGTTTTCTGCTTTTAGTGTGTCCATATCTGCAAAAAATGTATCATTTCCCGATATTTTATTTTTCAAATATGTGAATCCATTTTGTATTGGCATGACAAAAACATTACATATATCTTGTATATATGTTAGTTGATTTGCATTGCTATTAGTAAATACCACTAATAACACTATAATAATTATTGTTATTACAACTCCAACTATTCCCCTTTTTTTATTTTTATACATAATGTTTTATCATTCCTTTTTATTAATATGTTTTATTCTTTTCATAAAAATGAAAAATAAATCTTCATCTAAATTTAATCTATTTTCAATTTATTCAAAAGACATATAACGAGTAATCTACTTTCTTTTCCTTGAATTTATTAAGACTGTTTTTAGTCTTTCCAAATCTTCAAGTGTTTTTCCTGTTCCTTTTACTACACATTCCAATGGATCTGTGGCTATATATACAGGCATCTCAGTTTTTTCTGCAACAAGTTTATCTATATTTTTAATTAGTGCTCCCCCGCCAGCAAGCACAATTCCTTTTTCCATAATATCTGATGATAATTCTGGAGGTGTTCTTTCTAAAGTTTGTCTTATTGTGTCCACAATTTTTTCAACCGATTCATGTATAGCTTCTTCAACTTGTGTAGAAGTTATTTTTAATGTTTGTGGAAGTCCTGTAGTTAAATCTCTACCACTTACATCCATAGTAAGTTCTGTAACTAAAGGCATTGCACATCCTATTTCTTTTTTTATTTGCTCTGCTGTTGTATCTCCAATTGCTAGATTCATTTCTCTTTTTACATAATTTATAATATTTTCATCTAATTCGTCTCCAGCAATTCTAATCGAGTTACTTACAACAATTCCTCCTAAGGATATAACTGCAACTTCAGTTGTTCCTCCACCAATATCTACTATAATGCTTCCGCTTGGTTCAGCAATTTCCAAACCTGCACCTATTGCAGCTGCCATAGGCTCTTCTATTAGATAAACTTCTTTAGCACCCGCTTGTAATATTGCCTCTTCAACGGCTCTTTCTTCAACTTCAGTAATTCCTGATGGAACTCCTACTACAACTCTAGGTTTTCCTATTCTATATCTTTGACATATTTTATATATTATATTTTTTAACATTAATTGTGTAGCCGTAAAATCAGCAATAACTCCATCTTGCATTGGTCTTACAGCTTTTATCTGCTCAGGAGTTCTTCCTAGCATTTCTTTTGCTTCGTGTCCTGTAGCTAATATTTTATGTGCTTTTCTATCTATAGCTACAACTGAAGGCTCATTTAAAACAATTCCCTTTCCTTTAAGTGTTACCAAAACATTAGCGGTTCCCAAATCTATTCCAATGTCTTTATCTCCTAATCCAAATATACTCACGTTTTACACCTTTCCTTTCTTAATGCGTTAATTTGGTTGTAATTTTTCAACCTCTAGTCTTTTTTGATATTATTTAGTATTCATCAAATAAAAAATACTTTTAAACCCAAACTCTCCTATAACAATATGGTCTAGCAATTCTATTCCCATTATTTGAGCTGCTTGAATTAATCTTTCGGTAAATTCAAAGTCGCTTTTGCTAGGTGTTGGGTCTCCACTTGGATGATTGTGTACTAAAATAATCTTTGGTGCTTCTAATTTGATAGCTTCGTGTAATACATCTTTTGGTTTTAATATTGCAGAATTGGCTCCTCCAAAACATACATCAACCATTTTTAGAATTACATTTTTAGAATTAAGAATTATAGCTTTTACCACTTCTCTTTTCTCAAATCTCATTTCATTAGTTAGTAACTCTGCTACATCTTTTGGTGAATTAATTTGTACTTGACTAGTATCCAAGGGCTTGGACATTCTTTTCGTAAGCTCACAAATAGCTTTAAGCTGTAATGCTTTTACTTTTCCAATCCCCTTTATACTCATAAATTCTTCTATAGACACATTCTGCAAAAATCTTAAGTTGTTTTCTCCGTTCTTATCCAAAGCAAGTATTTTTTGTGCGATATTAATACTGCTTTCATCTTTTGTTCCAGTTTTTATAATTATTGCTATTAGTTCAGCATTTGATAATGCCTTTTCTCCATACATCTCTAATTTTTCGTACGGTCTCTCTGATACGGGAAGCTCTTTAACCTTCACTCTTTTTGTTCATTCCTTTCTATTGCCCCCATAATCTATATGCTTAAATAATTATATTTTTTTATAGATGAATATTGCTAGTATCATTCCTATAATGCTTGCTATATTGATTTTAAGCATAAGTCCAAAGCTTAATGTAATAACTATTAAATCTAAAGTAATTGGTTCTGATATTCCAAATTCTTCTCCATAAGATAGCCACCATAGGAAATCTACATTTGAAGCAAGTTCTCCTAATAAACCTCCAACAACAATTCCACACAATATAAACAATATAAGTATCCATACATTTTTTTCTCTCGTTGCCATATTTATTATATCCTCCTCTTTTGCATCTATTCCCATTTTTATACTAATGTATTATACCTTGTATAATAATTTTTTTCAAGATTTATAGGAAAGTTTTTCTATTTATTTTTGTAAAATATTATGTTACAATTATTTTATCAAAATTACTTTTATTTTATTTATATTTGTGATATAGTAATAGTTACATTTTGTTATGGTATTTAATATAATATTATAACCGTTTTATTATGGAGGCATTTTTTTAATGAAATTTGAGAAATTAAGCGAAAACAAAATAAGAATAACATTATCAATGAGAGATTTAGAGGAAAAAGATATTAGTTTTCATGACTTTATGTCCAATTCTTTAGAATCTCAAGACTTATTCCTAGATATGCTTGAGGAAGCAGAAGAACAAATTGGCTTCGAAACACGTGATTGCAAGGTAAAAATAGAAGCTCTTGCAATGACAGAAAATGATTTTGTATTAACCATCACTAAAATTGTACCTGATACATCCAAAAAACATTTATATGCTTCACCTAAAAAGAAACCAAAAATCAAGAGAAAAACTGCTAAGTTAGATACCTCTAATTTAATATATAAATTCATGAGTTTTGATGATTATTGTAATTACGTAGAATATCTTTTACATAATAAACTTAGTGATGCCAGCAAAGTAGCAGAAAAATCATTCGTTTACTTATATAATGATGCATATTATTTAGTGCTAAATAACTTAAATACAGAATACAAACAGATTACAAAATTTTATACTTCTATTACTGAATTCGGTTCATATGTATCTGAACCAGACTTATTTATACACAGATTATATGAATCTGGTAAATTATTTATTAAGAATAACGCATTCAAAAAGAGTTTTTTACATTATAAGAAAGGTGTAGTTTAACAAAATCAAAGATTCCGAAGCGCACATGTAAAAACTTCTTCGTAGTAATATTTTGGAGGCACATTAAAATGTGCCTCCCTGTTTATTATTTATCTATTTTATTTATATACGGTCTGTCCCTTTTGTCCTAAATCTGAGACAATGGAACCGTCCCCTAATACACATAATTTTGTGGATTATATGTAACACCGTTTTTTCTAACTTCTAAATGAAGATGGTTTCCTGTTGAATTTCCTGTTGAACCAACTCTCGCAATTACTTGCCCTTGACTTACTGTTTGCCCACTTGATACTAGTAAAGAACTACAATGCGCATATACTGTTGTTACGCCATTTCCATGAGAAACTATTACGTAATTACCAAATCCATCTCCAGCATTTCCTGAGAATGTAACGGTTCCAGAAGCAGCTGCTTTTATTGGTGTTCCATATGGTGCAGCTATATCAAGTCCAGAATGTGCATGTGACCTAACACTATCATTACTTCCGAATCTTGATGTAATAACTCCAGATACTGGGTTAATTAAGCTTATTCCTAGGCTTACGCTTCCTGAAGATGTTCCAGTACTATAATTAGATGCTGGTGCTGATGAGTATGTTACTTGCCTTACAACAACTTTTTTCTCATATAACTTTGAGACACATGTTTCTACTTTTGTGAATTTCTTTAATTCTTTTCCATATTTTTCTACTATTCCTAAGTCATCCACATTTGCGCTATCTTTTTCTTCTAATTTGTCAATTACTTTTTCTGCATCTTTGAAATTAGATAAATAGTATTTTTCTTTCTTATTTTCAGTTATAGCGTAATATTTGTAATATGGTGTTCCTGTTTCTGTTACCTTAGAATAAATTTCATCGTCATTTGTTTGTACATCTTTCTTTAAAAGACATAGTCTGTATGTAGGCATTGCGTCTATTTGAACAAATGCAATGTTTTCTTCTTCATTTTCTTCTGTAAATCCATTTATTCTCTCTTGTAATTCACTTTTGTTGGTTGTAAAACCTATAACCTCACCATTTAAACTAACTTCATATGTTGGATTATAAAATAATACTACTAATCCTACTAAAACTACTACAGCTAGAAATATTAGAATTAATAGTTTAATTGATTTTCTTGTGGTTATTGCTATTTTCCTTAAAATATTAATATTAAACATTCCTTTCCTAAGGATAACTAATATCCATTATCTAATTTTTTACCAAAGATATTTTATATTAAAAAAAGATTTTAAACAATAATTAAAATTGTTTAAAATCCTTCTTTATTTTAATTTAATTTGGATTATCGTTAATTATCTCTCGATATCTCCATTTCTCTTTGCATTTTATTGTAATTCAGTCTTTACAGTCTGTATTTCCGTAACAGTTGCTGGTTGCGCAGGTTTGTAATATCCCTTTGATTGAGCTGTTTTAAAAAGCTCATATTGAAAACTTTCATCATTGTTTCTAATCTGTTGAAGTGTTTGTCTTAACTGCATATTCTCTGTTTCTGAAATTGCTGTTTGATAAGAACCTAGGCTTGCTTTTACTCCAGCTAAAATGTCGTTAACCATTGTTTTTTCGTCCATAATACGTACCTCCGTAATAAAAAATTTGAATTAATAGGAAAATCAAATAAGAAATTTTATAATTTCTATCATCTTCTGATTATTTTCCTAAAATATTTGCTATTGCTAATTGTTTAAAAAAGACATTAATTTTTGTTTTGTATTTAAGCTATCTTGTGCAGCTTTTGTGAACATTTGCTTAATTTGTGGGTCAACTGCTTGAGAAGCATAAGTATTTAATTTTTGATATGATGTTTCATGAGAACCTATAAAATGTCTTAAATTTTGTAATTCAACTTGACTTAAATTAGGCATTAAAATCATTCCTTTCTTTTTTATTTCTGAGTATATTATGTGCCTGTTTTTATTTTTTTATACAATTAAAAGAAATATTTTTATAAAAAATCTCATAAATCAAAATAATAATTATCCCCCAGTAAAACTTAGGTGACAGATTTAAATCTGTCGCCATATTTCACGTATTATTAAAATAATAGACAGTCCATTTTGGATGATTTACCAAAAGTGAACTGTCTCTATTTAGAATTATATAACCTCTAAATTTGCAAATTTTGCCATTAATCTCTTATGCCCAGCTTTATCAAACGATATATCTATTTTATAGTCTTCTCCTTCTTCTTCAATTTTATTTATTGTGCCTTCACCAAATTTTTTGTGATATATTCTCTGACCTTCTTTATATTTAGAAATGTCAAATGTATCACTTGCTTTTTTAGAATTTAATGAACTTAAGAAACTTTCTGCTGTTTTAAATTGAAATCCTGAGTTATTGCTATTTCCACATCCAAATGATTTTGCTGCCACACTGTTTCCGCCATAAGTTCCGCCCATGCTTCCATTTGAATTTCCATCTATTTTATAAGTTTTTGTTTTTCCTGATGATGCAAAGCCCGAATTATGACTATAGTTTGAACCATATTCCCAATTGTATGGGCTATCTTCATAGCTTTCCTCTTTATTATTCATTACATCGTCATATCCATCTAAAAGATCAGATGGAATTTCTTCTACAAATCTTGATATTGCATTATAACTTGTTGAACCGAAAATTGTTCTTCTTTTTGCGCATGTAAGATACAAGAATTGTTTTGCTCTTGTAATTCCCACATAAAATAATCGTCTTTCTTCTTCTAACTCTTTTGGCTCTCCTATCGATTTATTTCCAGGGAATATTCCTTCTTCTAGTCCCACTAAAAATACTACAGGAAATTCCAAACCTTTTGCACTATGTAATGTCATAAGAGTTACTGAGTCTTCTGAATCTTCCATTCCATCTATATCACTACTTAAAGTTATTCCTTCTAGGAAATCTGCTAATGTGTTTTCTGCTTCTTCTTCCTCGAATTCTATTGCTACTGTCAAAAACTCTTCTAAGTTTTCTATTCTTGATTCAGCTTCTGTTGTATTTTCTAACTCTAATGCTTTCATATATCCAGTTTTATCAAGTGTTTCCTTTATTAAATCAGATATACTAAGCTCTTCAATTTTGCTTCTTAAATATTCTATTGTTTGTATAAATTCCATTGAATTTGCTTTTACTCTATTTAGTCCATAATCTTCTGCATGTTTTATTATATCAAACATGGATAATCCTGTTTGCTCTGATATTTCCCCAATATTGTCTATACTCGTTTTCCCAATTCCTCTTTTAGGCTCATTTATAATCCTTCTTAAAGAAATATTATCTGAAAAATTGTATATTAATCTTAAGTAAGAAATAATATCTTTTATTTCTTTTCTTTCATAGAATTTTAGTCCTCCAACTATTTTATAGGGAATTCCTTCTCTTCTTAATATTTCCTCTATTGCTCTTGACTGGGAATTCATTCTATATAGTACAGTAAAATCCGAATATTTCATATATTCTTCTCTTCTTAAATGATTTATTTCTTGTACTATAAAACGTCCTTCATCATATTCGTCATCTGCTTTGTGTATTGTTGGAAGAGCTCCTTCATCGTTTTCTGTCCAAAGCTTTTTCTCATATTTGTTCTCATTGTGCTTTATTACAGCATTTGCCGCTTTTAAAATATTTCCTGTACATCTATAGTTTTGTTCTAGCTTTATAAGCTTGGCTCCTGGGAAATCCTTTTCAAAATTAAGTATGTTAGTAATATCTGCTCCTCTAAAGCTATATATTCCTTGATCATTGTCTCCAACAACAGTAATATTTCCATACTTTGAAGCTAATAACGTAACTAATGTAAATTGTGCTTTATTTGTATCCTGGTACTCATCTACTAAAACATACTTGAACTTATCTGAGTAATATTCTAATGCATCTGGATTTTCTGTAAGTATTTTTATTGTATGATTTATAAGGTCATCGAAGTCTACAGCATTGTTTTCTTTAAGCTTCTGCTGATACATTTCATAGACTTTTCCAATTATTTCTTTTCTATATTCACCTGCATATTTTGTTTGATATGTTTTTGGTTCTAACATTTCATTTTTTGCATTGCTAATTTCTGACATAATGCTTCTATCTGTAAACATTTTGTCATCTATTTTTAAACTTTTCATACACTCTTTAACTAATGTCTTTTGATCAGAGGTATCAAATATCAAAAATGAATGATCATACCCAAGTCTGTCAATATATTTTCTTAGAATACGCACACAAATGGAGTGGAATGTACCTATCCACATATCTTTTGCAGCATCTCCAACAAGTTTTTCTACTCTTTCCTTCATTTCATTTGCTGCTTTATTTGTAAATGTTATTGCCAAAATATTCCATGGTTTAACATGCATTTCACTCATTAAATACGCTATTTTGTGTGTTAACACCTTAGTTTTACCGCTTCCTGCTCCGGCTATTACTAAGCATGGTCCTTCAGTAGCAAGTACTGCTTCTTTTTGTTTATTGTTTAATCCTTCTATTAATTCCTGCATTATTTCTTCTCCCTTTTTCTTATGCTTTCTTGCATTTTTTTATACTCTGCTATTATACACTAAAACAAACCAATGTTCAATACTATTGGTTTGTTTTTGATAAGATTTTTTTCATGTTTCCTATAAGATATAATGGAATATTAACAAGCCATTCTTCTTTCCTATAGTTCGACATTGAGGTTCTTACATTTATTTTAGTATTATACCTTTCTACAAATGATTTTAAACTTTTTGCTTGTAGATTTTCATTTGCTTTTACTTCAATAGGAATATTATTTCCATCGAGCTGAATTATATAATCAATTTCTGCATTACTCTTTTCACTAGACCAATAAAATACTGTAGTTGTAACATTAGTCTTTAATTCATTTAAAACAAATTGCTCAGTTAATGCACCTTTAAACTCAACAAATATATCATTGCCTTCTAAAATTGTTTTAGCGTCTAGATTAGCCATAGCGCATAATAGTCCTACATCTAATATATATAATTTAAATGCACTAAAATCTTGATATGCCGATAGAGGTACTTTACAGTCATTTACTCTATTTACTTGATAAACTAATCCACAATCTATAAGCCATGACAACGCCACTTCATACTCTCTTGCTCGTGCCCCTTCTTTAACTAAACCATAAATAAATTTTTTGTTTTCTTTGGCTAATTGAGTTGGAATATTTTTCCATAGCAGTCTTATTCTTGGCACGACATTAGATGGAGCATGTTTTGAAAAGTCCTGTTCGTAAGATTCTAATAAAATTTTTTGTTTTCTTCTTACTTCATTATAATCTTTATTTTTTACATATGAATCTACTATTTCCGGCATACCACCTATATATAAAAATTGTTTTAAATATGATTTAAGCTTATCAGCAAATATTGTTAATAATTCAATGTCATTTTTTTGTATAAGTTGAACTAACTCTTTGTTATAAGGCAGGTAATCACAAAAGTCAAACGACTTTTGTGATTACCTTACACATTTTTCAAATGACTTTTGTAGCTTTTTCACACATTTTTCGAGTGACTTTTGTAAAAGTCATGCTATTCCTTATAATAAATCGTTATATCATCATTAAATTTTTCAGCTGTAAATCCGTTTTCTAACAATTCATCTTTTAGTGGCTCATCATATTCTAGAACATAAATAACATTATTATTTATGATATCATAATAAAATAAATATCTTCCATAATGAAATACATTTTTGTCTATTACCGCATCTTCATTGAATTCATCTGGCGGAGTTTCATTTGCTATTAATGTATAGATGTATGACTGAACCGCATCCGTACGCATACTGATATATTTATTGTCAAATTTTTCTTCACTCTCTATATATTTTACAACCTCAATTGTTGTACTATTAAATGCTCTATTTCTTTCATCTTTTGGATATATGTTAAAATAATACCAGAGGAATACTATAAACACCAAAGTATAAGCAGATATGATAATTATTCCCACATATTTTTTTCTTTGTATTATATATGCTATTCCAAGTGCAGTATAGTATATTAGTGATATGTATATGGCATTAATTCTATTTATTCCCGGTTCTATAAATAATCCCAATATAAATACTGAAATAAAAATTATTGCCATGATTAAATCTGCACTTATTTTTTTCTCTTTAAAATCTTTTCTTAAACTTTGAATTGACTGCCACATTCCTATTACGGCAAATGGTATACTTATATAATATAATGTTCCAAATTGAGGAAATGCATTATAATTATTCCTATCAAATGCAAACATTGACTTTACAAATTCTATAAGATTTGTCCCAATATTACTTATGGTTATTTCATTACTCCTAAATTCCCACATTTTTAATATGGAAATCCAAGAAAGTTTTATTTCTGGTATAATTCCAGCATTTACTAACAAATTTAATATGAGCGGAATAGCCAGAATAACAATTGGAATAAAAAGGCATATTATTTGTGATATCTTTATTTTTTTAGCATAAATCATATATGCTAGCAGTACAATTAGGAAAATTGGAATTACAATATAGCTTAATGCATAAGAATACAATGTTATTCCAAACAGTATTCCTGCTAAAATAAAACCTGCTTTTCTTTTTGCCTTTATCAATGCATATATAGAGATAAGCATCATGGCAGACATCAGATTGCAATCTAATGCCCATCTTGACTGCATAAAATGCCATGGAACAATTGCAATTAAAAATTCTACTAAAATAGCAACTTTTTTATTTTTAAAATCCTTAGTTAATAAAAATGCAAATATCATGTATATAATTGAAAATATTAAAGCAGGTAAACGCACAGCTGTTAAATTAAATCCAAATATTTTTATGAAAATTGCTGCTAAATATGTATATAATGCACTCTGGCCTCCACCATAATTAATCATATATACAGGGAAAGCGTTCTCAAATCTATCTGTCCCATAATTTGCTATGCAATATGCATCATACATAGTTCCCGCTTCGTCAACGTTAATTCCTTTTGGGATTTGCCCAAATCCTATTATTCTTGTGATAATTCCTATTGCTAAGATTATTATTAAAATAATATAATACTTCTTTTCTTTTGAATTTTTCATTTTCTATTTCCTTATTACTTTATGGTATTTTATTAATCAAAATAATTGCTTTTTAATTTAGCATTGTTATCTTTAATCTATTTTATAGCATTGTATTTATTATTTTTCAAGCTTTTTATGTGATTTATCAAATATTCATAGCGAAAACTCCAATTATAAATCCTAGCATATAGCCTATTGCCGACATTCTACCTTTATATAATTTATTTGATTCGGGTGTAAGTTCTCCCGACACTATATATATCATTGCACCTGCAGAAAATGCTAGGCACATTGCAATTATTTCCTGTGATATTCCTCCAACTATTGCTCCAAAAAACGCACCAATTCCAGTAGTTATTCCTGATAGTACAACATAGTAAATAACCCTAGACGCTTTCATTCCTCCGTTTTTCATTGGTACTGCCATTGAAATTCCTTCTGGTTGATTCTAAAGTAGACAGTTATAATGTTAATTATCTTCTTGTCAAGTTATTTTGTCCTGTCGAAATAACTATCGTTCTTTGTCAAGTTATTTTGTTTATTCAAAATAACTTTTGTATAGTCTTAAATTGTTTTGTCAAAATATTAGCATTTTTAAATAATATTATTCTCCTTTATAACAGATAAATTATTTAACTTCTTAAAATTAAAATATAAATCCACCTGTTTGTTCTGATGTATTTCTATTCTGTTAATAAGCACTCTCATAATTTCTGGAGTTGGTTTTTCAAGTTTTAGAAATTCTTTTACAATTTTTTCTATTTCTTCATCATTGTTGTCTATGCATTCCTCTGCCTCTTTTTTTAAATCTATGTACTCTGTTTCTTTATCCTTTTCAGCCTTTTTCAGTTTTTTAAAAAGCCTTTCATACATTTCTTCACTAAGTTTGTTATTTAATTTATCAATATACATTTTATCAATATTATTATTTATGATTTCAATTTCTTTTTCTATTTTGTC
>CAMMVE010000013.1 GCA_946500265.1 uncultured Clostridium sp.
TTGTTTGTGTGTATCTTACTTCTGGGTCTCTTGTTAATCTTCCCATTAAAATTACTTTGTTCATATATTACACCTTTTACCTTTCTATATTTAAAGGCCCCCGCTTTTGTTGCAGTAATCACTTATTTTTTTACTACGATAAATTTAATTACTTGGTCAGTAATTCTGTAATTTCTTTCAAGCTCTGCAATTAGACTTGGATTAGCTTCGAAATCATATACTACATAATATCCTTCTGTATTCTTTTTAATTTCATATGCTAATTTCTTTTTACCAATTTCAGTAACTTTTTCTACTTTTCCGTCAGTATTAATCAATGTTTGAAATCTTTCAATTAATTCCTTTAATGCATTTTCTTCAACATTAGGATTAATAATGACAACACTCTCGTATTTATTCATTATCTTTCACCTCCTTATGGATTTATAACCTATGAACTTTGTCATAAGTAAGGAAAAAATAGCACTGCTATTTTTTAAGCAGTACTATTTTATCATAGATTTGAAGGAAATGCAAGGAAAACATAAAATTTTCTTGTGCTATAATTTTTCAAGTATTTTTAAAAATATTTTTTAAAAATACTTGCATTTTTTTATCACACGCGATATATTACTAGTACATCTTTCTATGTTTCCTCTTTTGAACATAGATCAAATATTACTATTAAACTGTAATATTTGTGTAACATTTTGTAATATTTGCGTAGTTAATACGTAGTATTACGTTTGCATGTTTCAATGGTTTTTGCAAATTATTTTTCAAAAGCAGCATCTCTCTCTTTGCTTTTGCAAAAATAATTTGCGTTTTTTATTTTGTCATTAAAAATTTATATCTTTACATCAACCAAAAAATTCTCATACAAAATTTTCCAAAAAATTTGACACATTTTTTATTTTATAGTAATATACTATCATAACTTTAAGAAGAGCTTTACAAATACAGAATTTAAAGAAAGGAGTTGTCACTGTTTTTATTATAAGCGCCTGGACGTAAATAGCATTACGTTGACGAGGAAGAAACTTATCGAAAGATTCGGCGGATGGTTTCTTGGCATTAGATTACTGCCATAAATATTAGTTAAAACCTTGTAGTAATACAAGTATACAAAGCTAATAGGGTAATCTTTATTTGTAATGCTTTCTTAAGTGAAGAGCTAAATTAAAAATTGTATCTTTGTTATACATTTTAATGTATCGCATCGATTACTAAGCAATTATTTATTTTAACTGGCTCTATAATTTTAAGGAGGTATTTTTTATGTGTGGTATCGTTGGATACATTGGTAGCAAAAAAGCTACACCAGTTTTAATAGATGGGCTTTTAAGCCTAGAATATAGAGGTTATGATTCTGCTGGAATTGCAACTATTGAGAAAGATGTTATTAAGGTTATGAAGGATAAAGGCAGAGTTAGTAATTTAAATAACTTAGAAGGAATTAACGATTTAGAAGGTACTGTTGGAATTGCTCATACTAGATGGGCTACTCATGGAAAACCATCTAAAGAAAATTCTCATCCTCATATGGATAACAGTGGAACATTTGCTGTTGTTCACAATGGAATTATTGAAAATTATTCAGAGCTTAAAGAATTCTTAACTGAAAAAGGATATAAATTTTTATCTCAAACAGATACAGAGGTTATTCCAAATTTAATTCATTATTATTACACAAATGGTCCTGTTTCTGTTTTAAAAGATGAAAAAGAAAAATTCTTAGGTGCTGTAAAATCAGCAACATATGATTTAAAAGGAAGCTACGCAATTGAAGCTATCTCTCCTATTTGTCCTGATGAAGTTATTGTAGTAAGAAAAGACAGTCCACTTGTAATTGGAAAAGGAAATGGAGAAAATTATATTGCTTCAGATATTCCTGCTGTTTTAAAATATACAAAAGAGTTTTATTTATTAGATGACAACGAATTTGCAGTAGTTTCAAAGGATAATGTAAAATTCTATGATAATAGCTTAACAGAACATAATAAAGCAATAAAAAATATTGAATGGGATGCAAATGCTGCAGGAAAAGATGGATTCGAAGACTACATGTTAAAAGAGATTTTTGAGCAACCTACTGCAATAAGAGAAACAATTGGTTCAAGATTCCGCTTAGGAGAAAAATGTTCTTTTGATGATATAGAAATTTCTAAAGAATACTTAGAAAGTGTAAATAAAATATTTATAGTTGCGTGTGGAACAGCTATGCATGCTGGCTTAGTAGGAAAAAATATTATAGAAAACTTATGTAAAATCCCTACAGAAGTAGACATTGCATCTGAATTTAGATATAGAGACCCTATAATTGATGAACATACATTATGTATTTATATAAGTCAGTCTGGTGAAACAGCTGATACAATAGCAGCATTAAAACTTGCAAAATCTAAAGGAGCAAGAACGCTTGCAATATCTAATGTTATAGGTAGCTCAATTACAAGAGAAGCAGATTACTCTATTTACACACATGCAGGACCTGAAATTGCCGTTGCATCTACAAAAGCATATACTTCTCAAGTAGTATTAATTGCAATACTTGCAATGCACTTTGCAGAAATTTTAGAAAGTTGTGACTCAGCAGAAATTGAAAAACTAAAATCAGATATGATAGACTTACCATCAAAAATAGAAAAAATATTAGATGATACAGAAGTAATTAAAGAATTTGCAAACAAAGTCTACACTGAAAAAGACATGTTCTTCCTAGGAAGAGGAACAGACTATAATGTAGCACTTGAAGGTTCTCTAAAATTAAAAGAAATATCATATATTCACTCAGAAGCATATGCAGCAGGTGAATTGAAACACGGACCAATAGCATTAATAGAAAATGGTGTAACAGTTATAGGAATAATAACAAATCCAAAACTAGTAGAAAAATCTATTAGTAACATACAAGAAGTAATAACAAGAGGTGCAAAGACATTAATAATAACAAATCAAATATTACCAAATAGCCACTTCGACTATGTAATAAATATCCCAGAAACAAATCCACTAATATCACCTATATTATCAGTAATACCAATGCAACTTCTTTCTTACTATATATCTAAATCCAAAGGATTAGATGTAGATAAACCAAGAAACTTAGCAAAATCAGTTACAGTAGAGTAACTTAAAAACTTGAACAAAGAGACTACTTCCTTTTGTTCAAGTTTTTAAACTTTTGGGACAGTCCTTGTTTTTAGTTTTGTATAATCTTATAGTAATATTGATTTACATCACTATAAGCAAACAAGGTCTGTCCCTTTTGTTCAAGTTCTTAAACTTTTTGGAGTGTCCCTTTTGTTCAAAAAATGAGACAAATGAACCGTCCCCTTGTTTCATCCGCAAAATAATTTTAAGTATTACGAGTAGAGCTGCTCCTGGTACACCTAAGAATCCGACTAATAAAGATGTAACTAAATTAAGCCCAATATGAAAACCAAAATTCATTCCAATTACATTAATTATATATATCAATAACCCGCCTAAAATTGAATTAATTACGAGCTTTAATATCTTCTTTAATGGCCAAATAAATATCCTGCCAAATATGAGAAATAAAATTATACAAATGCTAATAATTCCTATTGTATTCATATCCATATGTAAACACCTCTTTATAATTACTATGTTTAAATATGGACAAATATTCTTTAGGCTTTATTCTTTCTTATATAAATTTCATTTATCATATCAAGCACAATTCCCCTTTTCTGTGCTTTTTTCATAAGATAATCTAATTTACTTTGATTTGCTTTTATCTGATAAGAATAATAGTCTATAAGTCCTTCTTCAGCATATTCATAATTTTTATTTGCTGAATCCAGCTCATTTTTTGTTTTTATGATGCTTACTATTAATTCTAAATTTTTTTCATCTTCTGACTTGTCCTCTATTTTCTCTTCTCTAATAAATTCTTCGTGTCTAATAATAATCAACTCCTTTTTTCCAAATAATACTAATATTATTATTATATGCAAATATTTATATAATATGCGTATTAATATTTAAAGGTCTTTAGACTATGCATGTCCTGCAACGGGAGTTCTTTTAAAAATTTTCACAAACCGACGCATACAATGCTTGTGAAAATTTTTAATTAGAAACTCCCTGCGCGGACCTTAAATTTATATAAACCTTTAAATAGTAAATAAGAGTGCAGATGATTATGTAAAATATATTGATATTTTTTCTATTTAGTGGTAAAATAATCAAGACATTAAATGTTAAAATAACATCATGCTTATGTTTTTTAGTGATTTGTAAGCATAATATATAAGGAGGATGTTTAATGATAGATATTAAATTTTTAAGAGAAAATCCTGATGCAGTAAAAGAAAACATTAAGAAAAAGTTTCAAAATCATAAATTGGTTTTGGTCGATGAGATACTTGAATTAGATAAAAAAAGCAGAGCAGTTAAATTAAACGGCGATGACTTAAGAATGAAAAGGAATTCTTTAAGTTCCGAAATTGGAAATTTAATGAGAAATGGTAAAAAAGATGAAGCAGAACAAATTAAAGTTCAAGTTCAAGAAATAAATAAAGAATTAGAAGAAAATGAAAAATTAGAAAATCAGTATTCTGAAGATATCACAGAAAGAATGATGAAAATTCCAAATATTATACATGAATCTGTTCCTATTGGTAAAGATGACAGTCAAAATGTAGAAATTCAAAAATATGGAGAGCCTGTTGTCCCTGATTACGAAATACCTTATCATGCAGATATTATGGAATCTTTAAATGGATTAGACTTAGACTCTGCTCGTAGAGTTGCTGGGAATGGATTTTACTATCTAATGGGAGATATTGCAAGATTACATTCAGCAGTTCTTTCTTACGCTAGAGATTTTATGATTAATAAAGGTTTTACTTATTGCATTCCTCCATACATGATACGTAGTGATGTTGTTACAGGCGTCATGAGTTTTGAGGAAATGGATGCAATGATGTACAAAATTGAAGGCGAAGATTTGTATTTAATTGGTACAAGTGAACATTCAATGATAGGAAAATTTAAAGGTCAAATTCTAAAAAAAGAAGATATGCCTTATACTATGACCTCTTATTCCCCATGCTTTAGAAAAGAAAAAGGTGCACATGGAATTGAAGAACGTGGAGTATATAGAATTCATCAATTTGAAAAACAAGAAATGATAGTAGTATGTGAGCCAGAAGATAGCTGGAAATGGTATGACAAATTATGGTCATACACAGTTGAATTATTTAGAAGTATGGATATCCCAGTAAGGACACTTGAATGTTGCAGTGGAGACTTAGCAGATTTAAAAGCAAAAAGCTGTGATGTAGAAGCATGGAGTCCTAGACAGAAGAAATATTTTGAAGTTGGAAGTTGCTCTAACTTAACAGATGCACAAGCTCGTAGACTTGGCATAAGAATAAAAGGAGAAAAAGGAAATTATTATGCACATACTTTAAATAACACTGTTGTTGCTCCTCCTCGTATGTTAATTGCATTCTTGGAAAACAACTACAATGAAGATGGAAGTATAAATATTCCTGAAGTACTTCGCCCATACATGGGAGGAACTGAAAAATTAATTCCTAAGAAATAATTCTTGTTTGAACAAAAGGGACTACTGCCTTTTGTTCAAATTTTTAAACATTTTGGACACTCCTCTTCGTTCATAAATTTGAACGTTTGGGACACTCCTCTTCGTTCATAAAAGTTTGTAATATTAACATTAATTTTAAAGGCGGTATAATTTATGATAATTAAAAATCCAGAGTTCAGGATTTCTGCTGTAAATCCTAAGCAGTATCCAGATGATGGTCTTCCTCAAATTGTTTTAGTCGGAAAATCAAATGTTGGAAAATCATCATTTATTAATACCATGGTCAATAGAAAGAAACTTGCTAGAACTAGTAGCGAGCCAGGTAAAACGAGACAAATTAATTTTTATAATATGGATAATAAATTCTATTTTGTAGATTTGCCTGGTTATGGATATAGCAAAATGTCCAAGTCTGAACAAGTTAAAGTTGGCTCTTTTATAGAAGAATATTTGGCAAAAAGTACCAACATTGCTTTAATCGTTTTTCTAATAGATATTAGGCATTCGCCTACAGAAAATGATAAATTAATGTATCGTTATATTATTGATACAAATAAACCATGCATAGTTGTTGCTAACAAGGCGGATAAAATTGCAGTAACAAAAGTGGATTCTCAAGTAAGAAACTTGCAAGATGAATTGAATCCTTTACATGATTTAAAATTCTATCCTTTTTCATCTGAAAGAAAGATTTATACAGAAGGAATTTGGGAAGAAATAGAAAATTTTATAAAATAAAAATTTCAAAATTAATATGGTCAGCACAAACAATATTTGTGTTGACTTTTTTCTTATACGTAGCTACCACAATTATTTTTCTTTTTCAGTTGACTTTTTATGTAAAATGTAATATAATTGAAACATGTTCAATTTGAACTGTTCAAGGTTCGTTTGTTCAATTGAACAAATATACTAATGGGAGGCGCCAAATTATGGCGAAACAAGAACGGATTTTTTGGTTCAGAAGTCTGGATGAATTAACGAAAGCAGCACAAGATGCGTTTTCTACCATCCACCCAAACACCTCTTTTTGTTTCGGAAAGAACAACCTTTTGTACTTTACAACGTATAATTCGTTGCGTTTCGATCGAGACGCCGTCGAGCATCTCGAAAGAAATGGTGGTATCGAAATTTCTGCTGAAGAAGCAGAAGAACTGAAAAAAATGAGTCCGTCCGAAGTATATGAAAATATGCAAAAATGGGGTAGGGTTTCCTAAAAAACCGAATACTTTCTCCCAACCCTCTTAAAGGGAGGTCAACCAGAAATGGTTGGCCTCCCTACTTTATTTATTTTAGGTTTGTTATAGAATAAAGCTCACTTTACATTTATGAATTTATTTCATCTTTCTCTACTTTTCTAACTATCATTTTTAATGCCTTTGGTCTTTCTATCATTATTGTATGCCCGCATCCTAGGCATTTTAATTTGAAGTCTACTCCTACCCTTGTTATCTCCCATAGTTTGCTTCCACAAGGGTGCTGTTTTTTTGTTCTAACTATGTCTCCTATATTATATTCCATTATCTACAGCCCCCTTTTTACTATTTTTTATAAAATTTTTCACAGTATTTTCTATTTTTTAATAATAAGTTTTCAAGCATTTTTATATTTTTTACTAGTATATTTATTTAAGTAATTTTAATAAATATAGTCTGCCAGTAATTATGAAAGTCTCTTCTCTACGCTGTCTTTTCCTAATACTTGCATTATTTCATACATATCTGGTGTGTTTTGCCTTCCTGTTAATTTTACTCTTAATACTGTACTAATATCTCCTACATGACCTGGCCATTTTTCTGGTTCTGCTTTATATTCTTTTACTTCTCTTGCATATCCCAATTTTTCTGCTAAATCCTTTATTTTATTAAACCATGTATCTTTGTCATCATTTATATTAAAATATTCATTTATATATGTTTTAGTTATTTTTTCAACTTCTGCTTTGTCAGAAATTTTACCATAATCATATGCTACATCTCCTGCAAAGAATTTATCATCATACATATATATAATTGAATTTTTAACATCCGACCATTTTGAAATATCTTTTCTTGGTTTCTTATTACCTCTCTCTATTCCTAGAACTCTCAAAGAATATTCTTTATTTGCTAACATTTCTGCTAGTTCTTTATCATACTCGTTTGCCCATTCTAAAGCACAATTATATACTTCTTCTGCAGTCATTTTTGATATTACAGTCTTTCCTATATCCAATAATTTAATCATATCAAATAACGCACCACTTACACTCATTTTGTTTAGATTAAAGTCAAATTCATCTATGCTTTTATCTGGGTTTGCTCTTCTCCAATTCTCAAATGTTGAATTGGCTATATTTAAAAGATATTCTTTAACCGCAAGTACTGGTATTCCCTCTTCTTTATAGTATGATACTGCAGCTTCTGGATCTTTTCTTTTACTTAATTTACGCTTATTTCCATTATCATTTTTCATAATAGGAGAAATATGTGCATATTTTGGTGCTTTAAATCCTAGTTCATGAAATAACTGTAAATGTAATGGCACAGATGATAGCCACTCATCACTACGTATAACATGTGTCGTTCTCATTAAATGGTCATCAACAGCATGTGCAAAATGGTATGTTGGTAATCCATCTGCCTTTATAATAACTATATCTTGGTCATTTTCTGGAAAGTCCACATTTCCTTTTATAATATCGTGATGTTTTATTTTTCTATCTTCTCTACCTGGAGATTTAAAACGTATAATATAATTTTCTCCATTTTTTATTTTTTCTGCTGCTTCTTCTACTGTTAAATTTCTGCATTTTGCCCATACACCATAATATCCTGGTCTTATCTTCGCAGCCTCTTGTTTTTTTCTAATTTCTTCTACTTCATCTGCACTGCAGAAACATGGATACGCTTTTCCTAGTTCTAATAAATATTTAGCATAAGCTTGATATATATCTTTCCTTAAGGACTGTTTGTATGGTCCATAGTTACCCTTCTCTTCTATTTCTGTAATCATACCTTCATCAGGTAAAATATCAAAATCTTTTAAAGAATTTACTATACCTGTTACACCATTTTCAACTTCTCTTTTTTGATCTGTATCTTCAACTCTTAAAAAGAAAACTCCATCAGTTTTTTTAGTCATTTCTTTTGCAACTAAAGCCTGATATAACCCTCCAATATGCACAAAACCAGTTGGACTTGGTGCAAATCTTGAAACTACAGCTCCTTCTTTCAAATTTCTTTCTGGGTATTTTTCTTCATAATATGAAATCTCCTTAGCATCAGGAAAAATCAAATTAGCTAAATCTTTATAATCCATATTAATTTCAGTCCTTTCATTAACATCTCTGTGATTTATTATATTTCATTTTTATAAAATTTACAATATATATACTATATAAAATCAAATTACTGTATTAGCCAAGTATAAAGTATATTTAGAGAATTTTTGAAGTTCCGCGTAAGCGACCAAACGAGCTTTGTTAAAAGCGAGTGCGACTTGGAGCAACCTTCCTACTTTAAAAAAGAAAAATTTATTTTTCTTTTTTAACATTCGAAGGTGTGCGACACCAAGGAACAAAAAATTCGAGAAATATACTTTATACTTGGCTTTTTACTTTTGAATCAAAAATGGTCACAACCACCGCCAAAACACAATTATTTTTTTATGATTAATTAAGAATTGCTGTTTTGGCTAGGCAAGCAAGCGAGAAAACCGGAGGCGTGCTTTTTGCACGTTGAGGATTTTCGAAGTGAAGCTTAACAACGCCAAAACACAATTATTAATTAATCAACCTCTATACTTCTAAAATAATAGGCAATATCATTGGGTTACGTTTAGTTCTTTGGAATATATAATCTCTTAAATCATCTTTCAATGTAGACTTTATAGTAGCCCAGTCTCTAATTCCATCTTCCTCAAATGTTTTTACTTCTTGTCTAATAACTTTT
Organism: uncultured Clostridium sp.; assembly: GCA_946500265.1. Taxonomy (GTDB): domain Bacteria; phylum Bacillota; class Clostridia; order TANB77; family CAG-508; genus CALXVA01. The sequence continues at coordinate 9,493 of CAMMVE010000013.1, forward strand.
TTCAAATCGTCCATTAAAGTTTCAGATTCTCTAACATAAACGAATCCTCTTGAAACCACATCTGGTCCTGATACGATTTCTCCTGTGTTACTATCCATTCCCATTACGATTACAATTAAACCATCTTGTGATAAGTGTTGTCTATCACGAAGTACTATATTTCCTACATCTCCTACACCTAGTCCATCAACTAAAATTTTTCCGCTAGGTACAGAGTTTGTAATTTTAGCATGTTTTTTATTTATCTCTAAAGTTTTACCATTTTCTAATATAAATATGTTTTCTGCTGGTATTCCCATTTGTTTTGCAGTTTCTGCATGAGCTCTTAATTGTCTATATTCACCATGTACTGGTATAAAGAACTTTGGTTTTGCAAGTGATATAATTAATTTTTGTTCTTCTTGGCAAGCATGTCCTGAAACGTGGATAGCTTCCAATGCACTATAAATAACCTCTGCTCCTATTTGCATCAAGTCGTTAATAACATTTGATACTAATTTTTCATTTCCTGGTATTGGAGTAGCAGAAATTATTACCATGTCATTTGGAGTAATAACAACCTTTTTATGTTCTCCTGCTGCCATCCTTGTTAATGCAGACATTGTCTCTCCCTGACTTCCAGTTGTAATTATAACTAATTGTTCATCAGTATAATTTTTAATCATATCAATATCGATAAACATGTTTTCTGGTGCATCAATATATCCTAATTCTCTTGCAGTTTCTATCATATTTATCATACTTCTTCCACAAACTGCAATTTTTCTGCCATATTTCTCTGCTGAATTAACAATTTGTTGAACTCTATGCACATTAGATGCAAAAGTTGCAACTACTATTCTCTTTTTATTATTTTGGAATAGTCTGTCAAAAACATCTCCAACAGTACTTTCAGACATTGTATAACCTTTTCTTTCTGAGTTTGTACTATCTGACATTAATGCTATTATTCCTTTATTTCCCAATTCTGCAATTCTACCCAAATCCATTACTTTATCGTCAATTGGAGTAAAATCAACTTTGAAGTCTCCTGTATGAAGTACAACACCTTGAGGTGTGTGTATTGCAAGCATTACTGCATCTGGAATACTGTGATTACTTCTTATCAATTCTACTTTAATATTTCCAAAATTAATTGTTTGTCCTTGGTCTACAGTAAATAATTTTGCAGAATTTAATAATTTATGCTCTTCTAATTTATTTTTTATTAATCCCATTGTTAATTTTGTAGCATAAATTGGTATATTTATTTGTTTTAAAACGTAAGGAATAGCACCTATGTGGTCCTCATGTCCGTGTGTTATAACCATACCTTTTATTTTTTCTTTATTTTTTTCCAAATATGTTACATCAGGTATAACTAAATCAACACCTAGCATATCATCCTCTGGGAATTCTAACCCACAGTCAACTAATACTATCTCATTTCCATACTCAAAAATTGTTATGTTCTTACCAATTTCATCTAATCCTCCAAGAGGAATAATTTTTAAGCTCTCTTTCTTAAACTCAAACTTTGGAGCTTGTGATGTCTCTCTTTTTCTTTTTTCCATTAAATTTAATCTCTCCTTTTCAATTTTATCTTAATTATATAAAGTTATTTGCATTATTTAAACACAAAAAAGTAGCTTATAATATCATAAACTACTTTTTTCAAAAAAATCCTCTATAACTATTATTATTTTAGCACAAATGCATAGAACATGCTTAACATATTTTTCCGCACCATAAGCATATTTCTAATACTATCTATAATTTATAATCCGATTCCATAATTTACAATATTATAATAATTCTCTTTTATTTTTATTTTATACAAATCTCTTCTTTACCATTATTTTGGTAACAACTGTTAATTATTATACTATCTTTTTTGATTTTTGTCAAATTTTTAAATAGTAGCACCTATCATTCCCGCATCATTATTTAATTTGGCTAAAACAATTTTGGGAGCTTCTCCTTTATTGAAGTAATACTTTCTGGCATTTAATTCCGAAATAAGTCTATCATAAAAAATATCTTTAAAAAATACAAAACTTCCACCTAAGCAAATAGCTTCTGGTTCGAAAATATCAATAATATTTGAAAGCCCAATTATCATGTTTTCTATGAATTCATCTATTAATTTTTGTATATCCATATTATTCATATTTTCTTTTATCTTTTTTTTCAAATCTGGTGCAGCTACATAAAATCTATTATCTATGTTTAGAGCTTTTTGTGCGCTTTCTTTAAATCTTTTTATTGAACAATATGTTTCAAAGCATCCTCTTTTTCCACAATTACATTCTATTCCATTCTTATCTATTACCATATGGCCTAATTCAAATCCTATGTGCTTATTTGCCTTTAACAATTTTCCATTTAAGAAAACAGCCGAACCAATTCCAGTTCCTAAGCATAAAAATACTGAATCATTATATCCTTGTAATGCTCCATATGTATACTCTGCTTCTGCTGCAGCTTTAGAATCATTTTTTATTTTAATTGGAATTTTTATTTTTTCATAAACTCTATTTAAATTCAGCTCATTAATACCAAGATTTACTAAGTTTTTCATGATAAGCTTTTCTTGTATTGGATCTCCTGGACTTGCAAATCCTATTTCTTCTATATCATATTTCGCATTATACTGCCTTATTTTTTTAATTATAAATTCTAATATACTATTTTCAGCTTCTTCTATAGCTTTAGATGGTTCTTCATAAATCCTAAAATAATCGTTCCAAAAATCTCTATCCTCCCATTTGCTCATCACTTTTCCATTTTTTATAAGTCCAATTCCTATATGACTTCCACCTAAATCAATACCTAATTTCATTTTAAATATCATCCCTTTCTCTCTTTTCTAGAAGGTACACATAGTAACGAAAGTTTTCCTTTTGCTTTCATATTAATCTTTCTTCTTTCAAAAAAACTATCCAAATGAATTATATCATACATATTTTCATTTGAATAGTTTTATATTTTTTTATATAATTAAAATTCCTAGTTTTTAGAATGCTGGCAAATCTACTGAGTTGAACATCCATGCACCCATATAAAGTTGTATACATGGTACTACAATTATAACTACTAAGAATATTAAGAATATACCTACAATTGAATAAACAACTTGTGGTAATACTGCCATTACTTTTTGTATTAAGTTATTTATATCAATTTCCATATATTCAACTAATTTTCTCATCATTTCTGGTAAGTCAGTCTGCATTCCTATTTTTAACATTTCAGTTTGCATTGATGAACATAGTCCTGAATTTTCAAATGGTTCAATCCATGATGCACCAATTAAAATATTATTAATTGCAGTTTCAATAATTGATAATAATACATAATTCTTTACGACAGATTTACTAACTTCAAGTGAATCTTGTATTCTCATACCATTTTCAAGATTTAATAGCATTGCTCTCATAAATCTTGAAAAGTCTATTGCGAATAGTAGTTTCCCAAATATCGGCATTTTGTATTTAAAATAATCAAAATTATATTTTCCCTTTGGTGAACTAATATATACATATACTGCTGCAATTACACCTAATATTATCAATACTGGAACATACCATACATTTAATAATCCTCTACAGAAATTAACAAACCAAATAGTTATTCCTGGCAACTGGTCAGATGAACCAGATTTTGCAAAGGCGTCTTCTATAATTGGTATGATATAAGCTACACCGAAGATTAATAATCCTATTATTGCAACAAGCTGTAGAACATTAGGAACTATAATTTTTTTTAACCTTGAACTTGTATCATCACTATCTTCAAGATATTTTACAGCCTGCTCTAGTGATTTTGTAAGAGATCCTGACATTTCTCCAACTTTAATCATGTTTACATAAATATATGGGAATATATCAGAATAATATTCCATCGTTGTATACATATACTCTCCAGCTTCAACACCAGCTAATATATCTTGTAAGACTCCTCTTAATGATAAATTTTCTGTACTATCTATTATAGTATTTAATGCATGTATATTATTAAAATTAGCTTTCTTTAATAGGTAAAAATTTTGTGTGAATATAATTAAATCCCTATTTTTAATCTTTTCTTCTCTTGCTAAAGCTAAATTAATCCTTTCCTTAGTACTTAGCTTTGATACTGATCTACCCTGCATGATATTAGCAGATTCAGCTTGCCTCATTATGTCATCTATATCCATCATGTTTCTTCTATTAGCTTTTGTCTTTTTACCTCTATAGCCAACTTGTTGAATGCTTATTGGAAGTAATTCATTACTTTTCAGTCTTTTTATCAAAGTATTTCTACTGGCATCTTCTACTTTGTTTATAACAACTTGTCCCTTAGAAGTCATTGCTTTATATCTGTATTCCGGCATTTTTCCTCCCTCCTAAATTTCATCATAAATATAATTTAATGTCTATTTTTGAATGCTGTGCTTCCTGGATACTTGACTCCAAGGCGACATTTTGTCGCCCGGAGACCTGTCCCCAAACCGACACTATTGATTTATTTTGTTTGTTTTTTCTCTCTTTATTTTCAATTGCATTATTGTTCTGTTTAATGTTTCTATATTTTTCTCTTCTATTTGAGCTTTTGCTTGATCCAATGTTATTACGTCTTCTACAAATAGTTCTGCTATTGAATTTATTAGTCCTATACTTCCTTTTTCTAAGTTACTTTGTATAGCATCTTCTATTTCAGATACACTTATTTTTTCTTTTCTGATTATACCTGAAATAATATTATCTACGACCATTACCTCTGGTACTAGTACTAAATCCCCTGTTTTAGATGGTAATAATCTTTGGGAAATTACTAGTTTTAGTAATGATGAAATTAAATATTTAACTGTTTGTTGGTCTCTAATTTCATAGAAGTTTACCATTCTATCTATGGTCTCTGCACATGATTTAGTATGAAGTGTTCCAATTACTAAGTGTCCTGATTCAGCTGTTTCTATAGCTGCTTCCATTGTTTGCCTATCTCTTATCTCTCCTATAACTAATATATCGCAGTCCTCTCTTAGTGAGTTTTTAACACCATCACTAAATGTTAAACAGTCTCTTCCTGCTCCTATTTCTTTTTGTACTATAACTGATTTTTTACTTGTATGCTTATACTCTACTGGGTTTTCCAAAGTTAATATCTTTTTATTTTGATTTTCATTTATTTCATTAATTAATGCATTTAATGTTGTTGTTTTACCAGAGTTAGTCTTTCCTGTAACTAATATTAATCCTTGTGGTTGATATGTCATTCTTCTAACTATATCTGGAACTCCCAAGTCTTCATATTTTGGCAATTCGTTTTTTATTAATCTCATTGTAAGTATAGGTATTTCATTTGCTAATGAAATATTTACCCTTAGACGAATATCTTCAAATTCATAAGACATATCTAATTTTTTTGTTTCTTTAAAAACTCTATCTTTATCAACATTCCCTCTAACAAAGTAATCGTATATATCAGACATATCCTCTTCTGTTAGTGGGTCTGGACATTCATATTCAATTAAATCTCTTCTAATTCTTAACATGGGCTTTAAGCCACAAATTAGATGAACGTCTGAAGCATCCTTTTCTTTTGCTGTATCTAAAACTTTATCAATATCTATCATTAGTAACCCCCCAATATTAATATATTGCTAACTTATTATTTAGCTCTGGTAAGTTTGTTGTGCCATCAATTATTTTATTTATTCCGTCTACTATTAATGGTACATAACCTTGGCTTAGTGCAAGATTTCTTATGTCTGATGCAGATTTGTTTTCTACAATTAAATTTTTGATATTATCATCAATAATTAAAACTTCAAAGATACCTATTCTTCCTAAATAACCGGTATTATTACATTTCTTACATCCAACTGCTTCAAAAGTTTTCTTGCCTTCTAAATCGAATTTAACATTATACTTGTCACCAATTTTATTAATTATATCTATTTCCTCTTTAGTATACTCTCTCTCTTTTCTGCAATGTGGGCATAATCTTCTTACTAATCTCTGGGATACTGATGTAGCAAGAGTACTAGAAATATCATAATTTGATACTCCCATTTTTCTAAGTCTTGTTATTACTTCTACTGCATCGATTGTATGAATTGTAGACAAAACATAATGACCTGTTTGTCCAGCTTGCATTGCAATTTCAGCTGTTTCTCTATCTCTAATTTCTCCAACTAAAATAATATCGGGATCTTGTCTTAATACTGTTCTCAATGATTCAACAAATGTTGCTTTTGGATCAACTTCAATTTGGTTTAATCCATTTATTCTAATTTCTACTGGGTCTTCAATTGTTGTAATATTTATTTCAGGTCTATTTAATAAATCTATAATACTATATAATGTTGTTGTTTTACCTTCTCCAGTAGGTGCTGCAATTACTGTAATACTGTTCTTTTTATTGAAAGCATCTTTTACAAGTTTCTCATCTTTTGGAAATCCTAAATCATAAATTGATTTAACATCTTCATTTTTCTTCAATAATCTTAGAACAAATTTTTCTCCATAAATATTTTTCTGTGAAGAAACACGAATATTATATTCAGGATACATGATAATTCTACCATCTTGAGATTCTTGTTTTTCTTGATGCATGTTTGATATGGCTTTCAGCCTATTTACGATTTGTGCTTGCTTTTCTTTTCCTATATTAGCTGCATTTACTAAAACACCATCTATTCTGTATCTAATTCTCATTCCTTCTTGCATTGGTTCAATATGAATATCACTTGCTCTTTTTTCCATTGCAGTTTTTATTACGCTATCAATAAAACTTGAAACATCAGCATTTATATTTATGTCTTCTGAACTTGACGAATAAGAATTCAAAATTAAATCTATATTAGTTTCAAATGTTATATACTTTTCCATGATAAGGCCTTTATTTAACAATAATAACCTTACTGTTTCTACAGCTCTTCTATTTGAAGTATCTGCAAAGCAAACTTTTATTTTATCATTTGATTCCTCAAAAGGTATAGCTTTATACTGCTTTGCAATATCAAGTGAAAGATAGTCTAACATATTTACTTTTATATCTGATTCTTTTAAATATATAGACTTTTCATCTAGTATTTCTCCCATAGCTTTAATTAACACGTATGGGTCACACGCTCTTAAAATATTTAGTATATCTCCTATTTTTTTATTAGGTTCAGCTTTTTGATAATCTAAAGCTCTTTGAACATCCTCTTCACTTACAATTCCTCTCCTTACTAACTCTATTCCCAAAGGTTGACTTCTTTTTGAATCCATAGAATTTCTCCTTTCATTTGTTTCCTACTAATATTATTAACTAATTTAAGCATATTATTATAATTAATTTTACCAATATTTTAAAGTATAGGTAATAGTTTTTTCAAAAAAATCATTATTATTTTTTCCAGCTTTTAGCGTAACATTAATCAGATTTTTTGTAACTGAATTAACTGTATATTGGTCTGATGAAAAAGTACAATTTAATATTTTTTCAGCTATTTTTGTATCATTTCTATATATTGTGTTATCTTCAAATGTATATGTTGGTCCATTGTCAAATTGAATTGTAGTATCTGTTACAGTTGCAGAGCTATAGTCTTTTACATCTACAGCAAAAAACATTATAAATTTATTTATTTCTGCTGCATATTTAGGAGTAACAACTACATCGCCAATTCTGTCATAAAAAAATGTGCTAATTACAGTAACAGTAGCTATTACAATAGTCATTACACTTATATATACTACTAATGCTGCGAGAGTAATACCTTTTTGATTTTTTATTTTGTTTTTCCACATCTGTAAACCTAAATCTCCTTTCACTTTAATATTTACATTTCTTTTATTTTTAACTTTTGTATATTAATGTTTTCTGTAGAGCCCAAATAATCATATGAGATACTTAAATTTACTATTTTAATTACATCTTCTATATTTTCTTCTCCTTCTTTATAATTAGAAAATTTTAAATCAATTTTAAATCCAGCAGGTATAGAAAATTGTTCTCTATATTGCTCCCCTGTTTTAGTTTGGGCTTCCTCATAAGAAATCTTGTCAATATCTTCTAATATTTGAACAGCATACATAGCCATTTGAGAAGATAAACTCACTCTTGCATTTAGTTCATAAACCTTATACATAGTTGAACATATTATTCCTGTAAATATTGTAAACATTAAAATAGCTACAATAAGGTCCTGCATAGTAAAACCTTTTTCAGATTTCAATTTGTTCATTTTTTTTAAGTTGTTTTTTTCCATTTTATCACCTATAAAAAATTGCAAAATTAGTAACTAACATCATAAGTATGTTAGAAACACACATATAAAAGCCAATTGGCATTTTCGTAGTTTCTATCTTTATTTTTCTTACTGCTTTGTTTTTTCTTTTATGTAATTCAGTAAAAAATAAATGAAATGATATTGAAAGAAGTGTAATAATTACTGTATATATGTATACTGTTTCGTATGTAAATAAAATCATCATTAATGATAATAATAAAATATCAAGTGTATAATTATTCTCTCCTTTTTTTCTCAAGTGAGAAATACTAAATAATAATATTATGCATGCAAATAATAAATAAATAACATAGCTATAAATACTAGGGTCATTTTCTACTATGTATAGATATATCATATATATTGCAACACAAACAAAGCCAAATATAAGAACCGGCTTTTCTATTTCTATTCTTTCCTTATCTATTCCAGCTATTATAAATAAAGTTGCTAAGTATAAAATTCCGAAAATAAAATATACTAGCATTTTACTATTAAATGGGATAAGAGTAAATTTTATTGAAGCTGCAAATAAAACAAAAACCACACCAGACATTATTTCTAATAATATATATCTAGGTCTTATTTTTGTTTTACAATATCTGCATTTACCACCTAAGAATGTATAACTTAATATTGGTATTAAATCTAAGAATTTTAATTTATGTTTACAAGTTGGGCAATATGAATGTGTATGTGTAATATCTTGTCCTAATGGAATTCTATAAACTGCTAATGTAAAAAAACTTCCAAATACAGCCCCAATGCAAAATATTATAAAGTATAAAAAGTATTCCATCTTTGCTCCTTATTTTAAAACAGAGGCTATACTTAAAATATAATTATATATTTTAAATTATATTTAAACAGCATAGCCTCAATTATTTAAGTTAAATATTTCAGTCTAAAAAATTTTAAACCGTTTAAAATTTCTAATACATACTAGTTAGTAGCAGGTACTTTTGAATCAATATATGCTACAACGTTAGCTAATGAATCATCTGTGTATTTTGTATCATTTGCATACATGTTAGCTGCTTGGTTAGCACGGTCTACTATTCCTCCATTGAACGCAAATATGATTGTTACTGTTGCTAAGATTATTAAAATGATGATTGTAATAACTAAAGCAACTAAAGTAATACCCTTTTGATTTTTTAACATAAAAAATTCCTCCTTATAAAATTTTTTTGTATATATTTATAAAATAAATATAACCTGAGCTATTTAAGAATTAAAATATTGTTATTTAATTCCTGTTTCATTAAAAAATGTTCCTGTTGAATTTTCATCTATTGTTGTTTGATTATTGTTTTCATTTGTAGCTGTATTACCATTTGTGTTTGTATTGCCATTTCCTGTTGTTTCATTCACATTTTCTTCTTGTAAAGAAAATGGATTAGCTTTTCCTTCATTATATCTTCCTGTTTGTTGATACACGTTTAAATCTGAATCTGTAACCTCATATGTTACCTCTACTTTTTCTGCTTCTGATATAGTTGTATCAAGCTCATTTCTTACATCTTCTGGTGTTGTATATGCTTGAACTGTAGGTATTTCTTCACTTATTGGAATATAATCATAAAACAATACCATTAAAATTAATAATATAGCCACACTTAAAAGTAATAATATAATTATTTCTTTTATTACTGACTTTAGCATATTTAACCTCCATTTCTTTTTATTATGTTGTTTCATACAATGTGTTTTTAATATTTGTTACTCTATAGGTTCTGTTACTGTTGCAGTATCAGTTCCTACTGGTACACTTGAAGTTTCTGCTGTATTGCCTATTACACCAGTTGTAGTTCCTGTAGTTGTTCCACTTGAAGTTTCTGCTGTATTGCCTATTACACCAGTTGTAGTTCCTGTAGTTGTTCCACTTGATGTTACTGCATTTGTATCAGTGCCACTTGTTGTCTCTTCTAGCATTATTCTAACTCCATTAACATCAAAGGTAGCTTGTACATTTTCCCCATTTGGTAACATATGGAAGTTTTCAATTCTAAAAGCTAAATCACTATCGTTCTCTAGTTCAGATACAAATCCGATTATTGCAGGATATTGTCCATCAACTGTAAATGTAATATTTTTTGTAACTGAATCTCCCATATTTCCTGCTTTTATATCCATTCTAAAGTTTACGCCTTCGTCTCTAGCATGTCTTCCTATTCTTAAAAATAGAAATTCTATATAGTAATATTCTTCTGTATTAGCTTCGCTAATCTCACTATCTGTACTTACATTTGCCAAATTGTAATATTGTTCTTTATTTGATAATAAAGTATCTACAGCGCTAGAAAGTTCACCTTGTCTAGTTTGATAGTCACTTTTTATCATTCTGTTTGCTGTATTAATTTCTGTATCTAATCTATCACTTAAACTTACAATTCCGTTCGTACTTAGTATTTCAAAGGATCCAATAGCTATGCCTTCAAAAATGGTGAAATATGCCAAAATTATTACTAAAATCACTAATACGACCATTAAAATTTTTCTCATGGCAAATCCCCCTCTATAACTATTTTAACAAAATCACCTTGTTTTTCTCCCTGTGTTGATACAATATTTGTTAATACATTATCTTCTTTTAGTTTTGCTTTAAAATATCCTAATTCATCATAATATTTTGATTGAGCATTTATTATAACATGTCTTGCTTCATTGTCTGTGGTATTTTGTATTTCTGTTATTTGTACTTGATTTGGAATCACAGACATTATTTCAGTTAATAGATTTGGGATCGAGCCTTTTAAGCTTAAATCTGTTTGAATTTTATCATTAATATCTCTTAAATTATTTGTCATGTCAACATATCTATTCGAAACTTGATTTAGTTGTGTTATATCACTTGCTACTGCATCTATTTGTCTTTGTGTATAATTTATGCTTTCTTCTGCATCAGCTATTTTTTCATTTATGCTATTTTCTAAGTAAATTGATATTCCCGAATAAATTATTATTAGCATAAATATTCCAAGGATTCCCCTTAAAAGCCATCTTTCTGTTGCATCAAATTTTCCCTTTAAGCTCATATTAATTTTTACTTTAGGTTTGCTGCCATCTTTTTCTTTTTTACCTAAACTCATATCTAGTTTAAGGAAATCAGGTAATTGGTCTGAAAGAGTTGGCTTTTTAAAGTTCATACTCTTTATTCCATATCCCAAGCCTTGCATTCCTATTGCAATTGCTGAATTTACTTCAATATAATCTTTTATATTTATTTTGATATTTTCACTAACAAAATATGGTCTTAATATCTCACATTTTTCAGTATCAAAGAATTCTTGAAAGTATAAATCTATATTGTTTACTACTGACATTGTACCTGTGATATATATTTTGTCATATTTTGATGTAGAATTTGTTACATAATCTCTAACTCTTGTTACTATTTTGTGCAAAGTAGGCATTATATAATCTAAATATTCATTTTCTTCGTCTTGTAATTCTTTGCCTTCCATTGTATAAATAGTAGAATTTTTACATATTTCATATGCTTTTGAATAAGAGTTTTCTTTGCTAGCTATTTTATTTAATATTGTTCCTGAGCCTTCCTCCATTTTTTCAACATTAAATATTTTTTGATTTATTACACTTGTAATAGTTGTTGTTTCCTCTATATTTACTATTATTATGTTTTCTTTAGGTTTTATAGATGCTACGTTTGTGATGCTTGTACCAAGTGGAGTAATAGTAGATACTTTAAATTCATTCAAAGTCTGCAATATTTTTGCTATTGAAGACTTGTTTGAAGATACATGTATTACTTTTAATTTGTCTCTATCTTCTTCCACATTACATAAAGCATATCTTGTCTCAAAAGCATTTTTGTTCAGTTTTTTATCAAAACAATATGATTCAAATTCAGTATTGATAGCTTTCTTTAAATCATTCTTATTTAATAAACTAAACATATAAAAATAGTTATAAATCTCTTCAGACATATTTATACTTATTGGAATGTTGTAACTAAATGTTTCTGAAACTATTTGGTTTAAAGTTTCTCCAAGTTTTTCATAGAATTTTACACCAAAAGCTTCAACTTTTAATAAGTCATGGTCTTTAGTTACTTTTGCATATTTAATTACATTGCTTTCTATATATAAACCTAAACAACTAGCCATTTTATTCTCCTTCGTTTTTTTTGCACCATTATTATATTTTGCAAAATGTAATAAATAATACTTGTATTTTTTTCCTTTGTTTTTTACATTTTTTTAATATAACCATAGTTCATTTAATATTTTATCGTTTTTTGTAAAAATGTCAATATCTATTTAACGATTTAATATAAATGTAATATAAATGTAATATTTCTGTAACATTTTTGTAACATTACCACATTTTTCCATTTAATTTATCAAATCATTTTTGTTTCTAAGCAGAACTTTTCATTTTTACATTCTAGTAAATGCTACAATTAAAATTATTAAGCCAAAAATAACTCTATAAATTGCAAATACTTTAAAACTTCCCTTTTGTAAGAATTTTAATAGCCATTTAATAACTATTATTCCCACAATAAAGCTTGCCAATACGCCTATGAAAAATGATAAATTAAAAACAAAATCTTTTAATTTAAAAATTGTTGCCGCAAAAACAATTGGTGCAGAAAGCATGAATGAATATCTTGCAGCTGATGGTCTATCAACTCCCATAGCTCTTCCTGCTGTCATTGTTATTCCAGATCTTGAAACACCTGGAATAAATGCTAAACATTGCGATAAACCGATTAAAAATGTTTGTTTAAAAGTCATGTGTTCATAATCTGTAGTAGATTTTGCTTTTTTATCTACAAAATATAAAATAACACCCATTACCATTAACGCAATTGCTATAATTATAGGCTTTTTCAAAACATCTCCTGCGAATGTATCTAAAAGTAATCCAATTATTCCTCCAGGTATTGTTGCTATTACTAAATACCAAAACATTCTTCCTTCTGGTGTTTTTTTCTTTTTCACTACTTGATTAAATCCGCCTACTATCAAATTAATCCAGTCTTTAAAGAAGAAAATTGCAATAGCTAAGAAAGTACCAAAGTGTAATGCAACATCGAATCCTTCAAATGCTACATTAAAATTTGGATCACTAGTCCAATTAAAAAGCCATGGTATTATTTCTAAATGACCAGAACTTGAAATTGGCAAAAGTTCTGTTAACCCTTGTACTATTCCTAATATTAACGATTGTAAAATTGACATTTTGTCTGCACTCCTTTATATTATATAACATATTACTTTAAAATTTATTTATAATCGACATCATATTATATCATTTATATATTTTTTTAGACATCGTATTCTATTTTTATATCATTTAATTTTTTTTTTGTAAATATTTTTTAAGAATTTTTAATATTTTATTGTTACCATTTTTAATTTTCAAATTTTCATGAGCTATGTATGTTTCTCGAATTTCTTTGTCGCTTGTTGTCGAAACCATCTAAGCATTCTGAAAAGAAAATAAATTTTCTTTTCATCTGCTAGGTTTCTCCAATCGCACTCGCTTTTTTCAAAGCTCGTTTGGTCGCTACGCGCTCCTGCAGAAATTCTCTAAACATATATAGCTCATTGACTTAGAAAATCCAAAATAAAAAGGAATTAAGCAGTATCCAAAATTTTATCTATAACTTTTTTTATGTATTTTGCTGCAGTTTTCGGCATTTCTTTTCCTGGAATTCCCGGAGCCGTAATAAGTTTTAGTCCTTTTTGTTTGATATATTCTTTATCAAATCCTCCTGGTAAAGATGCAAGTTCTATAAGTAAAACATCTTTATTAAAAGCATCTAATTCTTCCTTCTTTATAATTAAAGTTGGAACTGTATTAATAACAATGTCAAATCTTGATGCAAAATTAATAACTTCAGGGTATGTAAGTGGAATAAATCTTTTTTCCCTAATCCAAGCTAAATCTGTTTCTTTTCTCGCAGTGCAATATACATTTGCTCCAAGCTTACTAAATCTATCACATGCTATTTTTCCAATTCTTCCATATCCGCATACTAAAACATTACTTTCATGAATTGTTTCCTCTCTTTCATCTATTGCGATTTTTATTGCTCCTTCAACCGTAGGTATAGCATTTAAAATTGTAAGTTCATCGTCTTTCAATAAATCATACATTTGAATTTTTGGTTTATCTTCACTTGCATTTTCCTCCGTCCCAAAATTTTCTTCAAGAATTCTTCCTGCAAAAAATTTCTTTCCATTTAAATTCTTTTTAAAATTCTCAATTAGTATTTCTTTTCTAGCAAATGGTGCATTTAATTTTATGCCATCTCTTGAAAATGGAATTCCACCTATTACAATATTGGATTTTTCCATTGCCTCTGATAAATTTTCGCACAAAACAATTTCCGAATTTTTTTCTTCTGAGCTTGATGTAGTATTTTCCTTCCAATTATAATTTTCTAGACCAAATGTATATATTGTATTTCCTTCTGCTGCATAATTTTCAACTAATCTAACACTCCTCAAGTCTCCACCTATTATAGAAATATTCATATAAAAATCACATCCTCATATAAAATATATGAGGATGGCTTGTATAATATAATTTAATTTTCTCTTTGCTTTTCAGTTCTTCCCATTTCTTTTTCCTTTACATTTTTCATCATTGTAATATCATCATTGTTCAAACTACTAATTAAAGAACATGTATTAGCCAAGTGGTTTAATGCTTTTCTTTCTTTTAAACGTAATTTAGACTTTCTTATATTTTCGTTCTCTTTGTTTGGTTTTCTTACTTCATTTTTTATTGGAGTAAAAACAGTTTCTTTTTGCATTTTATTATATATTTTTGAATCTAATTCTACTGCTATATTCATATAATTTAATGCCTTTTCTTTATCTCCTTTAAGAATTGCAACTTGAGATAAATAATAATATGAACCAGATTCGACGTCTTTTCCTTTCAAACTTTCTTCGAAAAACTTCTCTGCCTCGTCTAAATCTCCTGCAATTAAAGCTATTTGACCCAAACTTAATTTGGCATTATATAGAAGTGAATTTATCTCTGCAGCTTTCTGATAAAATTCTTTTGCTCTTTGAAAATCATTTACCATTGTATATACCATACCAAGATTATAGTACAGGTCATAATTTCCTGGATTATATCTTAAAGCATTCATATATACATTAATTGCTTCTTTATATCTTTCTCCGGTATACAATATTTCTCCTAATAGATTAGTAGCATCATAATATTCTGGATTTTTCTTTAATAAATCTTGTAATACTATAATTGCATCTTCACTTCTTTCATCTTTATTTAAAAGAAAAGCTATTTTGTAATTTAATTTAATATCTTTGTTATTTAAATCAGTCGCTCTAATATATTCATCTATAGCTACTGAATATTTGCCTTCTTTTTCATAAACCTCAGCTAGAGTTTTATGTCCAATGTAGCTATTAGGATACTTATCTATAAGTTTAAATAAATAATCTTTAGCTTTATCTGTATTTCCACTATTAACTGCTATTTTTGCAAGCAATATATTAAGCATTTCTGGAAAATCAACCTTTGTTTTATGCTCAATAATTAGCAAAATGCCAGGTATAACAATGGATAAAATATATATTAAAACTCTAAAGAACAAATTTAAATGTATATCAAAGAAAAGCTCAATAAAATTAATTACAATTCCAATAAACTCGATGCCCAATATATACACATAACTCGCATCATTTTTCTTTATAAATCTGCTAAAAACAATTATAAAAATTGCAAAAGCCAGAATATTAAAAATAATTTTTTCAACCAATTCGCTTCACTCCTCTTAGTGGAACGAGGGGACAGTCCCCTTGTCCCAAAAATGGGAAAAGGGGACTGTCCCCTCGTTCCATTTTAGCCAAATTTTTCTTCATATTTTTTCATGCATTTTTCTATTATGTTCTCTGCTTCCTCTTTTCCAAGCATTCTATCTACTGTTGTTGTTTTGCCTTCTAGCTGTTTATATACTTCAAAGAAATGTTTTATCTCATCTGATATATGATTTGGAAGTGCAGATATATCATTATATCCATTTAAATATGGATCTCTTTTAGATATTGCAATAATTTTTTCATCTTCTTCTCCACTGTCATTCATTATAAGTACTCCTATTGGATAGCATTCAACTAAAGTAAGTGGTTGAATTTTCTCATTACATAAAATTAACACATCTAATGGATCGTTATCTTCTGCATATGTACGTGGTATAAATCCATAATTCGTTGGATAATGTGTTGCTGTATATAAAACTCTATCAAGTTTGAGCATTCCTGTTTCTTTGTCTAATTCATATTTTGTAGTTCCCCCTTTTGGAATTTCTACTACACCAATAAAGTCATTTTTTGCAATTCTTTCTTTGCTTATATCATGCCAAATATTCATTTGTTATCACTCCTATTCTTTTCATAAACTATTTTAAATCAAAATCTCAAAAAAGTCTAGTGTTATATAAAAATGTTTAATTAATAAAGCAATTCTTGTTTTTTCCTCCGTCCCCCAAAACAAGGCTTGACTGAAACTTAGTCATGACAAAAGACCACTCCATTATGAAGTGGTCTTTTGCTGTTAGAAGTGTTACTTCAGATTCTGGATAAAATATTGCCGAAGCAAATTTCTTCCATCTCTGGTTTCATGGATAAAAGGGTCTCCTTTTTCCATTTCTGCAATATGAGACAACGCACCAGCACTCGCATCGTTTTTTGGATGAATCGTACCAATAAACTTAGTAAATCCATGCTCGAGAGCATATTTCTTACCAAATTCGAGCATCAAAGTGGCAATTCCCATCTTTATCCGTATCGGACTAACTCCAATACCATTGACGATAATGCCATCGCCTACTTTGTAGGAATTCGGAAATGCTTTCGCATATTCTTCTTCCTCTTCATCATTAGGTTTTTGCAAAAGCAAGAACCCGACAATATTGTCATTGTCATTTTCATCCTCAGCAATAATTACTGTTGATGGAAATTCCATTGCAGCCGCAATTTCTGACTCATCAACCCCTCCAAACAAATCGGATTTACCTTTTTGTTGGAGATTCTTGAGCACTTTCTTCGAAAGCCTAGCCACATTGTCGATGTCTTTTAGCTCACACTGCCGAATTTTAATCATAAACACCTCATCCTTTCTTTTGTTCATTGTTCATTCTTAGACTTTCTGAACCTAGGAATGCAATCATAAATGTAGCAATCATGATAGTCACCATCATAGAAAGACCATTCGGGTAAAACACCTACCCTTCTGTATCCTTGGCTTTCAAATGCTTTCTGTGAAGCATAGTTTTTCTCTCTAATAAGAGCTCTAACACTATGCAAATTCAAGCAATCAAAAGCATAATCAGTAACTAGTCTGATTACTTGCTTTCCATAGCCTCTCTTGGTATACGCTTCTGTAATAGCTATATGCAGTTCAGAAGCTCTGATTATGTTTGAGACTATCTCTAGCTTAACATACCCTATTGCTATCCCTTCTTCATCTGTTTTCTCCGACTCCTTAAAAATCCAAAAGTACGGCGAGCCAGATTTCTTTGTGTTAACAATGTCTGCTTGTATGTCTTCAAATGTTCTTGGTAAACATGAAGACATCATGTCCCGAATGAATTTTTCATTTTGCATTTCCAGAAGAACTGATACATCAGCTTCTTCAATTGGAGAAAGAAATATTCCGTCTCCTTCCAAATATCTTATCGCCATAGATGATTCCTCCTTGTTGTAAGATATTTTTTAATTTGGAATAATTATATTATATCACAATATTACTTTAATGTAAATAAAGAGATTATGGCCTCCTATTTTCCCATAATCTCCTTATTTTATATTAAATCTCTTTAACTTCCTAATTATTCTCAATTTTCTTCAATGCCTTCTCAACGGCTTCTCTTTCATCCCAGAAATATTGTACCCCTTTAATTTCTTGATATTGCTCATGACCTTTTCCAATTAGAAGTATAATATCTCCTTCTTGTGCATTTTTCATTGCATACTCTATTGCTTCTTGTCTATCTTTTATTGTAATGTATTTGCCGTTGCTCTTGTTTAATCCTACTATTATATCATTATTGATAGAGTCTATATCTTCAAATCTAGGGTTGTCCTCTGTAAGAATTGTAAGCTCTGCATACTTTCCTGAAATTTCTCCCATGTCATATCTTCTTGATTTAGCTCTATTGCCTCCTCCTCCGAAGATACAAACTATTCTTTTTGGTTTATATTCCATTATAGTTTCCATTAAATTTGTCATCTCATCTTCGTTATGTGCATAATCTATAATTAGTTTGTATTTGTCGTTTGACACTGCAAGCTCCATTCTACCTTTTACAGAAACTTTGCGTAATGCTCTTTTCATGGCATCTGTGCTGATTCCAAGCTCATTTGCGATTGTAATTGCACATAATGAATTATATACAGAAAATCTACCAGGAATTGCAACTTCAAAATTATCATTTACTTTGCCTTTTACATCAAAGCCCATTCCTAGAAAATCATGTGTCATAATAAATTTTACATTTTCTGCTCTTACATCTACATCTTCTGAATTTAATCCAAACTTTATTATGCTACAAGTATGATTTTTAGTTACATTCTCCCAATTTTTATCATCTACATTTATAATTCCTGTTTTGCATTTTTGGAATAATAAGCTCTTGCAATACATATATTCTTCAAAACTTGCATGCTCATTTGGTCCAATATGCTCATTAGATATATTTGTAAACACACCATAATCAAATGTAATTCCGTCTACTCTATGCATTTTAAGACCTTGTGATGATACTTCCATTATTGCATATTTACAGTCTTCTTTTACCATTTTATCAAATAGTTTTTGCACTTCGTAATTTTCAGGTGTTGTATTGTGCAAGTCAATTTTTGTTTTATCAATAAAAGCTCCAATTGTACCTATCAAACCAACTTTGTTTCCAGCTTCTTCTAACATTTTCTTTAATATATTTGTTGTAGAAGTTTTTCCTGCCGTTCCTGTTACTCCTATTGTAATTAGTTTATTGGCAGGATAATCAAAATATGCTGCTGAAATATGTGCCATTGCTTCTCTTGAAGATTTTACTTTAATAACTGTAACATCTTCTGGAATATCTACATCTTGTTCAATTACAACTGCTTTTGCACCATTTTTTATTGCGTCTGGTATAAATTTGTGTGAATTTGATGTAGTTCCAACTTTTGCAATGTATAAATCATTTTCTTCAATTTTTCTTGAATCATCTTTTACATCTGCTATATCTACATCCAAACTACCTTTTACTAGTTCATAATCCACATTTTCTAATAACTTTGTTAATTTTTTCACTCTACTTACCTTCTCATTAATAATATTATCTACATCGATTTCAGATTCAAAAACAGTATGTGAAGGACCTTTCATAAACATTGTTCCACTTTCTTCATCCCAGTTTGTTTCTAGAATTCCTCCAATTTGATGCACATTTACTTTTCTATCGCATCTGCCTGTTAAAACAGCTGCTACTGTAGCAGTACAGCATCCAGTACCACATCCAATTGTCTCTCCAGTTCCTCTTTCCCATTCTCTCATTTTTAATGTGTTTCTATCAATAACTTGCGCAAATGTTACATTTGTCTTATTTGGGAATAAATCTGTCTTGTATTCGATAGCCTTACCATATTTTTCAACATCGAAATTATCTACATCATCTATAAACATTACGCAATGAGGATTTCCCCAAGAAACTGCTGTTATTTTAAATGTTTTATCTAATATTTTTACTTCCTGCTCTATAAATTCTGGCAAATTTGTATTTACTGGTATTTTTCTTGTGTCCAAAACTGGTTTACCTATATTGGCCTCAATATTTACAGCTTGTCCATTTTCAACTGTTAATTTTACATGTTGAATTCCGCCTAAAGTTTCTATTGTAAGCTCTTCTTTGTCCGTCATTTTGTGGTCATATACATACTTACTCAAACTACGTAATGCATTTCCGCACATTTCTCCTTCTGTTCCGTCTGGATTAAACATTCTCATTCTAAAATCTGCTACATCTGATTTGCAAATTAGAACTAAACCATCTGAGCCTACTCCAAAATGGCGATTACTTATATATTTTGCAAGCTCATTTACATTATCTATTTTTTGATTAATTGCATCTATATACACATAATCGTTACCATATGCTTGCATTTTTGTAAAACGTGTCATAATATACCTCCTATAATTCAATTTTTAGGTTCTTATTTTGCTCTTCTTTCTTTTTATTTTTTAATTCTGTTTTATTTTTAATATCAATATTATAAACAGAAACCACTTGTTTTTGTATCTGCTTCAATATCTCGTTATTATCAAATTGAATATAGTTCTCTTTATTATCTGTTGGTATAGCATTCATATTAAACATAGTATTAAAATGTCTTTCATTATTTGAATATGCACTCGCAGATGCTCCTCCGTTCAAAGCCTGATCTAAATCTGCAATAATATCATCAGCATCTTCAATACCAACTGACAAACGTAAAAGTGTATCTGTAATACCTAATGCCTCTCTTGTTTCTTCCAAAATTTCAGTATGAGTTCTACTAACTGGGTGAGTAATTAAACTTTCTACTCCTCCTAAGCTCTCTGCAAACATTATTAATTTTAATCTTGATAAAATATCATTAACTGTTTTTGTGCTATCGACTTTAAAAGATATCATTCCTCCAAAGCCAGTTGTTTGCTTCTTAGTTACTTCATAATCTTTGTGGTCTTCAAATCCCACATAATATACTTTTTCAACTTTTGGTTGTGAACGTAACCAATTTGCTACCTTCATAGCATTTTCATTATGCTTGTCCATTCTTAAGGCTAGAGTTTTCATTCCTCTTAGCATTAGCCATGAATCCATTGGCCCTAATCCAGCACCATAAATATACATTTTTATTTCTAATGTTTCGCCTATTTTGCTATCTTTTACAACAACCACACCTGCTAAAACATCATTATGACCTGCAAGATACTTTGTTCCACTATGTACAATAATATCTGCACCTAATGTAAGTGGTCTTTGGAAATATGGTGTTAGGAATGTGTTGTCAACTACAACCAATGCTCCAATGTCATGTCCTATTTTTGCAATTGCTGCAATGTCTGCAACTTTCATCATTGGATTTGTTGGTGTCTCAATAAAAATCATTTTTGTATTTTTCTTGATAGTTCTTTCTAACAAATCTAAATCAGATAAATCAATACTATCATGCTCAATTCCATTTACTTCTAGTACTTCATTTACTTCTCTAAAAGTACCTCCATAAATATCATCTGACATAATTAAATGGTCACCAGGTTTTAATAGTGAAAATACAAGTGTAATAGCTGCCATTCCAGAATTTACTGCAAAAGCTCTTGTACCTTCCTCCAAAATTGCCATTGTTTTTTCTAGTTCTTCCCTTGTAGGGTTAATGCATCTTGAATAATTGTATGGATCTCTTATCTCAATTCCACTATGCTTAAATGTAGCAGTTTGATAAATTGGGAAACTTATTGAACCTGTTGCTGGGTCTATTCCCTCTCCTCCATGCACAACTTTAGATGCTAATTTCAAATTTTCCTTTCTGTTTAAATTTTTGTAATCTTTTAAGTCTTTCATGTTATTTACCTCAGTTTCTAAAATAATCACAGTATATTCTTAATTAAGAATATAAGCCTGTTGGTAAAACACGGTATTATTATATACCATTTTTGCAAAATAGTACAGGGTTTTTCTGTTTTTTTTGATAACTTGTCCAGAAGGGCACTCCTTTTTGGACAAGTTCTTGCACATCTGGGGCACTCCTTGCAATATTCATCACACATTCAAAAAGAAGGCACTTTCGTACCTTCTTTTTGATGAATGGTTTAAGTTTCTGGAATATAGAAAACGTACTTTGTATATGTCTTCTTAAGAGTATTCCCTAGTACTGACTTTTCATTTCTTGAAAAAGTGACACATTTGCTTGTTTCTCCTTTACCTATTTCTTCAAAATCAATGGTAGTATCTCCATCTTTCTCGATTATTATATACTGTTCTCCATCATCAATTTCTAAAGGCAATGAGGCTTTGAATATATATTCATTTCCTGTGTCAATAACATATTGTTCGTCTTCTACCGGGGAAATTTCGATTATCGAATCTATTTTCCATTCGGTATAATTGCCTGCAGGCTTCTGCGATAAGACAACTAGTATTCCTGCAACTATAACAATTGATCCTATAATCGCCATTACAACTCCTTCTCTAAACTCCTCCTCTATTGCATATGCAATTCCAATTAATAGAATGAATATTCCTATAGTAATAGCAATAGACATACAAACTATAACAACTGTCATAAATTTTCATCCTTTCTCTAATTCAGAGTGTTGTATTTGCTATATATGTCAACTCTGCCCCATCCATAGCAGAGATAAACCAAAGGATATATATATAAAGCTTATGAGAATATTATACCACAAAATTTACATAAAGTCAAAAACACACAAAAAAGGAGCATTTTGCCCCCCTTCTGTGTAAGTATCTTTTTTATTTTTTCGGTTCTGCCTTTCCATCATCTCCCAAGTAAACACCTGCTATTACGGTGTTTCTTGCCATAGAGCATTCTGGAATATCTTTTTTGGCTTTTTCATGGAAGTAATAATTGTATCCATTAATCCACTTCCATCCTCTGGCACATTCACCATTAGAAAGAACATAAAACATGTTCCCATCAATGTTTAGCCATGTGTCTTTAATAAGATAACCTTTCATATTGAAAAAGAATATCCTATCTCCAATTTTCTGCAGTCCCTTGACTTTATTACCATCACGGTAATAAACCCACTTTCCATCATCTTCTATTCGCCAACTTTGCTTTTCCATCTTGTGCCTCCTTGTTGTCTGTTGGTTTTAGAATTTTGGTTCTTAATACTTTTATAAATCTAGTTTTCTAGATTTATAAATTTTATCATATTATTCCAAGCAAGTCAATTATAGCATTTACTAAATCATATTGCTCACACCAAACTTTTAATTTTATTTGCTTACGCCCAATTACTTCTAACTATAGCAGATTTAAAAAAGATATGATGTCTGTTCCAAAGGTGAAACGCGGGGACAGATTTAAGTCTTTCCCCATGTTCCATTCTTAATTCTGTCCCTCTATCCAATTCTCTTTTTTTACTGTCTAAAATCATAGCACCTTATATAATTTTATTCAATACTTTTCACAATTATTTCACATTACATATAATAGTATACAGAAAAATTGTAGTAAGCTACCTAACAAAATAAATAGATGAAATATGGAATGCATCCATTTATGTTTTTTGCCAAGGCCATATAAAACTGCTCCAATTGTGTATGCAAGACCTCCTGTAACTAATAATACAAGTCCAGCAGTTGGTAATAATACTGGCAATAAGTTTACTTTAAATATTATTGCCCATCCCATTCCTAAATAGCATATCATGGAAAACTTTTTGTACTTTTTCAAATCTATAGCATTTAGAACAATTCCTAAAATTGCCATTGCCCAAATTACGCCAAATATTGTCCAACCAGTAGCTACATCATACTCTCTAAATGTGCATAGTGCAAAAGGCGTATATGAACCTGCAATTAGTAAAAATATAGTGCAATGGTCCAACACTTGCAATACTTTTTTGCCGTTTGCATCGTGGACTAAGTCCATGGTAAATGCTAGACATTGTGTATAAAATAAGCATTGTGGTGCCATAAATTGCTCCACTAACTACACCATAGCCATTTCCATGAACAGCAGCCATAACCACACATAGAACTATTGCAACAATTCCTAAAACGGCTCCCACAATGTGAGATGTCATGTTGAAAATCTCTTCTCCTTTTGTATAACTTGGTAATATTCTATCTTTCAATTTTGTTCTGGTCATTTAAGACTCCTTTCGTATTTAAAACTTATTACCCCCATCTTTATTTTCAACATACGAAATCTATCCATTTATAATTTTATCTATAGATTCTTCTCTCATACTTTTAATTATATTACAGCTATTGTTCAACTTTTCTTGCTCTTCCTCGTTAAGTTCTAATTCTAACAATTCTCTTACTCCATTTGAGTTAATTACTGCTGGAACACCAATATATATATCATCTTGACCATATGCTCCATCCTTTAAATATGCTGATACAGTAATAATCGAATTCTCATTATCTAAAATAGCTCTTACTATTCTATTTAATGCCATACCAATTCCATAATATGTTGCTTTTTTCTTTTCGATTATCTCATATGCAGCTTCTACAACTCCCTTATGAATTTTGTTCAATTTAGAAATATCTTCATTTCTGTCTTTCATTACATCTATAACTTTTTTGCAACCTATATATGCATGGTCCCATGGAACAAATGATGAATCTCCATGTTCGCCCATAATGTATGCATGGATATTTTTACTAGATATTTTAAAATAATCTGCTAATAAATATCTTAATCTTGCTGTGTCTAATGCTGTTCCAGAACCTAATACTTGATTTTTAGGAAGTCCTGAAACTTTAGATACAACATATGTCATAAGGTCTACAGGATTTGTTGCAACAATGATAATTCCATTAAACCCACTTGCCATTATTTGTTCTGTAATACTTTTCATTATTTTAGTATTAACCTCTGCAAGCTCTAATCTTGTTTGACCAGGTTTTTGAGCTGCACCTGCAGTAATTACAACAATTTGAGCATCTTTGCAGTCGCTATAGTCGCCTGCTTTTATAACCATTTTTTGTGGAGCATAAGGAAGCCCATGGGATAAATCCATTTCCTCCCCTATAGTTTTATCTTTATCTAAATCTACAAGAACTAGTTCATTTATTCCACCTCTATTAAGCATTGAATATGCCATACTCATACCAACGAATCCAGCTCCAACCAAAACAATTTTTCCTTTTTTCATAATATCAGTCCTTTCTTGTTTTATGATTATTTATGAACTACTTTTTCATAATATTAATCATTTGAATTTTACGTTATTAAATATTGCTTTTATATAGTAATTAATATAAAGCCACCAATTACTTTATCACATTATGGCACAGTTTTCAATTATTTAAACAAAAAATCTTAATTAAGTTGCTATTTAAAGGTTAAGATAAATTTAAAGTCCGCGCAGGGAGTTTCTAATTAAAAAATCGAGTGCGCAGGGAGTTCCATTGGGACAACATGAGACTTTTTTAATAGAACTCCCGTTGCAGGACATGCATAACCCAAATAACTTTTAAATAGTAACAACAATGGGACAGATTTAATCTGTCCCCACGTTTCACTTATCAAATTATTCTACTTTAATCTCTTCATTTTCTGCGAGAATTTTTACTTTTTTATAAGGTATAATTTTTCCATCAAGTATAGCCTCTGCAATTTTATCTTCTACATTGCTTTGTATTGCTCTTTTTAATGGACGTGCTCCATAATTTGTGTCTATACCTTTTTTAGCAACTAACTCTTTTACAGAACTATCAAATTCCACTTCATATTCTTGTTCTTTTAGTCTTTTTTGAACTTGTTTTAACATTATTTCAATTATCTGATTAATATCTTCTTCTGTCAATTTATGGAATACAATTATATCATCAATACGGTTAATAAATTCTGGTCTAAATTGTTTCTTAAGTTCTGCCATAACATCTTTTTTAATATTTTCGTATTCCTTTTCTTGACTTTCTTTGTTATCAGAACTTTTGCTAAATCCAAGAACATTTTTGTCTGTAATCATTCTTGCTCCTACATTTGATGTCATTATAACTACTGTGTTTTTGAAGTTAACTGTTCTACCTTGTGCATCTGTTAATCTACCATCATCCAAAATTTGAAGCAACATATTCATAACATCTGGATGCGCTTTCTCAATTTCATCAAATAATATTACTGAATATGGTTTTCTTCTAATCTTTTCAGTTAATTGCCCACCTTCGTCATATCCAACATATCCTGGAGGCGAACCAATTAGTTTAGCAACAGAATGTGGCTCCATATATTCAGACATATCTACTCTAATCATTGCCTCGTCATTTCCAAATAAGCTTTCAGCTAATGCTTTAGAAAGCTCTGTTTTACCAACACCTGTTGGTCCTAAGAATAGGAATGAACCAATTGGCCTATTAGGATCTTTAAGTCCTACTCTACCTCTTCTTATTGCTTTACTTACAGCTTCAACCGCTTCATTTTGTCCAATTACTCTTTTATGTAATGTTTCCTCTAAATGTTTCAATTTTTCGTTTTCATCTTGAGTAATTTTTTGAACTGGTATTCCTGTCCAGCTGCTTATAACCTCTGCAATATCTTCCTCTGTAAGATTCAATACATTCTTGCTATTTTTGTTCTGCCATTTTTTCTTCTCTTTTTCAAGTTTCTCTTTTTGCTCTTTAATTTTATCTCTTAAAGTAGCTGCTTTTTCAAAGTCTTGAACACGTATTGCTTCCTCTTTTTCTCTATCTGTTGAAGCAATTTCTTCTTCTAACTCTTTTAGCCCATCAGGCATTGTATATGTTTTCATCTTTACTCTTGAAGCTGCTTCATCCATTAAATCTATTGCTTTATCTGGTAAGAATCTATCATTAATGTACCTAATTGAAAGGTCTACAGCTGCTTTAATGGCTCCTTCTGTAATTTTCACATTGTGATGAGCCTCATATTTATCCCTTAATCCTTCCAATATTCTAATAGTTTCTTCCTCAGTTGGCTCTCCTACGGTAACAGGACTAAATCTTCTTTCAAGTGCACTATCTTTTTCTATATATTTTCTGTATTCATTTAAAGTAGTAGCACCAACAACTTGAACCTCTCCTCTTGCTAAAAGTGGTTTCAAAATGTTTGCTGCATCAACAGCACCTTCTGCAGAACCAGCACCAACTATAGTATGAATTTCATCAATAAATAGAATTACATCTCCTGCTTTTTTAACTTCAGATAAGCATTTTTTAATTCTTTCTTCGAAATCTCCTCTATATTTAGCTCCAGCTACCATTCCTGAAATATCAAGAGAAACAACTCTTTTATTTTTTAACATTTCTGGTACATCATCTGCAACAATTTTTTCAGCTAATCCTTCAACAACTGCAGTTTTACCAACACCAGGTTCACCAATTAAGCAAGGATTATTTTTTGTCCTTCTTGATAAAATCTGAGTAACCCTATCGATTTCATTTTTTCTACCTATAACAGGGTCAAGCTTGCCTTCACGTGCTTGTTTAGTCAAATCAGAGCCAAACTGATTTAAAGTTGGTGTAGAATTAAAACTGCCCTCATTTTTCGAATGGGCTTCTCTTGAAGAATTTGCATCTGCTCCATCTTCATTAATAACTTTCACAATTTCATTATATAATTTTCTAGGATCAACTCCTAAATCCATCATAATTCTAACTGCCACACTGTCGCCTTCACGCATTATACCAATAAGCAAGTGCTCAGTGCCAATGAATTCAGAGCCCAATTTACGTGCTTCTACAAAAGAATTCTCAATAATTCTTTTACTTCTTGGAGTAAAACCTAAAGAATCATTTTCACTTAGTGGCTCTCCTACTCCAATAAGCATTTCAATTTCTCTTAAAACATCTTCATCAGTAATATTTTGATTTTCAAGCACTTTACTTGCCACACCAGTACCCTCTTTGCACAAACCATAAAGAATATGTTCAGTACCAATATAGTTATGTCCAAGTTCAAGTGCTAAATCATTGGCAATTTCTAAAGCCTTTTCGGCTCTAGCAGTAAATCTATACATCATAATACTTTCCTCCTTTATCGGTTTGGGGACAGGTCTCCCGCCGACATTCTGTCGGCGAAGGGACAGGCCCATTCCAAACCATGCATTATATATTGTTTTATGTATACCTTTGTCGCCCGGAAGCCTGTCCCCTAGGCGACATTTTGTCGCCTGGAGACCTGTCCCCAAACCGACAAATTTCTATTCTTTTACAATTTGCTTTATTGTTTCTGCTCTTTTTATATCTCTATCATATCCATTTAGTGCTTTGCCACAACGTTTTTGCAAATTGCCTGATTTCGTATATAGTTCTAGTTGTTTTATTTTACTATCGTCAATTTCTTTTATAATTCCTAGGTCAACCCCCAACTTCACATCTGATAAAAGTTTTTTGCATTCGTCAGAAGTTATTCTACTAGCATATGTTAGTATTCCATATGCTCTATATACTCTATCTTCTAGTTCTAATTCGTTTTTGCCAAGATATTTTCTTGCTGTTCTTTCTTGTTCTATAATTTTTTCTGTTATGTCTCTTACACTAGCCATTATTTCTTTTTCTGTGATACCTATAGTTTGATTATTTGCAATTTGATATAAGTCTCCTGGATTTTGTGTTCCTTCACCATTTACTCCTTTTATACTCATACCAAAATTATTTACTATTCTAAGTACTTTTGATAGATTTCCAGTTAGTGTTAATGCTGGTAAATGTACAATTACAGATGCTTCCATTCCTGTACCAACATTTATTGGTGAACTTGATAAATATCCAAATTTTTTGCTATACGCATAATCTATAGCATTTCCTAATTTTTCATCTAATTCTATAATGAAGTTTGTTAAATTTTCTAATTCTTGTCCAGCGCTAAAAACTTGTAATTTAATATGGTCATCCTCATTAAGCATAATGCTTATATTCTCTTCTGAATTCATTATTACTGCTTTTTTTACTGAATTGTTTATAGCAAATTCTGGACTAATTAAATGTTTTTCAACTAAACTTAATTTTGTAACATCATCCAAATCATCTAAATCAATATATTTTAGACCAAATCCTAAACTTGGTACAATATCTTTAACAGTATTTAAAATTTTTTCTTGTTCTTCTTTTGAACTTTTATTTACAAATTTAAATCCTTTTAAATTTCTTACTAATCTTACTCTTGTACTTACTACCACATCTGAATCTTTACCATTTTGTAGATACCAATTTGCCATTAGCCTCTCCTCCTTATATCATTATTTTTTATCATCTTTTTTATTGTTCTTTTCTTCCTGCTTTATTTCATCACGGATTTTAGCTGCATCTTCATATCTTTCATCTTTTATTGCTTTTTGTAAATCTTTTTGCAATTTTTCTATTTTACTTTCTTGCTTTGTTTCTTTTCTAGAGCGAGTTGTCTCTTTTTTGCCGGCTTCAATTTCTCTATATCCTCTTCCAACATGTCTATCAGATCCATGTAGTTTTTTCAAAATTGGAGCAATTCTATCTTCGAAAGTTTCATAGCATTCACTACATCCAAATTCGCCTGAGTTTATGAAATCATCAAATGTAGTTCCACAGGTTTTGCAAGTGCTAACTTGAGTACCTATAAAGCTAGGCAATAAACTATCGTTATAATCATTAAAGAAATCACTAAAGAAATTAGAGAAACTTATAGGCATACTAAAACTCATATCTTTTAGTCCTAATTCTCTTGCACATTTATCGCAAAGATTCATCTCCTTTTTAACACCATTTACAATTTGAGTATATTTAAAAGTAACTTCATTTTTTCCACAATTTTGACACATCATAATTAAAACCTCCTTATTAATCTTCTACTAAATTTATAAGCATATTTTTAAAAATTTTTGCTCTCACCTCATCTTTGATATTCTGTGGTATTGTAAGAACATTGTCACTTGTTGCAACCTTCAAAAGTTTTGCTTCTTTTTCTGTTACAACACCATATGATAGGAAATTGCTTAGAAAAATATCAACTTCTTGTGATGTTATTTTATCTCCTATACTTGATATGGTATGCATTAGGTAGTTGCTCTTTGTTGTATTTACTTTTCTAATGCTAATATGTCCTCCACCACCTCTTTTACTTTCAACATAATATCCTTGTGATGGTTTAAATCTTGTTGAAATAACATAGTTTATTTGTGATGGAACACAATTAAAATGCTCTGCCAAGTCATTTCTTTGTATTTCAATATAATCTTCATCATCAAAAAGCTCTTTTATAAATTCTTCTATCACATCTGACATTCTCAATTTAATCACTTCCTATCCTAGGTCAATTTTAATATATATTGTTTCGTTTTATCTACTTTATCTTTATTAGTGTTTCAATATAATATATGAATCTTTATCTTTCTTGTTGACTTTGACTTTCTTTGACCTACGTATATATTATACTCCCTTTTTTTCAAATGTCAATAGTTTTTAAAAAATTTCCTAATTGGTTCCATCCCCAATTAGGAAATTTTTTTAGACATTATATATCCGCATCATTAACAACTTTATTCATTTTTATTGTAAAACTTGTTACAAACTTTAGCACACTATAATATATCCATAAAGTTCGCATATCACTAGATTTCTTTAATATGTTCGGCTCAAACATTGCTCCTGTATCGAATCTAATATATATATTGTTTTCTTTGAGCACAATTTCAAAATTAATTTTATAATTCTTATAAAATTCAACTATCAATTGCATTATGTCATGTGTTAATAGCTCCATAGATAATATATTCGAATCGCTAAATACATCAAAATATTTTTCAAATTCATTACTATCCATCTCTACTTGATTTTGGCTTTTACCATAAAATAAATTTTTATTTTTCTTTATTCTGACTTCATTTGGTAAGTCTTTATTTATTTTACTAACTGAAAAAATTCCAGCATAAAATAATTTTAAGAATTCGCCTTTTTCGTTAACATTTTCCAGTGCTATGTCGCTTATTTCTATACTACTGCCATCTTTGTTTCTACCTACAATATAATCATCTGTAACAAATTTATTAAAGCTTTCTTCATCAAATTTAGCATCTAAGTAATAATCTAGTAACCATTTTGCTCCTGTTGGAGTATAAGTTAGACTTGGATTTATATGTTCAACAAAATTTTTTATAACTTTCATTTTGTAGTTTTTTCTATATGTATCGTTGTATTTCTTATATTCATGCGTATAGTAAAATATCGTAGGAAGGTAAAGTAAAAATATATACCATCCAGATCTTTTATTAAGATCTATATTCAATTTATCAAATATTAGTATAATTATAGATGTAGTTATCAAAAATAAAATTATACAAACCATCAAAGACTTTAATAATTTCTTTCTGTTTTCTTCTAGCTCTTTAGCATATGTGTGTACAATATACTCATACATTTCTTTAAATTCGTCACTTATTTTATTTTTTTTTATTTTTAAATGATTATGCCTTTTCTTTGTTAAACCAACTGATTTAATCGATATGAATACTGTGATAGTTATAACAATTACTGCAGCTAATATTAATATAACTAGCCAAATTTCATCTAAAGCTGTCATTAAATATATTGTTAAAAATAATCCGAATTATTATTGCAAAAGCAATTACTATCCATTTAACTATACTATTAAACAAATCATCCATTTGTTATTCCCCTTTTTGAAAAAATTCTGCTGTTTTAAACTTCAACAATTTCGCCAAAATGGTATTTGGGAAAATGTTAATAACATTATTATATTTTTCAACTTCATTATTATATATTCTTCTAGCTGCTTGAATTTGATTTTCCATTTTAGTAAGATTTTTTTGTAAATTTAAAAACTGTTCATTTGCCTTTAGTTCTGGATAATTTTCTACAGTTAAAATAACATCATTAAGCTCTTTTTCAAGCTTTTCGCCATTGGAAAGTTCTTTTGTTTTTAAGTATTCAGTTCTTAATTCTGTAATCTCCTCAAATATTTTCTCTTCATATTTTGCATATTCTTTAACACATGTCACTAAATTAGGTATTAAATCAAATCTTTGCGTTAAGTACACATCAATAGAAGATTTTGCATGTTCCACTTCATTTTGTCTTTTTATCATAACATTATATATTATAAGAAAATACATAAATATTATTGCCAAAATCACTCCAATTACAATTGCCATATTAATCCCCCTTTTTTAACTCATTCGTCAAAATTATATCATATATTTTTAAATCACAATATGTTTTTTAATATTATTTTTAATTACTTTTAAATTTTTTTCCTAATTACTTCCTATCTTAATTAGGAAATCACTAAATTTAATAAATCTCTTGAAAATTTACAAAATACAATATATAATATACTTACATTAAAACTAATGAACATATTTGGAAGGAGAGATTGTTATGAATATTAAAATAACAAGTAAAGAATTAGTTGCTACAGATGCAATAAAAGATTATATTGAGAAAAAAGCTGAAAGATTAGTAAAATACTTTGGAGAAGAAATTGATGTTTATGCAACAATAAAAACAGAAGGAAGTGCTAAAGTTGCAGAAATGAGTATAAAAGCTGATTCAGAAGAATTCAGAGCTGTTACTGCTCATAAAGATTTATATGCTGCAATTGATAAAGATATAGACATTCTTGAAGGCCAAGTAAGAAAAATGAAAACAAAAAAAGATAAGCAAAACATGACTGAATCTATAAGAATTAAAGAAGAAATGAAATCTGATGACGCAGAGGTTTCAAATGAAATTGTTAAAGTTCTATATTATGATATAAAACCTATGACACCAGATGATGCAAAATTAAAATTACAAGAACAACCACAAAATAGATTTCTAGCATTCATAGATATTGATACTGGAAAAACAAATATAATTTATAGACTAAAAGATAACAAAAACTTCGGTTTAGTAGAACCAGAAGGATAAAAATTTTCAAAAGCAACCTTTTAAAAAATTAATCTTAAAAGGTTGCTTTTATACGTGATGAGTAAAATATATAAGTATAAACTAATATTTTTTACTTTTATAAATTGTCACGCAAAACTATTTCATTTGGCTTTCAGCTTGTTGGATTAACTTTCTAACCATTTGTCCACCTATTTTACCAGCGTCTCTAGCTGATATATCTCCGTTATAACCTTGTTTTAAGTTTACACCAACTTCACTAGCCACCTCATATTTGAATTTGTTTAGAGCTTCTCTAGCTTCTGGAACAACTTTTGAATTGCTGTTTGTGTATGCCATTATCATTCACCTCCTAGAATGTGATAATATTTTTGTACTTTTGAAAAAGCTTAATTACTTTTTCATTAAATATGATGCACAATTATTTTTAAAATAAACTGGAAATTTTTGATAAATTCTTGTATTAATAAAATAAAATGATATAATGATATAATCTAATTTGGTTATAATAATAATAACTTTAATTTAAAATGGCACCAAAAGAAGAAAGGAATGTAGTTATATATGTATAAATTAATTGCTATAGACTTAGATGGAACATTACTTAATTCATATGGTATTGTTTCTGATGAAAATAAAAAAATTTTAAAAAATGCTATAAACAATGGCATCGAAATTGTATTAGCATCTGGAAGATCTTCAAATTCTGTTAAAAATATTGCAAATGAACTAGGAAACCTTAAATACACGATTTGCGGTAACGGTTCTTTAGTATATGATTTACAAAATGAAGAAATAATATACGATAAATTTATTGATAAAAGAAAAGCTTTACAAATTATTTCAATATGCGAACAAAACAGTATTTATTATAATGTATATACAGAAAATATGGTTATTGCAAAAACTTTAGAAAATAATGTTTTATTTTACCATCAAGAAAATGCTAATAAAACTGAAAGTAAGAAAACTAAAATTAATTTAGTTCAAGATATTTATTCATATGTTTCCAATTTAAAAAATGAGAATATATTAAAATTCACTATAAGTGATAGAAGCAATATTATTTTTAATAGTATTATTAGAAAACTTAGAGAAATTAAAAATATTGATGTTTTAGATGTGGCACATATGTCTAGAAAAATAATAAAATCTGGTACAGAAGATGTTTCTTTGGAATATTATTATACAGAAATTACTAACGAAGGTGTAGATAAGTGGAATTCTATAAAATGGTTATGCTCTAAATTGGGAATTTCCGAAACTGATGTTATGGCTATTGGAGATAATATTAATGATAAGCTAATGATAGAAAATGCCGGACTTGGTATTGCTATGGGCAATAGTAATCCTTTTATTAAAAGTATTGCTGATAAAGTTGTAGCAAATAATAATGAAGATGGAGTTGCTGAAGCAATTTCAGAAATATTGTAAAATTCTAAGAGTTGTCGTGAAACTCGGGGACAGATTTAAATCCTCCCCATTGTCTCACTACCTTTTTTTAACTGAATATATTTGAAATAAAATGCACAAACTATAATAAGATTATATAAAATATAAGAGATTATGGAGGTGCATTTTATGGACAAGAAAAGAATTGATGAAATTAAACAGGCAGAAATAGAAAAGCAAAATGTTGGTGATAACAAGGATGTTATAAAAAATTCTAGCGAGCATTATGAAGATGTAACACAATATGGTGAATTTGTTACATCTTATTTCGCGTGGCTCCCACCTGAAAAACAAAAAGAAAGAGCAAAAGAAATAGACGATATGACAAAGAAGTAGAAAACATACAAGACATGTTGGGCAGGCAGCTCTGGATGGCTGGTTGCAGAAATAACTACAATACTTTCCAGAGAGCCTCTCTTTCTTTTTACTGTCTACTTTTAAGGTAACAGTTCATTTTATCTCCTCTTTATAATTTCTTCGTTCTATACTATAATATTCTTCCTTTTATTGCTCAGAAAAAGGACAAACTATCTATTTGTAGTTTGAGTTTTTCTTTTTCTCTCACTACTTTTAAATAGCTTGTCCTTTTTATTTTTTCTATATCACAAATAAAACTTGATTCTTCATCATTTCTTAAGTCTCTATTTGTTTTTATTCTATCTAATTCTTCTGTATAGTTCTTTTTTGATACTGATTGCGATATCCATGTTGAGTAAATTGTAGCTCTCTCTCTCTCTCTCTCTCTACAGTATCAACGATTTTAACATTTTTCAACTTTGTTTTTTCTCCTTCTTAATCTAGGCTTTATTTCTTTGTGTTCGCCTATTCTATACTTTAATTACAAATTAATTCTACCTTAACAGTATATATTTTGCAAGCATTTTTACTAAATTTCCAGAGAATTTGGTTACTATTTTGAGGATGGATTTTTTGAATGCTGGATTTTTTTGCAAAAGACTTGCAAAACCTCTTTTTTTATGGTAAAATATTATACGTTACATTTTATTTTACATAAAGGGAGGTGCAAAATATGCCAAACATTAAATCAGCTATAAAAAGAGTTAACGTTATTGAAAAGAAAACTTTAAGAAATAACATGATTAAATCAGCTTACAAAACAGCTATACGAAGATTTGACGAAGCTGTAGAAAATAAAAATGTTGAAGAAGCTACAAAACTATTTTCTTTCGCTACTAAAAAAATAGATCAAGCTTGTACAAAAGGTGTTATTGTAAAAAACACAGCAGCTAGAAAAAAATCTAA
>CAMMVE010000014.1 GCA_946500265.1 uncultured Clostridium sp.
ATAGTTGCTTTGTAACTATCAACTCAAATATTGCAAAATAATCTGTTTTATTTATATATTCATATTTATTTTTGCTTTCTATTTCATTTTTCGCATCACAAATAAAGCTTAATTTTTCTAAATTATGCTCTCTCTCTCTCTCTCTTACAATATCAACGGTTTGCTGGTTTTTCATCTTTTTCATGCGTGTTATTCTCCTTTTGATATACTCTCATATTTTTTCATTGGTTATCACTAGTTGTATTTATTTTTTATCTTTATTATATCCAATGTATGTTTTTATTTTATCTTATTAGTATCTTTTTTGCAAGTATTTTAAATGATTTTTTAATTTGTTTTTATATTCATTAATCTTCCAAAATTAAATCATAATTACTTACATCTACAATTTTTGCTTTTGCGAAATCTCCTTCTTGCAGTTTCTTATTTGTGTTTAGATAAGCAATTCCATCAATATCTGGAACGTCCATATATGTTCTTCCTATATATGTTTTTCCATCAAATGTTTTATCTTCTATTAAAACTTCTACTTGTTGCTCTATTCTCTTTTCCAAGTTTTGTTTTGAAATTTCTTTTTGCAAACTCATTATTTTGTTATATCTACTCTTTTTGGTCATTGGATGAATCTGCTCTTTTATTCTAGCTGCCGGAGTTCCATCTTCTTTTGAATATGCAAAACATCCTAATTTATCAAATTTTGCTTCTTTCAAAAATTCGTACAATTCTTCAAAATCTTCTTTTGTTTCTCCAGGGAACCCTACCATAACAGTTGTGCGAAGTACAACATCTGGAATCTCTTCCCTTATTTTCGATATTAATTTTCTTATTGATTTACCATCACTTTGTCTATTCATTCGTTTTAATACTGCATCAGATATGTGTTGTATTGGTATATCAAAATACTTGCAGATTTTATTATCTTCTTTTACAAGTTTTATAAGGTCATCTGAAATTGTTTCTGGATAAGCATATAAAAATCTAATCCATTTTATTTTATCTATTTTGCTTATTTCCTTCATAAGCTCTACTAGCATTGGCTTTCCATATATATCTGTACCATATTTTGTTGTGTCTTGTGCAATTAATATAAGTTCCTTGTAGCCGTCATTTGCAAGCTTGTTTGCCTCTTTTATGATGTCCTCCATTTTTCTGCTAATTTGAGGTCCGCGTATATATGGTATTGCACAATATGTGCATCTATTGCTACAGCCATCGGCAATTTTTAGATAAGCATAATTATTTCCTGTTGAGACAACTCTTTCTTCAACTTGATCAAATTTTTCGTATTTATTACTATTTTGATTTTGTTTATTTTTTATATCACAGTTTACTTTGTTTTGAATAGGATTATTCTCGTCGTTTAATAATTCCTGTATTTTTCTCCATAAAGAATTATACTCACTGTATTTTATCCACAAATCCACCTCTGGAATAGCTTTTTCAAGCTCTTCTTTATATCTTTCAACTAAGCAACCCATTACAATTAGATATTTACACTTTTTCTTTTTGTACTCAGCCATCTCAAGTATAGTATTAATAGCCTCTTCTTTTGCAGATTCTATAAAGCCACATGTATTAATAACTATTACATCCGCTTCTTCTGGCTTATTAACTATCTCATAATTATTTGCTTTAAAAATACCTATCGTCTTTTCAGTATCTACTAAATTCTTACTACATCCTAATGATACAAATCCTATCTTCATTTTCTGCTCCTTGTCGTTTTGGGGACAGGTCTCATGCCGACATTTTGTCGGCAAAGGGACAGACCTTTCCTCAAAAATATTATAAAATATCTAAATATTTCTCGATGTCGCCTGAAGGTCTGTCCCTCGGGCAACATTGTGTCGCCCGGAGACCTGTCCCCAAAACGACATTACTCTATTTTCAATATGTCATTTAATTTTTTCAATGCTTTTACTAATTTATCGTATGTTTCTCTTGTTACTATATCTGTGTTTCCACTTGCATAGCTTGTTGCTGTTCCTTTCATATCTATTAATTTAAATCTATCTTCTGCTTGTTCTCCATTGTCTAGCATGTATATTGGAGTATAGTCTACTTTGTTTAAAGTTACTTTCCCATCTTTTCCGCTTTTTCTTAATTCTATATTTAACACTAATTCTGTTCTTGCTTCTTCTGCTGCAAGTGTTGATATATATGTTCCTATTGAGTATGCTATAAACACGTTTTCTCCATCTTTATTTTGTCTTACTTCCATTGGTTGTACAACTGATGGATGTGCTCCTATAATTAAATCCACTCCACTTTCAACTAAATAGTCTGCTATTTCTTTTTGCTCTTCTGTTACTGTGTCTGTTATTGCATCTCCCCAATGTATCATTACACAAATATATTCAGCACCTTGCTCTTTGGCATATTCTAAGTCAGATTTTACCTGCTCTTTACTATACATGTTTACGCAATTTATTTCATCTTTTGATTTTTGCCCTTCATTGTCTAAAAAACATGTATATGTTAGAAATGCGATTTTAGTATTCTTTGCCTCTCTTATTACAACTGCATTTGATGTTTCCATCTTATCTCCAATTACATCAAAACCTATTTCTTCCAAATTATCTCTTGTTTCTTGAAGTCCTGTAACACCATTGTCTAAACTATGATTATGTGCTGTGGTTACTAGATTTACTCCAGAATCTTTTACAGCTCTTGCAAATTCTACTGGCGCATTTTTATCATTATATTCACCATTTGCAATACTTGTTTCCATAGTTCCCATTACAATATCTGCATTGTTAATATATCCTGATACATTATTGAACATATGAGAAAAATCATATGTTTTTGTATCCTCATCATATGCATCCTCTAACATATCTCTACTGCAAAGTATATCTCCTACAGCTGACATTTTTATTAAGGCATCCGACTCCGATATAGCTTGATTTGTTTGTGAAATACTACTACTCATTTGAGAAAATATTTCTTGAGACTGTTTCTCTATTTCTTCTTTTTGACTTGCAAGCAGTTTTTGATCCTGATATGCTCTATATCCATTAACACCTGCACTTGCTATTATAATAACTAGTAATATTGATATTATAATAATGAATGTTTTTGTTGTAAGTACATCTTTTATTGATTTTATTCTTCTTGTGTTTCTTCTGTTTCTTGCCATTTTTCTTCTTTCCTTTCTCTTGAACAAAAGGGACACTCCTATTTGTTCAAGTTTTTGAACTTTTGGGACACTCCTACTTTTCTTTTTTTTCGTCATTTTTTACATTTTAAAGTTATTTTAAGTTTTTATAATTACTTCTTTATACAAAAAATGTTGTGTGATTTTTTTCACACAACATTATATCATTTATTTGAAATTATTGCATTATAAATTAAGAAAGTTGGCAATTTTTTTACAAGCTCCTTATTTTCTTAGTTCTGCTCCTATTTTTTTGCTTACCATATCAATTATTTTTTCTAAGCATTCGTTTATTTCTTCATCTGTTAATGTTCTATCCATTTTTTCAAATGTTAATGAGTATGCAATACTCTTTTTATTTTCTTCGATTCCTTTTCCTGTGTATACATCAAACACTTCTATTTTGCTCAAGCTAGATCCTCCGGCTTTTTTTATTACTGCCGCAATTCCTTCTGATGTAATGTTTTTGTCTACTACAACTGCCAAATCTTTTTTTACACTTGGGAATTTTGAAATTTCCTTATATTTCATCTTTCCTACTTTTTTGCTTAGCAATTTGTCTAGGTCAATTTCCATTACATATACTGCATCTTTTTCTAACGCAGGATGTACTCTTCCTATTAATCCTACTATATCATTGTTTACAGAAATTAAAGCTACTTGACCTGGATGTACTTCATCTGGCATTTGATTTTCTCTTATTACAAAACTATATCTATTTCCATATCCTAAATAGTCTAGTAATTCTTCTGCTATTCCTTTTATAATATAGAAGTCAACTTGCTTTTTGCTGTCTACTCCTAAATAGAAATCTCCTGTCATTAGTGTTGCCAATTTGTTTGTTTCTCCATATTCTTCGTCTTTTTTATAGAATGCCTTTCCTATTTCGAATACAGATACATCTTTATTATTTCTTGCCTTGTTGTATTGATAAATTTTTAGTAATGATGGAAGTATGCTATGTCTTAATGTATTTCTTTCTTCTGTCATTGGATCTAATAGTTTAACAAGTTCTGTATCGTCTTTGGTAAAATATTTTGCTTCTTTATCATTTACTAGAATGTAAGATAGAGTTTCATTTAGTCCCAAATCTATCATCTTGTTACGTATTCCTCTTGTTACTGTATCATAGCTTCCTGCTTTCATAGGCATTTCTGGAAGCTTTCCTACTATATTGTCAACACCATATATACGTCCAACTTCTTCGATTAAATCTTCTTTTATTGAAATATCTCCTCTTCTTCTTGGAACAGATACGACAATATTCTCGCAATTTTCTAAATCTTTTTCTGTTTCTGTAAAATCTGATTTTTTACCATTTATAATTACGTCAAATTTAAGTCTTCTAAATACATCTAGCACATCTTTTTTAGGAATAATCATACCTAATACGTCATTTATTTTTGTAAAAGATATTTCAATTTCTCTATTGCTTAAATCTTCTTTATCATATTTTGCAATGCCACCAACGACTTCTCCAGATGCATATTCTTCAAGTAATTTGCATGCTCTTTCCATTGCCATATATGTTCTGTTAGGATCTAAGCCTTTTTCGAATCTTGAGCTAGCTTCACTTCTTAAAATCTCTTTCGAAGTTTTTCTAACTTTTACTCCATCAAAAATTGCAGCCTCAATAATTACATTTTTAGTATTGTCTGTAATTTCTGTATCTAATCCTCCCATAACACCAGCTAGACCTATGGCTCTTTCTCCGTCGGAAATCACAATATCTTCACTTGATAAAACTCTTTCTTTATTATCTAGTGTTTTTAGAAGCTCTAAATCTTGTGCCATTCTAACTTCGATTTTGCCTTTTAAAGTGTCCGCATCATAGAAGTGCAAAGGTTGACCTGTTTCTAGCATAACATAATTGCTTATATCAACTACATTATTTATAGGTCTTATTCCCGAAGCAATTAATCTATTTCTTATAAATGCTGGGCTTTCTTTTATAACAATATTTTTAACCTTTCTTGCTAAAAATATTGAGCAGTTATCTGTATTTACTTCTACCTTAAAACTATCATTTATATCTTCGCTATTTTCTTGATGAGTTAAATCTATTGGTTTAACATCCTTATCATAAATAGCACCTAATTCATATGCCATTCCAAGTATGCTAAGTAAGTCTCCTCTATTTGCAGTTAGGTCGAAATCCACTACTTCATCATCAAGTCCTAAATATTTAATTGGATCTTCTCCTACAGGTGCATCTTCTGGCAATTCATGAATACCAGTCTTATCAACCTCATCAACATATTTATGGTCTAAGCCAAGCTCAAGCATAGAGCAAAGCATACCATTAGATTCTTGCCCTCTTATCATACCTTTTTTAATCACTCTAGGATTATCATCTTTTTCGATAATTCCACCAGCTTTAACAGTAACGCCTGGAAGCACTGCTCCATCTAAAGCGACAATAACTTTAAGCCCTTCTCTTACATTTGGTGCACCACAAACAATATTTAAAACTTCGCTACCAACATCCACCTTGCAAACATGTAAATGATCAGAATCAGGATGCATCTTGCACTCCTTAACCTCGCCAATAACAAGCTTAGTAGCATTAATTATTTTTCCAGCTTCATCATATTCATTACCAACTCTTGTCATATCTTCAGCAAGAGTCTTCACATCAACATCTATATCCACATAATCTTTAACAAAATTCGTACTTAATTTCATTATCTTACCTCCTCTTGGACAAAAGGGACACTCCTTTTTGTCCATTTTTTTGGACATTTGGGACACTCCTCTTTTTATAATCCCTAATATATATTTTCATCAAATTAATTGTTTAAATTTATTTTTCTTCGCCCATTTTTTTCTTTTTATATGTCTTCTATCTATCTAGTCTGTCAAATTGATTTAAGAATCTCACATCATTTTGATATAGCAAACGTATATCTGTAATACCGTATTTAAACATTGCTAATCTATCTAGTCCTGTTCCAAATGCAAATCCTGTATATTTTTCTGGGTCGTAGCCATTCATTTTAAGCACATTTGGATGAACCATACCTGAACCAAGTACTTCTATCCAGCCAGTTTGCTTACATAAATTGCATCCTTTTCCACCACATTTAAAACAGCTAACATCTACTTCATATGAAGGCTCAGTAAATGGGAAATAGCTAGGTCTGAAACGAAGCTGCAAATTTTCTCCAAGCATTTTTCTTACAAAAACTTCTAGTGTGCCTTTTAAATCTGCAAGCGAAATATTTTTGTCTATAACTAATCCCTCTACTTGACTAAATTGATGAGAATGGGTTGCATCATCATCTCTTCTATATGTTTTGCCAGGGCAAATAACTCTAATTGGCGATTTTTCTTCATTTGCCATCATTGTTCTTGCTTGAACAGCAGAAGTCTGAGTTCTTAGCAAATATTCAGAAGTAATATAAAAGCTATCTTGCATATCTCTTGCTGGATGCCCTTTTGGAAGATTTAATCTTTCAAAACAATATTCATCTGTTTCAAGCTCAGGTCCAGTTACAACATCATATCCCATAGAAACAAATAAGTCTTCAACTTCTTCTATAATTCTATTTAAAGGATGTTTACTGCCTCTTTTAACCTTTGTACTTGGAAGAGTGATATCTATAGTTTCTTCCTTAAGCTTTCTATCAAGTTCTTGCTTTGCGAACTCTTCTTCTTTTTCTTTTATTAAACTTTCAAGTTCATCTCTAACCTCATTAACTTTGCTACCAATAATTGGTCTTTCTTCTGGAGATAAACTTCCCATACTTCTTAAAATGCTAGTTAGCTCACCTTTTTTACCTAAATACTTTACTCTAACCTCATCTAATACTTTTGAATCAGTAGCTTTATTGATTTCATTAACAGCTCCTTCTCTAATTTTACTAATTTGTTCTTGCATACTTTTCCTCCTTGTCGTTTTGGGGACAGGTCTCCAGCCGACATTTTGTCGCCACAGGGACAGGGATATTTTTTTATTTTTTATAAAATAGTCCCATTCTTCCCAAAATCTAATTTTTGTTTAATATTTAATAAAAAAACAAAGCTAGCCTTCCTATAAGCACATAGGACGACTAGCTTTTATAATCGTGGTACCACCTAATTTTATTAATTATTTTCTAATTAACCTTGTTTACGCTATAACGGGCTCCCCGTCTTTTCCTACTTAGATTTTGCAAAAGATTAAAGATTTTTTAAATTATAATTATTACTTTTTATAACTTCTTATACCTTCCTCTACATTACTTTCAGAAAAGAACCTCAAAAGTGAAATTTCAGTTTAATTCATATTATAGGCTCTCAGCCATGACCTATTTCTCTTTTAATATGCTTTACTTAAACCTACTTTGCTTTTTCTATGGCTTTTATTTTTTTAAAATTCAATGCATATATTATATCACGAATTTTTGAAAAATCAAGAGTGAATTTATAGTTTTGTAGAAAGTCTAAATTTTTAAAGTTCCCCATCTTTTCTATTCATGCAAAATATGCTATACTTATATATAGTTTTCAAGAAAGGAATACTATAAAAATGAATACAAAATACTTAAAAACATTAGAATACGATAAAATGCTTGATAATTTAAATAATTATTGTAAAACATATTTAGGTAAAGAAGAAGTTGTAAACATTACTCCTGAGTTTTCCGTGGAGAAGGTTACTTCTGCCTTAGAATTTACCAAAGAGGCTATTAGCTTGATTTTTAGAAAAGGTAATATTCCTCTTTCTGATGTTCCTGATATTTCTTTAAGCATCAAGTCGCTAGAAAGCAATGGTATTTTATCCATTTCTGCTTTACTAAATATATCAAGATTTTTGAAAATCTCTAGAGAGGTTAAAGAATATTTCTTTTCTTCTG
This sequence comes from uncultured Clostridium sp., assembly GCA_946500265.1. Taxonomy (GTDB): domain Bacteria; phylum Bacillota; class Clostridia; order TANB77; family CAG-508; genus CALXVA01. The sequence goes on from CAMMVE010000014.1 coordinate 7,996, forward strand.
ATGATATTGATTTGCAAGAATACGCAAAACTGTATGATATTTTTGATTTACTTTATACAAATAAAAATGTTGAAGAAAAGATTTCTTCTGTTATTATAGATGAAAATACTATAGCAGATGATGCCTCTCCTAAGCTTAATGGTCTCCGCAGGCAAAGCAAAAAGTTAGAGCAAGATATTCGAGATAAGTTAAATAATTTTATACATTCTAGTACATATTCCAAATACATCATGGAGCCAATTGTTACAATTCGCTCTGATAGGTATGTTATTCCTATTAAGGAAGAATATCGTTCTCAGGTAAAAGGCTTTATTCATGATGTTTCTAGTAGTGGTTCTACTGTTTTCATGGAGCCAATTTCTGTTTTTGAGTTAAACAATGAAATTGCAAATATAAAGGTAGAAGAAGAAATTGAAATAGAAAAAATTCTCACCAACTTATCTGCAATGTTATATGACTATACTGATTATTTTAGGAATAATATATCCCTTTTAACGGACTTAGATTTAGTATTTGCAAAGGCTTCGTACTCCATCAAAATTGATGGTATTTTACCTAACATCAACAGTAAAAAGTCTGTTAATCTAATCGGTGCAAGACATCCTTTAATTGATAAAACTGCAGTTGTACCTATTGATATTTCCATAGGAGAAAATTATACATCTTTAGTAATTACTGGTCCAAATACTGGCGGAAAGACTGTTTCTTTAAAAACATTTGGACTACTGCTTTTGATGGCATACATAGGCATTTACATTCCGGCTAAAGAAGGTAGTAATATATATGTGTTTGACAATATTCTTGCGGATATTGGAGACGAACAAAGCATCCAAGAAAGTTTGAGTACTTTTTCATCTCATATGACAAATATCGTAGAAATTACAGAGAATGTAACTTCTGAGAGTTTGATTTTATTAGATGAGCTAGGTTCTGGCACAGACCCTATTGAAGGTACAAGCCTTGCTATCAGTATTTTAAAACATTTTTATGATATTGGCGCTACTGTAATATCTACAACACATTATCAAGAGCTAAAAAATTATTGCTTAACAACAGACGGATTTCAAAATGCAAGTTTTGAATTTGATGTTGAAAATTTAAAGCCTACATATAAATTGCTAATAGGAATACCAGGAAAAAGCAATGCATTTGCAATTAGCAGGAAATTAGGACTTAGTCAGGAAATATTGAACTACGCAAACTCAATTCTAAAAAAAGAAGATGTTGGCATAGAAGAATTAATGAAAAGCATATATGATAATAAAATTAAAATTGAGGCTGAAAAGGAGCAAATAGATAAAAACTTAGCTCAAGCTGAAGCCCTTAGAAAATCATTAGAAAGTGAAAAAAATCGTCAAAAAGAGAAAGAAGATAAGATTTTGGAAAAAGCAAAAACAGAAGCTAGGGAAATTATTACTAATGCAAAGGAAAGAGCAAACCAAGTAATACGAGAATTAAACAATGTAGAAAAAGCCAACCTTGCAAAAGCAAATAATTTAAGAAATTCATTGAATGACGAATTAAAAGAAATCTCTCCTTCCGCTTCTTCCTCAGGATTAAATTTAGAAGCATTAAAAGAGCTAAATAGCAAGTTTAGTTTGAAGAATAGCAATATAAAAAAATCGGCTCACTCTTCTGTTACATTTGCCAAAGGAAATACCTTCAAAACTCAAACTATATCTAGCGAAATAAATGTAATAGGAATGAATGTGGACGAAGCCACATTTGTAATTGACAAATATTTAGACGACTGCGCAATTGCAAAACTCTCACCTGTCAGAATTGTGCATGGAAAAGGTACAGGAAAACTAAGAGAAGGAATACACAAATTCTTAAAAACAAATCCTCATGTAAAATCATTCCGCTTAGGCACATTTGGTGAAGGTGAAATGGGCGTAACCGTAGTAGAATTAAACTAACTTGAACAAAAGGGACACTCCTAAAAGTTCAAAAATTTAAACAAAAGGATAGACGCTGTTCGCTTTTTAATAATAAAGGGCAGAAGTATTCTAATATTTAGAGGAATGTGTGAAGGAGTGTCCCAAAAGTTTAAAAACTTGAACAAAAAGGAGTGTCCCTTTTGTTCAAGTTCCAATTAGCTCTAGCCCAGCTAGTTCTGCTATTTTCACTTGTTTTATTTCATTTTCCCAATTCTCATTAGTCTCTACTTTTACTACTAAATAATTTGTTGTATGTCCTTTCATGTATCTTCTTCCATTTTCCAGGTGCGGTTCTTCAAAAAGCACTTCTACTTCTTTTCCGATGTATTGCTTATTGTATTCTTTTTCGTTTTTGTCTGATAATTCTATTAATTTTCTACTTCTTTCTTCTTTTACATTTCCGTCTATTTGATTTGGCATAACTGCTGCTCTTGTGCCTTTTCTTGGCGAATATTTAAATATATGCATTTTATAAAATTTAATTTCTTCTAAATTTTCATATGTTATATTAAATTCTTCGTCAGTCTCGCCAGGAAATCCAACTATTACGTCTGTTGTTAAAGATACTCTAGGATATGCTTTTCTGAGTAGCTTTACCCTCTCTTTAAATTCCTCTATTGTGTATCTTCTATTCATTCTTTTTAAAGTATCATTGCAAGCACTTTGGAGCGATAAGTGAAATTGGTCACATATTTTATCTAATTCTGCTAATCTGCTAACAAATTCTTCTGTAATTAATATTGGCTCCAACGAACCGCAAACGTATTCTTTGTATTCCATCTATTCTATTTATATCTTCAAGTAAGTCTATTAATCTATATTCCCTACTATGCTTTTCTCTCTTTGCGAAATCTCTTCCGTAAGATGCTAAATGTATTCCTGTAATTACAACTTCTTTTATTCCTTTTTCTGCTATTTTAGTTATTTCGCTTATAACGCTTTCAGGTCTTCTACTTCTAATATGTCCTCGTGCAAATGGAATAATACAATATGAACAAAATCTATCGCATCCGTCTTGTACTTTTATGACTGCCCTTGTTTTTTCTGTAAAAGTCACATCTCCAAAATCAGCATAATCTTCGCAATGCATTACGTCTGCTATACTTGTTTGTTTCTCTTCATTCAATATTTTTTCCACATGAGAAACTATATTTTTCTTCTCATTTGTCCCCAAAATCAAATCTATTTCAGGTATTTTTTCTAAGTCTTCCTTAGCCACCTGAGCATAACATCCAACTGCAACTAAAATTGCATTTGGATTAATCTCTTTTACCTTTCTAATCATTTGGCGTGACTTCCTATCTGCCATATTAGTTACAGTACACGTATTAACTACATATATATCAGCAAATTCGTCAAATTCAACTATTTCATATCCACATTTTTTAAACTCTTGTATCATTCCGTTTGTTTCATATTGATTAACTTTGCAACCCAACGTACAAAATGCCACTTTTTTATTTTCCATTCTACTACCTCTATAAAAATATTTGACATATTAAATTTTAGCATATTTTGTCTGATTTTACAATCGTCTTTATGCTTAAAAATTTTGGGGAGTAATTCCTCTTTCATCTTTCTTTTATAGAGATAGGAGTTTCCCCAACATCAAAAAAATGGACAAAAGGGACACTCAAAAACGTCCAAAAAAATGGACAAAAAGGAGCGTCCCTTTTGTCCAAGTTTTATTTTATTAATACATTCCACCCATTCCTGCTGATTCGTCTTCATGTCCTCCGCATTTACATGCTGGTTCTTTTTTGTCTGTTACCAAGCTTTCTGTTGTAAGTATCATTGATGCTATAGATACTGCATTTTGTATAGCGCTTCTTGATACTTTTGTTGGATCTACTATTCCTGCTTTTTTCATGTCTACGTATTCATCACTTGCTGCATCATATCCAACTCCTACTGGGCTTGTTTTTACTTTTTCTAATATTACTGCTGGTTCTAATCCTGCATTTGAAGCGATTTGTCTTACTGGTTCTTCCAATGCTCTTAAGATAATTTTACCACCAATTTTTTCGTCTCCATGTAGCTGGCTAACGGCTTTTTCAACATCTGGTATAATATTTACAAATGCTGTTCCACCACCTGCTACAATACCTTCTTCAACTGCTGCTTTTGTTGCAGATAATGCATCTTCTATTCTTAGCTTTCTATCTTTCATTTCTACTTCAGTAGCTGCACCAACCCCAATTACTGCAACCCCTCCTGCTATTTTTGCAAGTCTTTCTTGTAATGTTTCTTTTTCAAATTCGCTCTTTTCTTCAGCGATTTGTGCTTTTAATTGTCTTACTCTTTCTGAAATTTGATTTTTATCTCCAGCGCCATCTACTATAATTGTGTTTTCTTTTTGTACTTTAACTTGTTTTGCTCTACCAAGTTGTTCTATTGTAGTATCTTTTAATTCCATTCCTAAGTCAGATGAAATAACTTCTCCTCCTGTAAGAATTGCAATATCTTGTAACATGTTCTTTCTCTTGTCGCCATATCCAGGTGCCTTAACAGCTACTACATTTAATACTCCTCTTAATTTGTTTAAGATTAATGTAGATAAAGCTTCACCTTCTACATCATCACAAATAATTACTAATTTACCAGATTGTTGCATTAAGCTTTCTAGTAATGGTAATATTTCTTGAATATTACTTACTTTTTTATCTGTAATTAATATATATGGATTATCTATAACTGCTTCCATTTTTTCTGTATCTGTTACCATATATGGAGATACATATCCTCTATCAAATTGCATTCCTTCTACAACATTTAATTCAGTTTGTGATGTTTTTGATTCTTCTATTGTAATAACACCATCTTTTGAAACTTTGTCCATAGCTTCTGAGATTAATTCTCCAACTTCATTATTGTTTGCAGATATACTTGCAACTCTTGCTATATCTTCTTTTCCATTAACAGGTGAACTTATTTTTTTAAGTGAGTCAACTGCTACATCTACAGCTTTGTCCATACCTCTTTTTATAGCCATTGGATCTCCACCTGCTGCAACATTCTTAACTCCTTCTTTTACCATGCTTTGAGCTAAAACCATAGCTGTTGTAGTACCATCTCCTGCTACATCATTGGTTTTTATAGAAACTTCTTTTACAATTTGAGCTCCCATATTCTCAAATGGGTCATCTAATTCAATTTCCTTTGCTATTGTAACGCCATCGTTTGTAATAAGTGGTGCACCGAACTTTTTATCAAGAACTACATTTCTTCCTTTTGGTCCCATTGTAACTCTTACTGCATCAGCTAATTTATTTACACCGTTTAGCAAGCTTCTTCTTGCATCTTCTCCAAATTTAATTTCTTTTGCCATTTTACATTACCTCCTAATTAAATAACTTTTTAGTTTTCCTAATTTAAATCTTTTTAGTTTTTATGATTTAATTTGCTTAATTTTTTTAATTAATTATATACTTTGCTGTTAGTATATTTTCTTTTTAACTTTGCTTATTCAGCAATAGCTAAAATGTCCTCTTGTTTTACAATTATGTAGTTTTCTCCTTCGTATTTTACTTCTGTTCCAGCATATTTGTTAACTACAACCTTGTCACCCTTTTTAACAAGCATTTTTTCTAATTTTCCATCTACCTCTGCTCCAGGTCCGACTTCAACAACTTCTGCAATTTGTGGCTTTTCTGTAGCATTGCCTGCTAGAATGATTCCGCTCTTTGTTGTTTCTTCACTTTCTATCATTTTAATAATAACTCTACTTCCTAATGGTTTTAACATTTTATCTACCTCCTTAAACATTTTTACCATTAATTCTATATATTAATATGTACAAAATATAAATATATGATTTATATTTCATATCGTATTAACGTATTTTAGCAGTCTTTATTTAAGACTGCTAAAAATATATACCCTTTTTAATTAAAAGTCAATAGGTTAAAATTAAATTTCACAAAAAGTTCACAATTTCAAATATATATGTTATAATTATGCTATAATTTACCAAGAGGCTATATATTAATAGCTTTTTGATAAGATAAAATATTGCTCTAATAGAGGTTGGTTTAAAATTTTTATAACCAAATATCCTCAGAAAGGAATGAATTTTTATGGATTTAGAAAAAGAAAAGCAAAATTTAACTGATGAGAAAAATAGTAATTTGGCTACACCAAGTACTGCAAATACCCAAAATTATACTGAAAATAAAGTATCTTCTGGAGCTATTAATGAAGCTACAGGATACGGAATAGCAGCTTTAGTATTTGGTATTCTTTCTATAGTGTTTTTATACTTTATAGTAATAAGTATTCTATCTGCTATACTTGCTATAATATTTGGATTTACAGCCATGAGAAAAAGCGACAAGGGTTTTGGTAAAGCTGGTTTAATTATGGGTACTATTTCTATACTTATCACATTTTTATTATTCTTATTTTTACAAGTATTAGATGTATCATTATTTACAATTCCAAGCTGGTATAGATAATATTTTAAAATTATTATAGCTAAGCTTTAATTAATTATTTTAGTGAAACATTGGGACACATTAAAATGTGTCCCAGACTATTGACAAACTCTAGGATTTTCCAATGTTTCACTGATTTAAGAACACGGATGAAAAGAAATGGAGGAATTTTTTATGCCTATTCATTGTAATGCAAAAAAGGAAAATATTGAGAAAACTGTTTTTATGCCTGGTGATCCACTAAGAGCTAAATATATTGCAGAAAATTTTTTAGAGAATGCTAGACTTGTTAATTCTGTGAGAAATATGTTAGCCTACACTGGAACATATAAAGGAAAGCCTGTAACTGTATTCTCTTCTGGCATGGGAATGCCAAGTATGGGAATATATTCATATGAATTATTCAAATTCTATGATGTAGAAAAGATTATACGTATTGGTTCATGCGGTGCGTATAATGAAGAATTAAATTTGTTTGATACTATTTTAGTTGACAAAAGCTACACTGAAGGGAACTTTGCTTTCGAATGGAGTGGAAAATCTGAACATATTGCTGAAGCAAGCAATATGCTTAATTCCAAATTAGAACAAACAGCAAAAGAATTAAACATAAACTGCATAAAAGGAAACACTTTGTGCAATGACTGCTTTGATGGATATTTAGATGATATAGATAGTTTTATTGCAAGATTTCCTAAAGATTTAAATATAATAGCTTGTGAAATGGAAGCATTTGCTCTGTTCTATATGGCTAAATATTTTAATAAAGAAGCGGCTTGTCTGCTTACTGTAGTAGACTCACATTACAAAAATCAAGAAAGCACCCCAGAAGAAAGGGAACGCTCATTGAATGATATGATAAAAATTGCATTAGAAAGTATTTAATGTCGGTTTGGGGACAGGTCTCCCGCCGACATTTTGTCGGCAAAGGGACAGGCCCGCCTTTTGCAAACCATATTTTTCACTAATATCACTATATAAATATAGCATAATATCACAATTTATCTTGTCGTCTGCGGACCTGTCCCCCAGGCGACATTCTGTCGCCTGGAGACCTGTCCCTATCCCGACACTATAGCCATTCACCATATTTTTTGATGTATCTTCTTTTTATGAATGATGCTAATATACAATATAAAATTGGTACGCATAAAATTATGCTGAAATATTGAAGTGGTATTGGTACTAATCCTATATACTGTCCTATAAATGTAAATGGTATTATTATAGCTATAATGCTTAATCCTATTGATGTTGCATACACTGCTTTTGAAGCATTGCTTTGTATAAATGGAGTTTTTGATGTTCTTATAACATGTAGTCCTACTAAGTTTGATACTACTCCATATGAGAACCATATTGACTGGAATAATGCTGCATCTGGGAGTCTTAGTTCGAATACGAACCATAAAATTGCAAATATCATTAAGTCGAATATTGAGCTTGTTGGTCCCATAACTAACATAAATCTTTTTAGACTTTTCATATTCCACACACGTGGTTTTTCCAAATATTCTTTATCTACATTATCATATGGTATAGATAATTGCCCTATATCATAAAGTAAACTTTGCACTAGAAGTTGTATTGGTGTTATTGGGAAGAATGGTAATAACACACTTGCTATAAGTACTGAAAGCACCTCTCCAAAGTTGAAGCTTACTGCCATTTTTATATATTTCTGTAAGTTTCCGAATGTTTTTCTTCCTTCTACAACTCCGTCAGTAAGTACATCTAAATCTTTCTCAAGAAGTATAATATCTGCAGTTTCCTTTGTAATATCAACTGCTGTGTCCACAGATATTCCGACCTCTGCATTATGCATTGATGGAGCATCATTAATTCCATCTCCCATGTATCCTACTACATTTCCTGCATCCTTTAGTATTCGTATAATTCTTGCTTTTTGAATTGGAGAAAGTTTAGCAAATACATTTGTCTTTTTTAAAAGTCTTCTTACGGCTGCATCTGATAGTTTTTCTATTTTGCTTCCAAGTACTATTTTATCTGTATTGATATTTACTTTATCACAAATTGCTTTTGTAACATATTCATTATCACCTGTTAGTACTATTACTCTAATTCCATCTTTGTTAAGTCTTTCAATTGCTCCTTTTGCGCTTTCCTTTGGTGGATCTAAGAATCCTACAAACCCTATAAGCACCATTTTGGACTCATCTTTTACAGAAAATTTCTTTATATCTTCTATATCATTTTTCTGTGCAACTGCAACAACTCTAAGTCCTTGCTTATTTAATTCTTTTGAAAGTTCTAAAACATCCTTTTTAATTTCTTTTGTAATTTCAGAGACTTCACCATTGTAATCTACCATGGTACAAATACTTAAGATTTCTTCAACTGCGCCTTTTGTAATAAGTTGTTTTTTCTTTCCATCAGATACAACAATAGAAAGTCTTCTTCTTGAAAAATCAAAAGGAATTTCATCAACTTTTTCGTAATTTTCCTCTATTCCTCTAAGGTCACTTTTTTTAACTCTAGCAATTACAGCTTCGTCTATACTTCCTTCCAAACCAGTTTGAAAATATGAATTTAGGAAAACATGTTTTAAAACTCTTTTATCTTCTTCTCCTTTAATATTTAGATATTTTTCTAACACTATTTTGTCTTCAGTAAGAGTACCAGTTTTATCTGTACACAAAACATTCATTGCTCCAAAACTTTGAATGCTGTCTAATCTTTTAACAATAGTCTTCTTTTTAGACATACGTGTAGCACCTTTAGCCAAGCTTGAAGACAAAATAACAGGAAGTAGTAATGGAGTAATACCAATAGCAATTGCCACAGCAAATGTAAATGCAGTAATAGTACCGTGTTTAGCTGCGTTAGCAATAAATGTAATAGGAATTAAAACTAGCATAAACCTAATTAACAATTTACTTACACTATCTATTCCCTTTTGGAAAGCCGTCTTAGGCTTTTCTTCGGTTATCGTATCAGCAACTTTCCCAAAATAAGTATCATCACCAGTTTTAATAACAATTCCTGCTGCAGAACCACTAATTACATTAGTTCCCATAAAGCAAATAGTATCTAAGTCCGTGATATCTTCAATTTTTTCTTTTTGCTCAGATTCCACAAGCTTTTTAACTGAATCACTTTCACCAGTTAGCGAAGACTGATTAACAAATAAATCTGTAGCTTCTATAATTCTTAAATCTGCTGGAATAAGATCTCCTGCATTAAGTAAAATAACATCTCCTACAGTAACCTCAGAAGTAGGAATTTTTGTTTCTTTTCCATTTCTAACAACCTCAGCCTTAGCAGAAACTAAATTTTTAAGCTTTTCTGCAGCTTTATTAGACCTATAAACCTCAAAAAACTCTAGAAGAGTACTAGCAGTTATTAAAATTAAAATAACGATAATATTCGCATAATTAGGAGGTGTTGTAAGAATAACATCAGTATAAAAAAGCACCAACACAATTCCCAATAAAATCAAATTAAACGTACTAAACAAACTCTCGAAAAAATAATTATACCATTGCTTAGGCTTCTTCTGCTTAATCTCATTCTTTCCATATTTATCAATATTCTTTCTAGCCTCCTCGGTAGAAAGACCTCTCTTTTTAAAACCATTTTCTTTAATAAACTCATCAACAGAACTTGTACACTCTTTTTCGTACATATTTCAACCCTCTTTCGTTTGTCGCTTCAGGGACAGGTCTCCAGCCGACATATTATCACCGCATGGCATTCTCCAAGCGACACAATTATTATTTTATCAGCCAACTCTATCCTCATCATAAAAATTATACCATATAATATAAAAAAATATACAAAATATGTAAATTTATTTTGTATATTTTTTGTGCAGTTTTAGTGTGTCCATTTGTGCTGTTTTCTTAACTAAAATACACAATTTTATTGTCTGGAAAAAATTCATTTATCAAGTCCTTTATATAATCCTCTCCTTTTTTTCTCTCCTCTTGTTTGTACGTATATTTTCCCTTTCCTCTTCCTGTCATTAATTTCTCGTCATACAAATTTATCGCACTTGGGAACGCTTCTTCATTTATTTTTCTGTGAATATAGCTATATGTCATGAATATCACTTCAAAAAACAAATCTTTTTTTACTTTATCACTTAAGTTGTCCTTTAAATATATTAACAATTCTCTATATAATTCTTTCCAATTTTCCACAAATATCACAGGCGCTATAAGTATTCCTACTTTATACCCCGCTTCCTTTAGCTTATTTATAGCTTCTACTCTCTTATCTAACTGCGATGTTCCCATCTCTACCTTTTGAATTATTTCTTTAGGGTTAACGCTCATCCTTATAATGATTTTATCCTTTCCATCTATATCTAAAATATCATCAACCATATCAAATTTAGTAGGAAATGTAAGATATCCTTTTTTTGCATTTTTAAAGTTTTCTATTGTCCATTTTAAATTTCCTGTTATGCTGTTTTCTAATATTAGATCACTATTGCTACCTATTTCAAAAACAAGTTCCTCCTCGCTTTCATTTGTAGTTTTTATAATTTTTTCTAACATTTCTTCCCTATTTACAAATATTCTAAGATATGCGCACTTATTATAATTGCAAACCAAATAGCAATACAAGCACATTGCAGTACATCCTGATGAAGTATATGGAACTAAATAGTTTGAAATTTTGTTATTCGGAACAAATTTATGCGTTTTTCTAATTCCTATAATTAAATTTCTCTTCATTTTAGGAAATTCTTTGTTTTCCTTTTTCCTCATTTCTTCAATATTATTATGATTTTCAATTATATACTGTGGCATATTTTTATATTTTTCAAGTAATTCTTTGCCCAACTCATAGTCTTTTGCTTTTTCTTCATAATATATCGTATCTGGAATAAAATCTCTCATGATTATTACCGTTCCTTTCTAATGTACAAAGCTGGCAGGAAAGTGTTAAATTTTCCAAATCTATACATAGCATTTTCTAATATTTTATTATGTTCTATTTCTTAATTTTCTATTCTAAAACCTTTTATTAAATGCTTAATAAATGTAATGCTATGTCGCTCTGAGACCTGTCCCCGAAGCGACATATTTTTTTAACTCTTGCATATTTATTATTAGGTGAGCTTTATGAAGTTTTTGTTTTTATCTTTTAGAAGAAATATTTTGCCTGTTGTTTTTGTTATTATTACTTTTTGCCTAGTTATTTTTTCGAGGTCTAACTTGAATGCTGCTAATAATGGTCTCACTCTTTGGGCTACTTGCGTTGTTCCTTCTCTTTTCCCTTTTTTTATTATGACTACTTTGCTTTCTCAAACCAAAGTAGTAGAGTTTACAGGTAAATTGCTTGATAAATTCATGAGACCTTTATTTAATGTTCCTGGAATTGGTGGCTTTGCTTTTGTCATGGGACTTATAAGTGGATACCCTGTTGGCGCTAAAATTGTTGCTGATTTTAGAGAAGATGGCAAAGTTACTAAAGATGAAGGCGAAAGGCTTCTTGCTTTTACAAATAATTCTGGACCGCTCTTTATTTTAAGCAGTGTTGGCATCGCTCTTTTTGGTGATACTGCAACTGGTTTGTTACTACTTTGCACTCATATCTTAAGCTGTATTACTGTCGGAATTATTTTAGGCAAATTTTCTATAAAATCTGATGCTGAATTTAGAAAAAAACATAGGGATACATTTTCCAATAAAGTACTAAATAAAAGTTCAACCATTTTGGGTTCAAAAAGCAAAAAAATCACTTCCAATTTATCTTCTCCATCTAAGAATGTAACTTTAAGAAATCTAGGAGGTATATTAGGTGATAGCATAAATAACAGTATTTCTACAATTCTGATGATAGGTGGGTTTGTTGTTATATTTTCGGTTATAATTTCTATTCTAAATCAAACTCACGTATTAGATTTTATAAGCAAATTTTTTAATCCTATTCTTGCAACACTTGGCTTTGATTTAGATTTTGCTAAACCTCTTGTTTCTGGAATAATTGAGTTAACAAATGGTGTAAATCAGGTAGCAAACATTTCTATAAAAGCGATTTCTCAAAATGTAGTTTTATGTGCTTTTTTACTTGGATTTGGTGGATTCTCAGTATTACTTCAGGTATTTAGCATTGTAGCTAAAACCGATTTATCTATGAAAAAATACGTTATCGGAAAATTTATGCAAGGTATTTTCGCTGCAATATATACTTTTTTAGCTTTTAAGTTTTTACCATTTTTGAATTTAGATATCATTGAAACTTCAAATGTCACTTCAAATGCTTTAACAAGCTTCACTAATACTACATATACGTTTTTTCAAAATTTAGGTATATTTAGTATTGGAATAATTATTATTTTTGTTATATTTAAAGGTTTCGATAAAATTTATAATAGGCATAAAGTATAATTTTTAGAATATAGTTATTGTAGTAATAAATTTTTTAGAAATAGTAAGGCTAAAAAATATGCCTTGAGAAAGGAATGTGATTAATTATGGATAGAGAAAATATGAATAATTTTTATGGTATGCCACCATATAACTATGACAATAATTTTGATCCTAATATGAATGATAATCCAATGTTTAACCCTATTGCGCAATATGAGCAGGCATACATGTATTATAGATATATGACACAAGCAATGGAATATAAAATAAAATGTAAAGAATATGATAAAATGTGTAATGTTTCTGGTAGAAATGAGAATAGTAGAAATTCAAGAGAATAAAATAATTTTATTAAATCATACGCAGAGGGGCTTTTCCCTTTGCACAACTAATATGGGAAAAATTTGGGAAATAATAAGAAAAGAGACAAGTAAGTTTTTAAAACCTGCTTGTCTCTATGTTTTGGTAGCGAGAGGGAGATTCGAACTCTCGACCCACTGGGTATGAATGTGTTTAAGTACTTATTTTTAAATATCTTAACTTATTTCAAAGTATTGCAAAATAAGCGTTTTATTGATTTTAGTTATCTTAAAATATTTTAAAAATATCTCGCTACTTTTTATTTTCGTCACCTTTTCGTCACTTATTTGTCACCTATTTATTATGCTCATTATCTGAACAATTCTTGTTGCTACATTTATCACAGTAATAAAATTTATAAATGGTATTTTTACATTTTCTAGGTGTAATTCCTTCAAAATTTTCTATTTCTAGTCTTATGTATTCTTTTGCGTAATATATTTCATCACGGTTTATAAGTGCTTGTATTCTTCTCAAAATATCTAAAATTACATCTTTTTCTATCATAATATAGCCTCTTTTCGTAAATACTTTTATTAATTATATCGTTTCGAACGTATAATGTCAATTCGTAATATGTTTGATATTCTATATTAAATATATTAATGTTTGGAGAATATAACATGAGTAAGTTTGATGTTAATAGCATTGGCAATAATTTAATAAAAGTAAATGGTAATATAATATTTAAGTTACAAGATGTTTTAAATAAAAACAATATTACAAGATATAAACTTTCAAGAATGACTAATATTAGATATGACACTATTTGCAATTACTGTAAAGGAAATGTCACTTTAATAAATGTCGAATATTTAAAAATATTTTGTAATATGTTAAATTGCAATATTGAGGATATTATAGAATATAAAGAATAGTTTTCTCTTTTTATGGTGTTCGAAATGTCCGCCTTATTTTTTGTTTTTCCAACTTTCCCTCGAGTTTAGCTATTTATTAAGCTTGTAAAATTTGTTTTTTATAGTGTCGGAAAATTGTTCTTTTTTTTGCTTTTTTACATTTTTATAATGGAGAAAAATTATACCTTCTCTTGGCTTCCTCATGGCTTAAATAAGAGTACAAATATTCTACCCCCACCCCTCGTGTAATATACTGTGTGAATTTCTTGAAGGCACACTCACCGTTCTATTAAATGTTTAATATTTATTTCAATGTGGGGGTATTATTATTTATCTAGTTTTGACAAGTTTATTCATTAAATATTAAGTATATTCTATCCTTGAAACCGCTTCTATATGCTTGTTTTAATTGCATTTCGTACATATCTATTTTTATTTTTTCGTATGCTTCAACAATTTTCTTTTCTTCAATATTCTCAGTTAACTTTTTAAATATATCGTCATAGTCTTTCTCTAATTTTACATATTCCTTATTATTCTTTAAATCACTGTAACTTTGGTTTAATCTTTCCTCAATAAAATCTTCTACATCTTCTAATAAAACTCTATCTTTATTCATATTCCACCTCTTTTTTATAATCTTATTACTATTATATTGGTTATATAACCAATAGTCAAGTATCCATTGAAACTTTTATAATAAAAAAATGGAGGAAATTATGAATAAGATATATAAATTAAAAGTAGATAATGGGTACTATTTATTCAAATTAGGTAAGTTATTAGCTGACAATAATATTAGTATTAATCAATTAATGCGTGATACAAACACAGATTTTAAAGTTCTAAAAAGATTAATAACTGGTGAATTAGTTAGAATTGATATTTTTGTAATTGCTAGATTATGTGATTACTTTAATTGTAAAATTGAGGATATAATTGAATACGTTCATGAATAAAACTTGTATTTAATAGATATATTTTAAATTTTTAGTGTATATAAGTATATAATGTTAAGTTTTGTTAAGTTTATGATAAATGATAATAGTAGGAGAAATAATAATAATTACCTATTATATCCCCCTACCCCTATTTGATTATATTGTCATATTTTTAGTTACCTATTTAAAAATATTCTATTTGCCTTTGAATTTAAAAATTATTATTACTTAACAATAATTTATATCCTAAATATAATATTACATTGAAAATAATATGTTTTCCTAATGATTTTTTCATTAAAAACACTATTTTCTTTGTCCTATTAAAATTGGTCT
This sequence comes from uncultured Clostridium sp., assembly GCA_946500265.1. GTDB lineage: Bacteria > Bacillota > Clostridia > TANB77 > CAG-508 > CALXVA01. Next base: position 23,207 of record CAMMVE010000014.1, read on the forward strand.
TGATAGTAACTGTGTAATATGCCTTTTATCCTTAAAAGGTATTTCCCATCTTGCTCCACTAATTTTCTTTTTTGTATAATATATTTTTGTCGGATTTCCTATCTTAGTTAATAATCTTTCATATACCGATTTTTGACAAGTATATGCTATGACCTTACTTTCAAAATAATCTATATTAATTATTGTTTCCTGTTCTTCTGGTAACGTATTATAAAATTTTTTCATAATCTTTTTTCTCCTTCATTTGATTTAAGAAAACAAACTCGAACGGAACCCATTTTTAATTTTCTCTGGCTTCGCTCACGGTTCGTTTATTATTTTTTTTGAATAAAAGTTACATTGTAACACATACATTTTTTAATAAAAACAATTTCGGTAAATAACTTTTATACATCTATGTCTATAATTTTTATATGGCTAGAAATTCATTTTAATATTTTATGTAATCTTAGGTGTTTACATTTTATAGACTTCTAAAATTGCAATTTTATTTGCAATTTAAACACTTTTGCTTATTTTTTTACGATTATTACTTCTCTTTTTAGCTCTATATTTTTTATAGACAATATTATATATTACCATACCAGCTTTCTTATAATTACATTTATTTTTTATAATATTGCCATTTATTTGAGAATTTATATCTATTAGGTTTATGTCCTCCTCCATTAGAAAAATAAATTCTTTCTATAAATCCTTTCTGTATTAATTCTCTTGTTGATGATATTACAGTAGCTTGGCTTACAATATTGCTTCCTAAAGATATAGAATAGTTAAACTCATCATTTCCACAAGCCCATAATTTCATATACATATATAATATTTTTGAATTTGGTTTTAAGCTTTTAAAAGTAGTACTATTTAGCATATCATCAGTTAATCTAATATGCTTGTCTATTTCTTTTTTGCCCTCGTATTGCTTAAAAGGTGCTTTTCTTCCTCTGCTCATATTACCACCTTCTTTTTATTGCTTTTAAGTTTAAAACGTGGTAAAATAAGTATAAATAGCTTGTCTAAGTTATTTAATAGAAGCGTGATTTTAATTGTTTTTCGAAGGGCAAAAAAATCTTGCTTCTCTTTTTTTATATTCATTCTTTACCTCCACTTAAAGACTCTTTACCTTGTTTGAATAGTCTGCTTGTTGCATATTCTGTATTTCTTGATTTTTTATCCATTGGTCTACCGCTTCTTTATTAAAATTTAGCTTACTACCTATTCTAAAAAATGGTATTTGCTTATTTCTTACCAATGTTCTTATACAAGATACCGAACAATTTAGATATTTAGAAACTTCTTTTACTGTGAATATTTGCATTTGTTTTTTAATCCTCCTTTTTTTCTAATTCTCTTTTTGCCTTGTTAATCCAATATCTTTTGTTAATTTCTTTTACTTTGTCTTTGTTCTTGTCTCGCCATTGTTTTGCCTTTTTATTCTTTAGTATTCTAACCATTTCTTCAATTTCGTTCATAATTTTTCACCTCCTTAAAAATAATTATTGACATTAACATTATTATCTTATATAATATTGTTATGTGATTACAATAAATATTATAATAACTTAACCTTTGTTAGTCAATAGTGATTTATATTTTTTTAGTAATCATATAACAGGAGGGCTTATGATTTTAGATTATTTAAAAAAATTAAAAGATTTGGAAAGCGACTTTGCAAGTTCGCAAAGGAAAGCTTTTGCTGTTGCTGATTTAGATGCTCCACCATTTTATCTATGCTTGAGTTTTTTTGATAACATGGAAATTTTTAATATGCAAGATAATAATTTTGAAATTAATAGAGATATTATGAAGAAAAATAAATTAGGTACGGCTTTAGTTGATATTTGTTCAAATTTTAATAATATTGAAAGAATAATATACAAATATATTAGAGAATGTGAAAATAATCAATTTGAAAATTCAGATTTAGTAGTGACAACTAAAATTATTACTCCTATGTTTTTGGAATTAGGTAATAGTAACAAATATTTTCAACTATTAAAAGACTTTGAATATAAGGAATATATTAAAGAACTAGATTTATTTAAAAAAAGAAAAAAAGATATTTTAGACTTTAAAGAAGATGTTTTTAGCGATATGAAAAATAACATTGATGATAGTAATAGTATAAAAATTCTCGATGATATTATTGACACAAATAATATTTTAATAGAATATATGAAAACTCAGAATATAAAAACTTTTACGCTTGATTATTTAAAATCATACGTTTTAGAATTAAGGCAGATAAAAAAACTTGTTGATAATTACTTTTGTGAGCCTTCTAATCAGCTGTATGATGATTTTACAGGAATAAAAAAGTTATTTCTTTTTGAAGTTATTGAAAGTCCCATAGTTGACTTTTTATTTCCTATATCTAAGGTCGAGCCTAAAATTAAAATAAATAATAATTATATTAATTTGTTTGATTTTGAGGGAAAGTATCTATATAAATCTATGTCTAATGATAAAGAAAAAAATAATAATATGTTAGTAAATTATTTATCACAAAATGATATAAAATTATTTACAACTTATAGAGTTTGTACAATAAAAGAACTTTTGACTATATCATTTATTGAAATATTAAAAAGTCAATTAGTTATAAAAAAATGTAAAAATTGTGGTAAATATTTTATTCCAGAAAGTAGAACAGATGAAAAATATTGCAATAACCCTAGTCCACAAAATCCTAACAAAACTTGTAAAGAATATGGAGCGAAAAAAACATATCGTGATGAAATAAAATCACAGCCAGTAAAAAGTGAACATAATAAAACAAGTCAATTTTATAGAATGCGAATTAATCGAGCTAAAAATGAAAAAGAAAAGTCGCTATATGAAAAGAAGTTTAATACATATAAAGAACAATATAAAAATAAAAAAGAACAATATAAACAAGGCAAGTTAAAAGAAGCGGATTTTATTGAATGGATAATAAAACAAAAGGTAGGTGTAAAAAATGGCAGTACAAGAAATAATAAAAAATAAGAAGTATAAAATAGATATTCCAATAGGTTATAACGGTAGTAAAAGAATAAGACATATAGAAACCTTTTATGGTGGTAAAAAAGAGGCTATATTGCGTGAAAATGAATTGAAAATACAATTAAAAAATAATACCTATGTAAAGAAAAATAATATAACAATGGCTGGACTAGTTGACGAATGGCTAAAATATAAAAAGCCTAATATAAGCTTAAAAACATATCAAGAATATGAACGAATTTGTAACACAATAAAAAATTACATTGGGCATATAAAAGTAAAGGACATAAATGTTAAGATTTTAGAGGATTTTTATAATACTTTAAGGACTTGCAAAGGTATAGGAAAAAGCAAAAATGGATATTCTGAAAAAACATTAAAACATCACTATACTTTAGTATCAGAAATTTTGAATACTGCTATAAAATGGGAATACCTACATAATAACCCTAACCAAAGTGTTACACCTATAAAAGTACATAAAAAAGATATTGCTTGTTATTCTCCAGAAGAAGTGCAACAATTAATTGAAGCAATAAGTCATGAGTCTATAAAATATCAAGCACTTATATTATTAGCGTTAGATAGTGGTTGTAGACGTGGGGAATTAACAGGTCTTACTTGGAATGATATAGACTTTAATAAATCTAATATTACTATAAACAAAGCTACTCAATATCTTCCTCATTATGGTAGCTTTGAAAAATCTACAAAATCTGATACAAGTAATAGAGTTGTATATATTGCACCTACTACACTGCAAATATTAAAAAAATATAAAATTGAACAAGACAAACAAAAATTATTACTTGGTAGCAAATGGGAAAATTCAAAAAGGGTATTTACCACTAATTATGGAGCAGATATGCACCCAGATACACCATCAAAGATTTTAGACAAAATAATAAAAAAATATAATTTAAAAAGAATTACATTTCATGGTCTTAGGCATACAAGTATATCTCTTCAAATATTTAGTGGAGTTCAAGCACAAATAATAAGTAAACGAGCTGGTCATTCTAGCGTATCAGTAACTCATAATATTTATTCTCATTTCTTTGATAATGGCTTTAAAGAAGTAGCAGATAAAATGGATAATTTTTTACATACAAAATCAGTCTAAGAAGCGGAAAATATAACCGCTTCTTTTTTCTTTTCTAATAACTATTTTTTACATTCGTCACTTTTTCGTCACTTTTTTGCATAAGCATAAAAATAAGCAAGCCGTGTAATGCTTGCTGTTACTGGTAGCGAGAGGGAGATTCGAACTCTCGACCCACTGGGTATGAACCAGTTGCTCTAGCCAACTGAGCTATCTCGCCATATATTATTTGCTTATTTTTTAGCACGAATAAAATTATAAATGTTTTTTCATTATTTGTCAAGTATTATGTGCAATATACTGCTTAGAAATTTTAAAATTTAATACTAAGCAGTATATTGTTATACTTTATTTCTAAATTTTTAATTACTCACCAATTTCATGTCCTTCATCTTTTGATGCTTGTTTTGTCTCGACCTGTTCTTTTTCTACAGGTGCTTTTTTGCTAGCATTATCTTTTAATGTCTTTGCATCAACTTTTGTCTGTTTTAGCATTTCGCTTCTTTGAGCTTTACTCTGTCCTCCATGAGCTTCTACTTTTTTATCTATTTCTTTTTGACTATCGGCTAAAACAGCTTCAATTTTATTATCTGAATTTGGATTTAATTCAATTTCGTCACCTATATCATCTTTACTTTTTGCCATATTCCATATAGACGTAAAAGGTGATAACAGTATATCTAAGAAACTAAATTTTACTTCTCCATTAGAACTTTTCATTTTTACACCTCATTTTTTGTAATCCAACTACATTACTATATTAACATAATTTTACAGAAAAATCAAGTTTAAAAGTAATTTTTGTAGAATATACTTTTTTAAGTGATATTACGCTTAGATTTTAAAATTCCAAAAATACATATATTTAGAAAATTTTTGAAGTGACGCGTAGCGACCAAACGAGCTTTGAAAAAAGCGAGTGCGATTGGAGAAACCTATCAGATGAAAAGAAAATTTATTTTCTTTTCAGAATGCTTAGATGGTTTCGACGACAAGTCACAAAAAAATTTGAGAAATATATTATTTTTGGAATTTATTATAATAATTAGTTTAGTAAAAACTACCCCATATAATCTCTTAGCTTTTTGCTTCTACTAGGGTGTCTAAGTTTGCGTAATGCCTTTGCTTCAATTTGTCTTATTCTTTCTCTTGTTACATCAAATTGTTTTCCTACTTCTTCCAAAGTTCTTGCTTTTCCGTCTTCTAGTCCAAATCTAAGTTTTAGAACCATTGCTTCTCTAGGTGTTAGTGTGTCCATTACTTCTTCTAATTGTTCTCTTAATAATGTGTGTGCTGCTGAGTCTTGTGGTGCTGGGCTATCTTCATCTTGTATGAAATCTCCTAAATGGCTATCGTCTTCTTCTCCTATTGGTGTTTCCAAAGATACTGGATCTTGTGCTATTTTTTGTATTTCCATTACTTTATCTACACTTATTTCCATTTCTTTTGCAATTTCTTCTGGAGTTGGTTCACGTCCATTTTGTTGCAATAGTTGTCTTGATGTACGTATCAATTTATTTATTGTTTCTACCATGTGTACTGGTATTCTTATTGTTCTTGCTTGGTCTGCTATTGCTCTAGTTATAGCTTGTCTTATCCACCAAGTTGCATAAGTACTAAATTTGAATCCTTTGTTATAGTCGAACTTTTCTACTGCTTTTATTAGTCCCATGTTTCCTTCTTGAATTAAGTCTAAGAATAGCATTCCTCTTCCAACATATTTTTTAGCAATACTTACTACTAATCTTAAGTTTGACTCTGCAAGTTTTTGTTTTGCTTCTTCGTCTCCCTCTACTATTTTTTGAGCTAATTCTGCTTCTTCTTCATATGTTAATAGTGGTATTTTTCCAATTTCTCTTAAATACATTCTTACTGGATCATCTACACTTACACCTTCTATGTTAGATACATCCATGTCTTCAAGTTTTATTTCTTCTACATTTTCTAAATCTTCAATATCAGGCTCATCTAAGTCATCATTTAAGTCGACACCTAAATCTTCAAAAGCATCAAAAACTTTATCTATTTCTTCTGGATTAGTATCATCTAGCTCTGTAGCAAGTTCTGCATAAGTAATTTTTCCATTTTCCTTAGCCTTTTCTATTATTTTTTGCACTTTTTCGTCTGCAGTCAATTCTTTATCTTCACTCTCGCCTTTTTTCTTGTTTTCTGCTTCTTTTTTGTTAGTAGTCTTCTTATCTTTTTCTTCTACTGCTTCTTTTTTGTTAGTAGTCTTTTTATCTTTTTCTTCTACTGCTTCTTTTTTGCTAGTAGTCTTTTTATCTTTCTCTTCTACTACTTTCTTTTCCTCAGTAGCTTCTGTTTTTGTTTTTCTCTCTCTTTTATTTTTTTCTTCTATTTTAGCATCTATTATTTCGTCTTTTTTTGATTTGCTCATTTCTATATACCCCCTACTTTACTTTAGCTAACCTAAGTATAACGTCATTAAGCCTCTTTTCTAAATCTTTAATCTCTTCTTCTGTCATATTGCTAGTATCTTCTAATTTTTTTATAATATCGTTCCTTGTTGTAAGCAATTTTTCTTTATTATATGTATTTAGAAGATCTTCTATACATTTGTTTAAATCTACAATTTCAAAGTCTTCCGCCATAATGCCAGAAAGATAGTTTACTATTTCTTCTTCTTCAAATAGGCTTATAATATCTCCTATTTGTCCGGAAGAATATTGCTCATATATTTTAGAAATTATCTTCTTATTTATTTCATCTTTGATATCTTGTACTAGAATTGTATCCTTTATTTTTGCAAAGCTTTCTTTTGGATAATTTACTAATATATATATAACCAATTTTTCTCTTTTTATTATAGCTTCATCTACTTTGGTAGTATTTTCCTTTTTTATATATGCCTTTACAGGATTTCTTTCTAATATTTTTTTATCACTTTTTTTATCATAAATTAGTTTATTAACTTCCGCATAAATTGCTTCTTTTGAAATTCCATATTCTTTTGAAATTTTTTCAATATATACTTCATTTTCTATTTTGTTATCAACTTTTGAAAGAATTTTCGCAATTTCATTTAAAAATTTAATTTTATCATTAACATTATCTAAATTTAATCCTTGTTTCAATATCTTAACTTTAAATTCAACTAATGAAATGGCTGAATCTACACATTTTTGAAATCTTTCTGGACCATATTTTATAATAAATTCATCTGGATCTTTCGCTCCATAAATTTGTAATACCCTTATATCACATCCCATATTTTGCAATATATCCATTCCTCTTAGAGTTGCAGCTTGTCCAGCCCCATCTGCATCATAGCCTATAATTACCTGCTCGCTGTTTTTTCTAAGTAAACGCCCTTGTTGCTCTGTTAGTGCAGTTCCAAGTGATGCTACAACATTTGTAATTCCGCGTTGATAAAGGGAAATTGCGTCCATATATCCCTCAACTATTATTATTCTTTTAGTATCTCCTTTTTTGGCAATATTTAGCCCAAATAAATTTCTTCCTTTGCTATATACAATATTTTCAGGTGAATTAATGTATTTTGGTTTGCTATCGTCTAAAACTCTTCCACCAAAAGCTATAAATCTTCCTGTTGTATCTTGTATCGGAATCATTAATCTTTTTCTAAATCTATCTATAAAAACACCATTATCTGCTCTATTTACCAAACTTGATGCTAGAATTTCTTCATCTTTAAATCCTTTTGATTTTAACAATTTATATAATTCATCAAAATTTCCAGAATATCCAATTAAAAACGATTTTAAAGTTCTATTATCTAATTTTCTTTTTTTTATATATTCTTGCGCTACTTTTGAAGTAGGTTTATATAAATTTTCATGGTAAAATTTTGCTGCAATTTCGTTTATTTCATAAACTTTCGCCTTTAGCATAGCTTTTCTATCATCTTCATAGTTATAGCTTAGTGTTGGCAAAGTAATATTCGCTCTATTAGCCAATAATTCAATTGTTTCTCTAAAATTAATATTTTCAATTTTACTAACAAAGTGAATTACATTTCCTCCTACGCCACAGCCAAAACAATGGAATATTTGTTTATCTGGTGAGACAGAAAAAGAAGGTGATTTTTCTTTATGAAATGGACAAAGTCCAAAAAAGTTTCTACCACTTCTTTTTAATATAACATATTGCGATATCACATCAACTATATCATTACTATTTTTTATTTCTTCAATTAATTCATCACTATATCTTACCAACTTATTCTAACCTTTCTTCCATATACTTATTTTATTCGACATAAAGTATTTAAATCCTTCTTATGAATTTACATTTTTTACCTATAATAAGGTCGTATCTTGCAGATACGACCTGTCTTTTGTAATATATGGTTTTATAAATTTTCACTTGTTCCAGTTCCATTAAAAGGAATAAATTTACTAACTATATCTTGATTAATATCAATATTTTCTTGTGGAAGTTTATATTCGTCAAATGAAATATTTATTTTATTTTCTACTAATTTTTCTACCTCTTCTTGTGATGCGTGCTCAGCAAGTACAAGTTCACTTACTAATATTTGCTTTGCATTATTAAGCATTTTCTTCTCTCCTGTAGAAAGCCCTTTTTCTTTTTGTTTGAAGCTTAAATTTCTAACTACATCTGCCACTTCATATATGTCACCGCTTTTCATTTTTTCCATATTGTCTCTATATCTTTTGTTCCAATTTTGAGACATTTCTGTTTCATTCTCTCCTAAAACAGACATTACTTTTGCGGCCTCTTCTTTGTTAATAACATTTCTTACTCCAACTTCTTCTGCCTTATTTGTTGGAACCATTACTTTTACTTCTCCTGGCATCTTAATTATGTAATAATTTTGTTTTTCTCCTAATATGTTCTTCTCCTCAATTGCATCAATTGTTCCTGCTCCATGCATTGGATACACTATTTTGTCACCTACGTTAAACATATAGGCCCTCCTTTCTAAAGTAAAATTTTCTATATACGAAGTTAAAGAAAGGGTTTGTTTCTCTTTTTCAACTACATTTCTATTATACTACAAAAAATGGCAAAAGTCAAAGCTTTCGCCACTCTATTTTATGTAGATTTTGCCTGAAATCCCTGGTATTTCCAGCTTTTAAAAGTTCAAAAATTTTTTTTGAATTTTTAAGCCTCTTTTCTTAAATTATGTATACCTATATTTGTATCTTAAGAGTATCAAGCATTTTATTCTTTTGTATCTTATTGTAAAAAGTAATGCATTTTCGAATTCACATTCGAGTATGTGCATTTCACTTTTATATTTATTTCTTATTTACTAGTTGAGCCAAATCCTCCTGCTCTTTCTCCTTCTGCATTATCATTGTCAGAAATTAAATATTTTTGAAATACTGCTTGTCCTATAGCTTCTCCTTTTTTTATAACTATATCCTCATCTTTTACATTAAAAAATGCAAACATAATATGGCCATCATTATCTGGATTTCCATAATAGTCTTTATCAATAACACCTACACTATTTGCTACAATAAGACCTTTTTTCTTTGGATTAGAGCTTCTATTATATAGCATTAATACTTCATCATCTTGCATATATGCTTTTATTCCAGTTTTTATAAGTGTTGGTGCCATACCTTTTTTAAAGCTTGGTATAACCGTATCTTCTGCTGCTTCTACATCATATCCTGCTGAAAATTTAGTTTTTCTTACTGGTAAATTTATTCCTTTATCTTCCCATCCTTTAGCTATTTCAAATCCTCTTACTTTTTCCATTTAAAAGTCCTCCTAATTTTATTTTGTATATTTTTTTATAATTCAAATTATATTATATTTTAAACTTTTGTCAAGATTTTTTGTTGTAACTAGTTATAACTATTTGGAGTATTAAATATATTAAAAGTTCATATAGAATATACTTAAATCTGTTACCTTTTAATAGTAACTTTTAACGATTTGTGTCAAATTCAGTTGGTTTGCATAATATATAAATAAAGGTAAATGGTTTATGCTATCATTTTAAGGCATAAAAATTTACTATTTAAAGAGATTTTGCTTAAAATTTATATCTCGGAAAAGGAATGATGGATTTAATGGAAACTATTCCTTTAACTAAACTTGAGTTAAACACATCTGGATTTATTAAAGAAATAAACTGCAAAGGCAGTATAAAGAGAAGATTACTTGATTTAGGGTTAGTTCCTAATACAAAAATTGTTCCTGTTTTAAAAAGTGTTACAGGAGATCCAATTGCTTATGAAGTTAGAAATATTATTCTTGCTATTCGTAAGCAAGACGCTGATAAAATTATGATAAATGTTCAAAAAGCCATTGCTGAATAATCATTAATAGTCTTTATATTATTTCTAATTTATGAATTTTTATAAAATACCAAAAGATGAAAAGCTTACATAAGCTCTTCATCTTTTAATAAATAATGTTCCAAATTCCATTTGTAATTAAGCAGATAACTACTCCACATACTGTTGGCAGTAAAAATGCTAATACCGACCATTTCCAGCTACCTGTTTCTTTTTTTATAGTCATTAATGTTGTTGTACACGGAAAATGTAAAAGAGTAAATATCATAACATTTATCGCAGTTAAAAGTGTCCATCCATTTTGTATTAAAATTTGTCCTATTGCAAATGTATTTTCCATATTTACTAATGTTCCGCTTCCCATATAGCACATAAGTATAATAGGTAACACTATTTCATTTGCTGGTATTCCTAAAATAAATGCTGTTAAAATATAGCCGTCTAGCCCCATAAGTTTTGCAAATGGGTCAAAGAAATTTGCTATATAATTTAAAATACTTATATCTCCTATATTAATATTTGCAAATAACCATATTACAAGTCCAGCAGGAGCAGCAACCACAATTGCTCTGCCTAATACAAATAATGTTCTATCAAAAATTGATCTTACTAAAACCTGCCCTATCTGTGGTTTTCTATATGGTGGAAGTTCTAATATGAATGATGAATTTTCTCCCTTTAAAATGGTTTTTGATAATATTTTAGAAATTACCAATGTCATAAATATTCCCAATAATACTACAAAAAGAACTGTAATAGTTGCAATTAGTGAAGAGCTTACTCCACTTGATATCGTCGACGTTGCAGCTTCTGCATTTACTGCAACTTCTGTACTATCTATCCCAACATAATTTGCAAAGCCTACTCCTCCTATAAATATGCTTGCAATTATTATTAAAAAAGGAAACCTTCCATTACATGGTACAAAAGCATTTGTTAATATTGCTATTAATTTTTCTCTTGGAGATTCAATAATTCTACATCCGGTTACTCCTGCACTATTACAACCAAATCCCATGCACATAGTAAGTGCTTGCTTTCCGCGAACTACCAGCTTTTCTAAATATTTTGTCTAAGTTGAATGCTATACGTGGTAAAAATCCCAAATCTTCAAGTAATGTAAACAATGGAAAAAATATTGCCATTGGTGGAAGCATTACTGCTATTATCCATGTAAGCGTTTTATATACACCATCAATTAATGTTCCTTTTAACCACTCTGGTGCTCCGAAACTTTCAAAGAAATATACTAGTTTTTCTTGAATCCATCCAAAGAACTGAGATAACCATTCTGATGGATAATTAGCTCCAACTATAGTAATCCAAAAAATAAGCCCTAAAAACAAAATCATTATTGGTATTCCAAATTTTTTTGAAGTTAAAATTTTATCTATCTTTCTGTCTTTTTCTCTATATTCTTCATCCTTTAATTTTACAGCATCCTTATAAACATTCTCACTCATGAAAATAACGCTGGATATCATTTTATCTTTTATATCTTCTCTTTTTATTCCTTGTGAATCTAATATATCTTGAACTTTTTGTTTTTCATCATTTAAGTTATTATTATTAATCAATTTAATTTTCAAATTCTTCTGTATTTCATTTAGTATTTTTTCATCTCCATCAATTAATTTAAGGCATACCCATCTTGTTTTATTTTTATTATTTTCAGTGAGCAGTCTTGTAACTTTTTTCTCTAAAATATTCACACTTTCTTCAATATATTGTGGATATTTTATTAGTTTTGGATTTGTCTTAATCTCACCTGTACACACTTTTTCTACTACATCCATTAGTTTGTTTAATGTTTTTTTCTTTCTTGCTATTGTTCCAACAACCGGAACTCCTAATCTCTTTTCAATTTCTTTAAGATCTATTTCTATTCCTTTTTTCTTTGCTTCATCTAATAAATTCACACACACAACTACTTTATCAGTAATTTCCATTATCTGATATACTAAATTCAAATTTCTATCTAATGCAGTAGCATCTACAACAACTATGGTCGCATCAGGATTTCCAAAGCAAATATAATTTCTTGCAATTTCCTCTTCTTCCGAATTTGACATTATTGAATATGTACCAGGAATATCTACAAGTAAAAACTTTGCTCCTTTGTAATCACATACACCAGAAGCATTTGATACTGTTTTTCCGTGTCCAATTTCCTGTATGTTGATGCATTCCAGTTAAACTATTAAATACAGTGGATTTTCCCACATTAGGATTACCAGCAAGTGCAATTGTATAATTACATTTTTTCATCATTTCACTTATATTCTTAGTTAAGAGATTTTTTCCTGTAGAAGATTTTGTAAGTCCCATATTATCCTCCTAATATTTCATAGTAATATAATATGTGGATTTGTTTTTTTCGTTACAACAACTACATTTATTATTTCTAACACTCCATGCTCATTCTCCACACGCCGTATTATACAATACCCAATTTGAAAACCATTATCCAGTAACTCAAAATTAATTGTATTTAATTTCGCAATTTATTTTTGTATTATTTTCCTTGACTTTTTGAGTTTATTATAATATTATATTGGCGAAAGAAATAAATTTAAGGAGGTACTATTATGGAATTAAAAGGATCAAAAACAGAAGCTAATTTAAGAGCTGCTTTCTCTGGAGAATCAGAGGCAAGAAATAAATATACATATTTTGCAAGTGTTGCAAAAAAAGAAGGATATGAGCAAATAGCTGCTATATTCTTAGAAACAGCAGAAAATGAAAAGGAACATGCTAAATTACATTTTAAATACTTAGAAGGAATTGGAGATACAAAATCAAACTTAGCAGATGCTGCTGCTGGAGAAAACTATGAATGGTCAGATATGTATCCAAAATTCGCTAAAGAAGCTGAAGAAGAAGGATTCATGGAAATAGCTGCTACATTCAGAGGAATTGCAGAAGTTGAAAAACATCATGAAGAAAGATATAAAAAATTATTAGAGAATGTTGAAAATGGTGAAGTTTTCAAAAAAGGAAGCATTGTTGTATGGAAATGTAGAAATTGCGGACATATCCATGTTGGATTAGAAGCTCCTACAATCTGTCCAGTTTGCAAACATGCTCAAAGCTATTTTGAAGTAAATGCTGAAAATTATTAATATATTTTCTAAAATGGAGCTTATATATATAATCATCAATTACATATATAAACTCCATTTTAGTTTTTAATTTTGAAATTATAAATACCTAGCCCAGTTTTTCTTCTAAGATAGAAATTTTTAATGAATCAACATTTCGCTTTTGCTCTAAATCATCAATTCTTTTTTCAAGTTTTTCATAAAAATCATGATTTACTGTAAATGCATCAAATAGTGCAGGTATTTTGTCAGATACGTTATATTCTATTAACACCAAAGATCTTTGAAAGTCATTAAACATTTCTTGAAATTCTACAAATTTTCTGTTATGCGCATCTAATGTACGATATACGTCTTCGAACTTTGCGTCTATCACATCAAATCTACGATATACGTCTTCGAACTTTGCATCTATCATATCAAATCTATGATATACGTCTTC
>CAMMVE010000015.1 GCA_946500265.1 uncultured Clostridium sp.
TAAGCATTTACAATGCTTATATCAATTTTTTATTTAATGAACTGTCAAATTCCCGAATCAAACTATGAAATATAATTATAAATACAAGCTCGTATTATTCGTAAACGGAAGCGTCAAACGAGCCATGAAGAGTAACAGATAAGAAATTATCTGTTATTTTTTTGTGTTCGCTAGTATTTTGAGATTATATACTGTATAATAACTAATATTGGAAGTGAAACCAAAGGAGGTATACTATGGAAATTATATATGGAACTAGTAATCAAAACAAAGTAATATCAATGACGAAAATTTTAAAAGAAAATAATGTAGATGCAAAAATATATACATTAAAAGATATTGGGTTTAATCAAGAAATAATAGAAGATGGAAAAACATTTGAGGAAAACTCAGAAATTAAAGCAAAAGCTATAAAAAATTTTTGTGATGAAAATAATATAAAAGATAAAACTATTATAACAGATGATGCAGGTCTATGCATTGAAAAACTAAATGGAGAGCCAGGAGTGTATTCTGCTAGGTATGCAGGAGAAAATGCAACACAAGTTCAAATTTTACAAAAAGTATTAGAAAAAATGAAGCAATATCCAGACAAAAAGGATAGAACATGTACTTTTGTATGTGTATTAACTGCAATTCTTCCTGATGGAGAGAAAATAGTAGCAAGGGGAAAATGCAAAGGAACAGTTGCAAATACACCAGGAAAATTAGGAGGATTAACATATGTTCCAATATTTATACCAGAAGGATTTGATAAACCTTTAAGCGATTTGGATGAAAAAACATATGAAGCAACTCATAATCACAGAGATTTAGCTGTAAAAAAATTAATTAAAGAGTTTAACAATAGAAATTTAAATAAATAGTAATAGATAAATATTAATGAAATATTATTTAATAAAGTCTAGAACTAAAATAGCTAAAATATAATTAAAAAAATTCAAACTTTTATAAATAATTATTGTAAAAGTTTGAATTTTTTTCAAAGCTATTGTATAATACAATAGGATATTAGGAGTGATATCGAAGTGGTCATAACGAGCTGCACTGGAACTGCAGTACCCTCATTTCGGGGGCCGTGGGTTCGAATCCCACTCACTCCGCCAAATAAAGCCTAAAAGGAGTTCACCGCTGATTAATAAATCACCTTAAGAATTCCTAAAAGGTGCTTATTCCTAATTGGGAATAAGATTAGGAACTAACAAGGAGGATATGAATTGGATATAACTAGAATTAGTCAAGAGTTAACAAAAGAAATACCCTCAAATCAAGTATACTGCAATGAGCCAATGTATAAGCATACTAGTTTTAAAGTTGGAGGAAATGCAGATATATTTGTAAAAGTAAAGAACTTAAAACAGCTTAAATATACAATACAAGTAGCAAAAGATAATGGCTTAAACATTAATATCATGGGAAACGGAAGCAACCTTTTAGTAAGAGATAATGGCATTAGAGGAATTGTTATTAAAATTGAATTAGAAAATATTGAAATTAAGCAAGATGATACTAAAAATATAAATAATGATGTTGACCAGACAAATGATACTAGAGAAAACACATATAAAAACAAAGATTTAAAAGAAGACAACAATGTGAGTGTGGTAGTTGGAGCAGGAGTGAAGCTTGCTATGCTTTCGCAAGTTTTATTACAAAAAGGAATAACTGGATTTGAATTTGCATCTGGAATTCCTGGAACGATAGGCGGAGCAGTTAGAATGAATGCAGGTGCTTATGGTAGCGAAATGAAAGACATTATTGTAAAAACTTGGTGCTTAGACATTGAAAAACTAGAAGGAGATATAAATCAAAAAGAGAACCAGGAAGACAGTGGTTCTATAATAAATACTTTGGAGAACTTGAAACAAAATGATATTTTAGTACTAGATAATGAAGAACAAGAATTTAAATATAGAAACAGTATTTTTTCTAGAAAAAAATATGTTATTCTTCAGACAGAACTTAAATTAAAATACGGAAATAAAGAAGAAATACAAAATAAGATGAACGAATTAAGACAGCAAAGACTAGATAAACAGCCGGTTTTGCCAAGTGCTGGAAGTACATTTAAAAGAGGCGAAGATTTTATAACAGCAAAACTAATTGATGAATGTGGTCTTAAAGGCTATAAAATAGGAGGGGCAAAAGTTTCTGAAAAACATGCTGGTTTTGTTGTTAATGATGGAGATGCTACAGCCAAAGATATAATTGATTTGATAGAACATATAAAACAAACTGTATATGAAAAAACAGGTAAAAAAATTGAATTAGAAGTTGAAATTATTGGAGAATAAAAAAAGTTGAAAGGAATGTAATTCATGAAAGGATTTTTTAGATGGTTTAAATCAAATACAAAAATAAAGAGATGGATATTACTTATAATAATAGGAATATTGCTATGTTGCTATGGAATGGCAACAGTATTAACAAGCAGACAGATGGAATTTATTGATTTAGCAAAAATAGCAGGTATATTTGTTGTGGGTTTTATACTTATAATTTATAGCATTGTAGCAATTCAAAAAAGAATGCTAGAGATACTCGTTAGAGATACTGATAATAGATTACAAAATAATGATAAGAAAAACAAAAAAGCAGAAGTTAAGTCATTGATTTTCAATAAAAGAGTATATAATCAAGGACCAAAAATTGTTGTAATTGGCGGAGGAACAGGACTTAATTCTGTGTTAAAAGGACTCAAAAATTATACAGATAATATAACAGCTATTGTTACAGTTTCTGATTATGGGGAGCAAAAAACGGAATCAAGAAAAATACTAGAAACATTGCCACTAGATGATGTAAAAGAAAGTATTGTAGCACTTTCTGCAAAAGAAGATGCTATGGAAAAACTAATGAATTTTAAATTTGACAGTGGAAAACTTTCAAAAATGTCTTTTGGGGATGTATATTTTCTTGCAATGCAAGAATTATATAAGGATTTTACTGAATCTGTAAAACAGTCTCAAAATATTTTTAATATGACAGGAAAAGTTTTACCAGTTACAATGGAAGAAATAAAAATTTGTGCAGAGCTTGAAGACGGAACAGTAATCGAAAGTAAGGAGAAAATACCAGAAGTTATCAATGATAAAACCTGTAAAATTAGTAGAGTATTTATCACTCCATCAAATTGCAAACCAGCTCCTGGAGTTTTAGAAGCAATTTCAGAGGCAGATGCTATAATAATCGGACCAGGAAGTTTATATACAAACGTAATTCCTAATCTTCTAGTTAAGGGAGTTGCAAAAGCTATAAAAGAGTCAAAAGCATTTAAAGTATATGTAAGTAATTTAATGACTGAGCCAGGACAGACAGATAACTATACTCTATCAGAGCACATTAAAGCTATAAATGACCATGCTGGAAAAGGAATAGTCGAATATTGCATATATGACACTGGAGAAATTATTCCTGAATATGTAAGAAAATATAACATGGAAGGTTCAGAAGTAGTAGAGCAAGATACATCAAAAGTTAAAGTTGAGGGAGTTCATTTAATACAAAGAAATCTTTCATACATAGAAAATGGATTTATAAGGCATAATCCAGATGCAATTGCAGCATCAATAATACAATTAATTTGTGATGATTTGAAGTTTAACAATATGGAAAACAATGCACAATACATGATGCTTAATAATAGATTAAAAGACAGTAAAAAATCAGTAAAAAAGACTAATAAAGCTAAATCTAAAAAAGTGCAAGAATCAAAAGGAAAAAGAACAAAAATGGGAAAAAGTAAGTTCTTTGACAAGTATAGCGAAAGAATTAAGTCTATACAGGAATCTGATGAAAAACAAAAGGAAAAAGCAAAGAAAAATAAATAAAAGCACGAAAGTAAAATATGGAGGGAAACTAATGAAGTACGGAAAAGAAGAATTATCTTTAGAAAAAGGTATTGAAAGAGAATGGATAATAACTAATGGTGTCGGAGGATACAGCAGTTCAACAGTAATAGGAGCAAATACACGTAAGTATCATGGACTATTAGTAGCGCCTTTAATGCCACCAGGAAATAGACAAGTAATATTGTCAAAAGTAGATGAAAATATAGAAATAGACGGCAAAGGGTATAATTTATATACTAATATATGTAAAGATTATATATCTGACGGATATAAGTATCTTGTAAGCTTTGAAAAAGAATATATACCAATTTTTACTTATCAGGTAGAAGATGTAATAATTAAAAAGTTTATTTGTATGGAATATGGCAAAAATACAGTTGGAATATATTACTATATAAAGAATGGAGAAAAGCAAACTAAGTTAACATTAGCACCAATAGTAAATTTCAGAGGTTTCCATACTACTAATAATAATGACTACATTGATTTAAAACAAGATGTAGAAAATAATAAAGTAAAAATGATTATAAATAATTGCTCTCAGACCCCTGTATATACATATCTTTCAGAAGGACAATATATTAAACATGATAATGATATGTTTAGAAACATGTACTATATCGAAGAGGAAAAAAGAGGACAGGGAGCATTGGAAAATCATGTTGTTCCTGGAGTATATGAGGTTACCATAAATCCAAATGAGGAAAAATATATTACTTTTGTATGTTCACTTGAACAAAACATTGAAGAGATAAATGCAAAAGACTTAATTAATAAAGAAATAATTAGGTTAAGTACACTTATATATAATACGGATTTATTAGATGAAAAAAGAAAAGAATCAAAAGATCCAGAATATATAAATTTAGTAAAAAATTTAACTATAGCTGCAGATAATTTTGTCGTATACAGACCTTCATTTGCACTATATACAATAATAGCAGGATACCATTGGTTTTTAGACTGGGGAAGAGATACTTTAATATCATTTGAGGGATTATTGCTAAAAACAAGAAGATTTAGCGAAGCAAAAGAAGTTTTACTAACTATGATAAGAGATATGAAATATGGACTTGTGCCAAATGGATACTCAGGCTATGATGGAAGACCATTATATAACAGTGTGGATGCTTCACTACTATTATTTGAAGCTGTAAGAAGATTTTTATCATATACGAATCAGTATGAATGGGTAAGAGAAAATATATATCCATCTCTAGTAAAAATAATGAACGCATATCAATCTCGAATAGATACAGATGGAAATAATATATACATGGACAAGGATTTCCTTATTTCTTCTGGGACAGAAAACATACAAAACACATGGATGGATGCTAAAATTGGAGACTATGTTGTTACACCTAGAAATGGAAAAGCAGTAGAAGTAAATAGTATGTGGTATAATGCCTTAAAAATAATGGAAGAACTAACAACACTTATGAGAGGTAGAGAAGAAGCAAAACGATATGGAGAATTAGCTAAAAAATGCAAGGAAAGCTTCAATGAAAAATTCTATAATAAAAAGAGAAAATGCTTATATGATGTATTGGGAGACAGCAAAATAAGACCTAACCAATTATTTGCGTTGTCATTGTTATATCCTGTAGTTGATCCTAACTCTGAAATTGCAAAGAATATCATAGACACAGTAGATAAAAAATTATTAACCCCATATGGATTAAGAACGCTTGCTAAAGGAGAACCGGGATACTGTGAAAGATACGAGGGAGACATGGTAAAAAGAGATATGAGCTATCATCAAGGCGTGATATGGCCATGGCTATTGGGATTATACTTCGATAGCTTAAGAAATATGATTAGATATGAAAAAAATAGAAATACAAAAAAAGATTTAGAAGCTAAACTAGAAGAGTTTAGGAAAAATGTAAAAACAACATTTGAAAAAGAATTATATCAAGGAAAAACAGCAGGAAGCATATGTGAATTGTATGATATAGAAGACAAAAAATATATGTCACAAGGTACAATAGCACAAGCATGGAGTATAGCAGAAATAATTAGAATAATAATTTAACTTGAACAAAAGGGACACTCCAAAAAGTTCAAGAAAATGAACAAAAGGGACAGGTCTTGATTTATAGAATAAAGTGAAAAAGAAAGAGTGTCCCAAAAGTTCAAAAATTTGAACAAATAGGAGTGTCCCTTCTGTTCAAATAAGGAGATAGATAGACAAATGAGAATTTTAGGAATTGACCCAGGTTTTGCTATAACTGGATATAGTATAATAGATTACATAGGAAATAAATTTAAATTAATAACCTCAGGAGCAGTACTAACTCAAGCTAAAGAGTCGTTTCCACTAAGGCTTTTAAAATTGAATAACGATTTGGAGAATATAATAGACACATATAAACCAGATGCAATATCTGTAGAAGAATTATTTTTTAACAATAATGCAAAGACAGCTATAAATGTTGCACAAGCAAGAGGGGTTATATTGGTAGTAGGATGTAGAAAAAATGTTCCGACCTATGAATACACACCACTTCAAATAAAACAGTCAGTAGTAGGTTATGGAAGAGCTGATAAAATCCAAGTACAAAAGATGGTAAAAACTATTTTGGGAGTAAATGACTTGCCAAAATTAGATGATACAACAGATAGTATGGCAGCAGCAATTTGCCATGCGCACTCTTCTAAATTTTCTGTAAAACTATAGTGGGACAAGGGGACGGTTCCTTTGTCCCAAAAACGAGACAAAGGAACCGTCCCCATATCCCATAAGGAGGGAAAATATGTCAATTAAGCTATTGTATGGAGAAGAGACATACTTACTAGAGACTAAACTAAAAAAGATTAAAAAAGATTTTGGGGAAATGATTAAGGGAATTAACTTTATTCAAATTGATGAAACTAATAGCGATGAACTTATTAGCGATATAGAGACTCCTGCATTTGGATTTGAAAAGAAACTTATTATAGCGAAAAGTACGGGACTATTTAAAAAAGAAAAGAAAACAGCCAAAGGACAAGAATTAGCAACAATAAAATTATCAAATAAAATAGCTGAATATATTGAAGAAAATGCAGAATTAATTAATCAAGGTGTGGAACTAGTCTTTGTTGAGCAAGAAGCGGAAAAAAACAATTTATATAAATCTATTGAAAAAAATGGAGAAGTGTTAGAATTCAAGGAATTAAAGCTACCAGAGCTAGTTCAAAACATACAGAAAATTTGCGCAGCATATAAAGTAAAGATAGATGGAAGTACAGCAAGATATTTTGTTGAAAACTGTGGAACAAATATGCAAGATCTAATTAATGAAATAAGAAAGTTAATTGAACATGCAGGAGAAAATGGAACGATTACAGATAAAGATGTAGATTTACTTTGTATTAAGCAAATTGATAGTGTGATTTTTGATTTGACAGATAATCTTGGTAAAAAAGATATAACTAAGGCAATGCAAGTTTTAAATAATCTTATCTATGAAAAAGAACCAATACAGAAAATTCTTATTACATTATATAATCATTTCAAAAAACTATATATTGTGAAAATTGCAAGTGAATACAGAAAAGATTTAGCAACATCTATGAAGCTAAAACCAAATCAAATGTTTTTAACCACAAAATATAGAAACCAAGCAGGATATTTTTCTAAAGACGAGATAAGAACTATTTTAGAAGAATTAATTAATTTGGATTCAAACTATAAAGTGGGATTAATAGACATAAATGTTGGGCTAGAATCAATTTTGTGTAGATATTGTTCATAATGTCGGTTTGGGGACAGGTCTCTAGGCGACATTTTGTCGCCCAGAGACCTGTCCCCAAACCGACAAAGGAGGTTAAATATATGATAAAAGATAATGAATTTGATTTAATTGTAGTTGGTATGGGGCCTAGTGCTATTTTTCTAGCATATGAATTGATACAGAAAAATAGTAATAAAAAGGTTTTACTAATAGAAGAAGGCAAGAGAGTAGAAGATAGATTTTGCCCTATTGAAAAGACTGGCAAATGTATAAAATGTAGACCATTTTGCAATATAACCAGTGGATTTTCAGGGGCAGGCGCATTCTCAGATGGAAAGCTTTCTTTATATAATCCTGATGATGATGATATTTATGTGGGTGGAAATTTACATGAGTACATTGGTGTAGACAAAACAAAAGCTTTAATAGATTACGCAGATAGCATATATCTTAAATTTGGTGCGGATAAGAAATTAGAAGGTATAGAGCATAAAGAAGAAATTAGAAAGATCCAGGAAAAGTCGAAAAAAGAGGGGATAAATTTAGTAAGCATTCCAATTAGACACTTAGGAACAGAAAAAAGTCATGAAATTTATGCAAGAATCGAAAAATACTTAGAAGAGCATGGCATCAACATGATGTTTAATACCATTGTAGATGACATAATTGTTGAGAACGGAAAAGTTAAAGGGGTAAAAATAAAAGCTGCTGATAAGGCCTATGAAGAAGATGCAGAACTTGAAAATATATATGGAGAAAAAGTTGTAATAGCAGTTGGAAGAAAAGGTGCAAATTGGCTTACTGATTTGTGTGAAAAACATAAAATAAATACAAGACCTGGAACTGTTGATATAGGTGTAAGGTATGAACTACCAGATAGTATTATGGCAGATGTAAATAAATATATGTATGAGGGGAAATTTATAGGAAGACCAGAGCCATTTAGAGATAAAGTAAGAACATTTTGTCAAAACCCTAGCGGATTTGTAGCAAATGAAGTATATGATAATAACTTAACGCTTGTAAATGGACATTCATATAAAGATAAGAAAAGTACAAATACAAATCTTGCAATTTTAGTATCACATAATTTTACATATCCTTTCAATAAACCAATTGACTACGGAAGAAATGTAGCTAAAAATTTAAATGAGCTAGGAGCTGGAAATATAGTAGTGCAAAGATTAGGCGATATATATAGAGGAAAAAGAACTTGGGAAAATGAGTTAAACGAAAATTCAGTAGTTCCTACATTAAAAACTGCAGTTCCTGGCGATATAACTTTTGCATTGGGATATAGAACAATGACAAATATTTTACGATTTATAAGAGGATTAGATAAAGTAATAGAAGGTTTTGCTAATCCAGATAATTTACTATATGGACCAGAAATAAAATTCTATAGTAATAAGGTAGAGATAGATAACAATTTTGAAACAAATATCCGTGGACTTTATTGTATAGGTGATGGAGGAGGAATGACGAGAGGTCTTATGATGGCATCTTGCTCTGGAATAGAACTTGCAAGAATTTTAGAAGGATAGGGAAGAATAATTACATTTTGTAGAAATGTATCTTGACGAAGATATAAAAAGATGAAAAAGGTTGATAAAATAAAAAAAATATAATATAATAAACTGGTATGAAAGAAAAACACAAGGAGGAGAAAAAATGCAAAGCCACGAAACCTTTGAGGCTGTAAGAGAGAAAGAGAGAGAGAGTTACAATTTAAAGAAAAGAAAAACAATTCAGATAAGTTACATCACAAAACAATATATGCTAACATGGAAAGATATTGAATACCCTAGAGAGAAAGTAAGCTCCAAGAAATTAGAGCTTACTTTTATTGCGTCAAAATACAAATGAATGAATAAAAAGAATAACAGACTATGTAAGCAAGAGTTTGTAATATAAGTTATATTACATAGTGCTTTATTCTTTTTTGTTGTAAATCAAGACATATAAATGAAGAATAAAAGGAGAAAAAAATGGACTATAAAGATGAAATAGTTATTTTAATTCCATCACTAAATCCTGATAATAGATTAATTAATTTAGTAGAAGAATTAATAGCTAATGGTTTTAAAAATATAATTATTGTGAACGACGGTTCGTCTGTTGAATATAATAAGTATTTTGATAAATTAAAAGAAAAAACCACTATACTATACCATGCAGTCAATCTTGGAAAAGGAAGAGCACTAAAAACCGGTTTTAATGAATATTTGAGAAAATATAGTAAAAAATGTGGAATTGTTACTGTAGATTCGGATGGGCAACACAAAATTGAAGATATAAAAAAAGTCTCAAAAAGATTAGTTGAAGAGAAAGACAAGCTGATATTAGGCTCTAGAAATTTTGATTTAAGTAATGTTCCATTTAAAAGTAAGTTTGGCAATAAAATTACGAGAATTATTTTTGGTTTTTTAACTGGGTTAAAGGTCTCTGATACTCAAACTGGATTAAGGGGTATACCTACCAAGTATATCAGTAAGCTAATGAATGTTTCTGGTGAGAGATTTGAATTTGAAATGAATATGCTTATGGAAGCGAAAGAGAATAATATAGACATTATGGAAGAAACAATAGAAACAGTATATATAGAAGAAAATAAATCTTCACATTTTAATCCATTAAAAGATTCATTAAAAATATATGCAATTTTTGTAAAATATATTTTATCTTCTATAATATCATTTGTAGTAGATATTGTAATATATAAAATAGTATTTGATTTATTAATTAATAATCTTGCCAATTATACAATTATTATATCGACGATAATTGCTAGAATTATTTCATCATTGGTAAATTATAGGATTAATAAAAATACAGTTTTTAAAACATCAAACAATAAATCTATTATAAAATACTATATATTATGCTTCATACAAATGATAGTTTCAGCTATTTTGGTTGAAATTATATATAATTTATTTAATAGAAATTATGAAGTTTTAATAAAACTTGTTATAGATAGCATAATATTCTTAATTAATTTTAAAGTACAAAAAGAATGGGTATTTAAAAAGGAGGAAATAAAATGAGCTATGTGATTATTTTTCTTATAGTTACAATTATTGCAGCATGTTTAGCCAAGGCTTTTAATAAAAAAATAGATATGACTATTCCTATTTCTGTTATGCTTATTGTGCTGATAATATATCCTTTTGGCTTTTTTAGTAGATTAGATATTGGAGTATATGTAATAGAAGGTATTTCTACTTTATGTTTTATATATCTAACATATAAATTTATAGGAAGTGCAATACATAAGAAAATATCAGATTATTTTAGAAACTTATTAACACCAGGGCTTGTAGTATATGTATTACTCTATATTATTTTTATTTTTATTAACAAAAATAGATTATTATCAAATTGGGATGAATTTTCACATTGGGGACTAGTAGTAAAAAATATGTTTTCGTTTGATGCATATGGCACTACTATTGATGCAACTATGAATTATAAAGGGTATCCACCTTTTACTGCAATTTTCGAATACTTTACTCAAAAAGTTGTCAACTCATATGATGAAGGAAGAATTGTTGTATCAATGAATCTACTCTATATATCAATGATATTACCTGTATTTAGGAATGTCGAATGGAAGAAAGGACTAAGCAAATTACTAATTTATATACCACTTGTACTAGGCATACCTATGTGTATGTATGAAAATTTCTACACATCTATTTATGTAGATGCAATGCTGGGTGTATTTATGGCATATATTATTTATATGTATTTTTCTCAGACAGAAGGGGTATTGAAGAATGTAGGAATATGTTTAGGCATAGTTGCACTACCTTTAATAAAAACAACGGGTGCGGGATTAGCTATTTTTGCACTTGCAATTATTTTAATTGACACAATTGTTAAATATAAAAAAGATACAAAGAATAAAAAAATATTTCATAAAAAACTTCTTTGGGTATTAGTTTTTCTAATATGTTTTATTATAGGCAAATTCTCTTGGGATATACATTTGGCAGTAACTAATACCGCAGAGGCATGGAATACAGATAATGCATCATTAAGCAATATTATATCATTAGTTACTGGAAATGGGGCTGATTACCAATATACAACTATTAAAAATTTTATAAAACAATTTTTCACAGTTTCTCTTAATTTTGGAATGACAAGTATAACTAACTTTGCAATATTATTATTATTTATATTATATTGCATATATACGATTTATTTGGTATATCGAAAAAAAGATGAAACATATAAACAATATATAATAGCAGATATTGCATTAATTGTATGTTACATTATTTATATGATTTCATTACTAATATTATACTTATTTACTTTTTCAGAATATGAAGCACTGAAATTAGCTTCATATGAAAGATATTCTTATATACCCTTTGTCGGTATGTATTTATTTAATACACTACTTATATGTGATAATTTATTAGAAATAAAGAAAGATAAAATCAATTATGTAATTTTATTTGTAATATTATTAATAATTTTGCCGCTCAACAGAATATTTGATTTATTATTTAGAAATGAAGTGTCTATAAAACAAGCCTTAAATATAAGAAGTGCATATTCAAATATACAAGAATATAAATCTATATTAAACCAAGATGATATGATATATTATATTTCTTGTGGAAGCAGTGGCTATGACTTTAATGTTTCAAATTATGAATTTATTCCTATAAAAATGGCATCATCTGTTGGATACAGTCTTGGCCCTAAGAGAAATGAGACAGATTTAAAGTCGAAAGATATCTCGTTAGAAAAATTTGAAGCAGAATTAAGAAAAAAAGGATATACATATGTGTATATATTTAAAGCAGATAACATATTTAAAGAAAAATATTATAAATTATTTGAAGATGTAACAAAAATAGAAGATAAAACATTATATAAAATAAAGAAATCAAAGGATCATATAAAATTAATTGAAATAGAATAATCATAGAATTCACTCTTTATATTATTTGAAGAGTGAATTTATATTAATATACAAAAGATATAAGTTTAATTATGTACATAAATCATTATAATTATAATTAGGATTATATTTGATGAGAAATTAAATAAAATAGACTAAAAAAAATGAAAAAGTTGTTGAAATTTGTAAAGAGATATTATATAATTGCATAGACAAATGACTGAACATAAAAGGAGAAGTTTTAATGAATATTTGGTTGTTGCGAGCCAGCGAACCAATGCCTGTAGTTGATCCGGATGGGCGAATGATGAGAATGGGAATGTTGGCAGAGGAACTAAGCAAAAGAGGGCACAATGTAAGGTGGTTTGCAAGTACTTTTAATCATTTTACTAAAACCCAAGCATTTGACAAGGATACAATTATAAAAGTTAAAGAAAATTATTATTTGGATTTGAGTCATGCAAAAAGATACAAAAAGAATATTTCAGTAAGCAGAATATTAAATCATATGGAAATCGCTAAGAAATTCAAAAGAAAAGCTAAAGAATTGGAAAAACCTGATTTGATTTATGTATCGTATCCAATAATTGAGTATGCAGCAAGTGCAGTAAAATATGGTATTAAAAACCATGTGCCAGTAATAGTAGATATTAGAGATTTGTGGCCTGATATTTTTAATCATAATCTATCCTTATTAAAAAGAATAATTGCTTCTCCATATATTTGGTATATGGAAATTAAAGCAAAAAAAATAATGAAAGATGCTTTCGCTATAAATGCAGTGTCAAAAGCAATGCTCGAATGGGGACTAAAAAAAGGAAAGAGAGAAAAAAGTAAGTTTGATAGATTTTTCTATATAGGATATAAGAGTCATAATGACGATAATAAGGAGAACAGAATAGAAGCAACAGAAAATAAGAATATCAATACAAATAAATTTAATATTTCTTTTTTTGCAACGATTAATAATCAATTTGATTATGATAAAATTTTAGAACTTGCCAAAAAAATTGATATGATAGACAAGAACATAGAAATAAATATATGTGGTGATGGTCCTCAGAAAGAAGAACTTGTAAAAAAAGCAAATGGGATTTCTAACATTAAGTTTATGGGCTGGCTAGGAGCTGATGAACTAAAGAAAACACTTGAAAATTCCGACATAGGATTAGCTCCATATAAAAATACATTTGATTTTCAAATGAGTGTGTCAAACAAATTTGCTGAATATTTATCATATGGATTACCAATTATTTTAACTTCTGAAGGCTATATGAAAGAATTAATTGAAAAAAATAGATGCGGTATTGCATCAAATAATATTGATGAAATATGTGATTATATAGTAAAACTTAAAAGCGATAAGAATAAATATATTGAGACTTCAAAAAATGCTAAAAATCTTTATGAAAAGGATTTTGTCGCAGAAAAGATATATAAAAATTTAGTAGATTATTTAGAAGAAGTAGAAGGAGAGATGAAAAAATGAAATATGCATTAATTGGGTGTGGAAGAATTTCACCAAATCATTTAGAAGCAGCAATAAATAATAATTTAGAAATAGTAGGCATTTGCGACATAGTGCCAGAACACATGGATGGCTTATTAGAAAAGTTAAATATTGAAAAAGATGCATACAAAAAATATACAAACTACAAAGAAATGCTTGAAAATGAAAAACCTGAATTAGTTGCAATAGCAACTGAAAGCGGAAAACACGCACAAATTGCTTTAGACTGCTTAGATGCAGGTTGTAATGTAATAATCGAAAAGCCAATAGCTCTATCATTAGAAGATGCCGATAAAATTATAGCTAAAGCAAAAGAAAAATACTTAGTTGTATGTGCTAACCACCAAAATAGATTTAACAAGTCAATTCAAAAAATTAGACAAGCTGTTGAAAACGGAGAATTTGGAAAAATGCTATATGGAACAGCTCATATAAGATGGAATAGAGGACAAGATTATTATACTCAAGCGCCATGGAGAGGCACTTGGGCACAAGATGGTGGCGCTCTAATGAACCAATGTATTCACAACATAGATTTGCTAAGATGGATGATGGGTGACGAAATTGATGAAGTATGTGCTTATACAGATAATTTAAACCATGACTATATAGAAGCAGAAGACTTAGGAATGGCAATAGTTAAATTTAAAAATGGTTCATATGGAATTATAGAAGGAACAACTAATATTTATCCAAAGAATTTAGAAGAAACACTTTATTTATTCGGACAAAAAGGAACTGTAAAAGCAGGTGGAAAATCAGTAAATATTATTGAAGAATGGATATTTGCAGATAACAACGAAGATGCTGAAGAAGTAAAGAAGAACAATAGTGAAATGCCAAAGAATGTTTATGGATTTGGTCACACACCTTTATATAAAGATGTAATTAATGCAATTGAAACTCATACAAAACCTTTAATAGATGCAGAAGCTGGAAGAAGAGCTTTAGAATTAGTATTAGCTATATATAAGTCAGCTGCAGAAGGAAAACCAGTAAAACTTCCATTAACTAAATGTTCTACAATGGATTTTGTAGGAAGATTTGACAAATAACAGTATAAATGATAAAAATATAGGGAAAAAACATAGATTAAAAATAGTTTTATTTTATATTTTTGTGTTAAAAAAAGCATTTCAACAATACTTTTATGTGTAACTTTAATAAAATATAAAATAGTATTTAAAGAATTAAAATGAAAGAAGGAATCTCAAAATGGAATTTGTAGACTTGAAAGAGCAGTACAGAAACCTAAAAGAAAAAATTAATAGTAATATTCAAAAAGTTATTCAAAATGCAGATTTTATAAGCGGACCAGAAGTAAAAGAACTAGAAGAGCAATTAGCAGAATATGTTGGCAGAAAATATTGTGCAACATGTGCTAATGGAACAGATGCATTAACAATTGCTATGAAAGTGTTTGATGTTAAAGCAAATGATGCAGTATTTGTACCAAGTTTTACATTTTATTCTACAGCAGAAGTTGTTTCTTTAGAAGGTGCGACCCCAATATTTGTAGATGTAGATGAAAGAACATTCAACATGGACGCAAAAAAACTTGAAAAAGCTATTCTCCAAGTAAAAGAAGAGGGAAAACTTAATCCAAAAGCAATTATTCCTGTAGACTTATTTGGTCAACCAGCAAATTATTCAGAAATATTAAAAATAGCAGAAAAGTATAATTTGAAGGTAGTTGAAGATGGAGCTCAAGGATTCGGAGGAGATATTAATGGCAAAAGAGCTTGCTCTTTTGGAGATATTTCTACTACTTCATTCTTCCCAGCAAAACCTTTAGGATGCTATGGAGATGGAGGAGCAATATTCACTGACGATGAAGAAACATATAAATTAGTATTATCATTAAGAGTACATGGAAAAGGCTCTTTCAAATATGATAATGTAAGAGTTGGATTAAATTCAAGATTAGATACTATTCAAGCTGCAATTCTTATGCCTAAACTAGAAGCTTTTAAAGAATATGAATTGGACAATAGAAATAAATTTGCAAAGATGTATAAAGAAAGATTAAAAGACATAGTAAAAACTCCAATAGTGCCAGAAGGATATACAAGTAGCTGGGCACAATACACATTAATTTTGGACAGCGAAGATATGAGAAATACTGTACAAGCCAAATTAAAAGAAGCAGGAATTCCAACAATGGTTTATTATCCAATACCATTGCATAAGCAAATTGTATATAAAGATTATAACTTTAATGTTGAAGATTTAAAAACTTCTGAAAACTTGTGTAAATGTGTACTTAGCCTACCAATGCACCCATATATGAGCGAAGAGCAAGTTGATATGATAAGTAAAGCAGTTATTAAAGAAATAGAAGAATATAGAAAAAATGCTTAAAACAAAAGAACTGTAAAAGCAAAGGAACAATAAAGTAATAATTCAAAGGAAATACTAATTGAACATAAAGTAAAGGGGCAGGAAAAGTGGAAAATAAAAATTATTTTGTACATGAATCAAGTTATATTGATGAACCATGTGAAATAGGCGAAGGAACAAAAATATGGCACTTTTCACACATAATGAGCAATTGCAAAATAGGAAAAAATTGCAATATAGGACAAAATGTAGTTATATCACCAGATGTAATTTTAGGAAATGGCGTAAAAATTCAAAATAATGTTTCAGTTTATACCGGAGTTATTTGTGAAGATGATGTATTTTTGGGTCCATCGTGTGTTTTCACAAATGTAATAAATCCTAGAAGCTTTATTTCCAGAAAAGACGAATATAGAAAAACAGTAATAGGCAAAGGGGCTTCAATAGGAGCAAATGCTACAATAGTATGTGGGCATAATATTGGAAAATATTCATTTGTTGCTGCAGGAGCAGTTGTAACAAAAGATGTACCAGATTATGCATTAGTTATGGGAAACCCAGCAAGAGTAAAATACTTTGTATGCGAATGTTCAGAAAAAATGCAATGGACTAACAATGAATTTACTTGTCCACACTGTGGAAAAAAATATATTTTAAAGGATAACAAAGTAGAAGAAGTATAAAAATACCAACAAAACAAAATTTAAAATATGTCATAAAGCTGTAAAAAATGACAAAAAATAGTCTGAAATAATAAAAGATAACAAAAAACGACAAAAGATAATCCGAAACAATAAAAAACAACGAAAAGTAGCAAAAAACAAAAAAATAGAATTACGAAAAAATAAAAATTTTAAATAGTTTAGATTTTAATTTTTAAATTATATAAAAACAAAATTGTAAAACCAGAAAGGAAGCATTAAAAATGGGTATTAAAGAGAATTTAACAAAAAAAATTGAAAACAAAGAAATAGTTGTAGGAGTTGTAGGACTTGGATATGTAGGACTACCTCTAGCAGTTGAAAAGGCAAAAGCAGGATTCAAAACAATAGGATTTGATGTTCAAGAATCTAAAGTAAAAATGGTTAATGAAGGACATAATTACATCGGAGACGTTGTAGATAGCGATTTAAAGCAATTAGTAGAAAATGGAATGCTTAAAGCAACAACAGATTTCTCATTTATAAAAGATGTAGACTTTGTTGCCATATGCGTACCAACTCCATTAGATGAGCATCAACAACCAGATATAAGTTTCGTAAGAGATAGCTCAATTTCAGTTTCTAAACATTTAAGCAAAGAAACAATGGTAGTTTTAGAGTCAACAACATATCCTGGAACAACAGAAGAATTAATTAAACCAATACTTGAAGAAGGTTCAGGATTAAAATGTGGAGAAGACTTTTATCTTGGATTTTCACCAGAAAGAGTTGACCCAGGAAATGTAGTATATAAAACAAAAAACACACCAAAAGTTGTAGGTGCTATTGGAAAAGATGCAACAGAAGTTATTGCTAAAATGTATAGAGCAGTATTAGGTGCAGATGTATTTGAAGTATCTTCACCAGCTGTGGCAGAAATGGAAAAAATATTAGAAAATACATATAGAAATATCAATATAGGTTTAGTTAATGAACTTGCTATGCTATGCGATAAAATGGGAATTAGCTTATGGGAAGTTGTAGATGCAGCTAAAACAAAACCATATGGTTTCCAAGCATTTTATCCAGGACCAGGACTAGGAGGACATTGTATACCACTTGATCCATATTACTTAGACTGGAAAGCAAGAGAATATGGTTTCCATACATCATTAATTGAAGCATCAGGAATTATTAATGACAGAATGCCAGAATATTGTGTGGAAAGAGCTACAAAAATGCTAAGTTCAAGATTTAAAAAAGCTATGAATGGAGCAAAAGTTTTAGTCCTTGGTGTAGCATATAAAAATGATATTGATGATTACAGAGAAAGCCCTGCTTTAAGAGTAATAGAAATATTACAAAGAGAAGGAGCAGAAGTTGAATTCTATGACCCATATATTCCTGAATATAAATATAAAGGAGAAATTCATAAGGGATTAGATAAAATAGATGAGAACACAGTAAAGAATGCAGATTTAGTAATGTTTACTGCTGCACATAAAAAATTCGACTATGATATGATTTCAAAAAATGCAAAAGCAATTTTCGATACAAGAAATGCAATGAAAAACATAAAAAATAGAGATAATGTAGAATTGTTATAATACTATAGGGAGTCTAATATGAATAGTTCTAAAAAAATATATATGATATTAACAAACGGATTTGATCCGGATGTTAGAGTCTATAAAGAAGCAAAATATTTAACCAATGAAGGCTTTGAAGTGGAAATAATTTGCTGGGATAGAAAAGGTGATTATCTTGACAGGCAAGAAGAAAAAGTTGAAAATATAAAAATAAAAAGATTTTATATTCCTTCTAAGCCGGGAAGTGGCATGAAGCAGTTAATTCCATTTATAAAGTTTATAAACTTTGTAAGAAAATATTTAAAAGGCAAGAACTATTCATATTTACATTGCCATGATTTTGACGGAATGACAGTTGGATTATTTACTAAAAGAAAAAAAGGTAAGACAATAATTTTTGATATGCATGAAATATATAAAAATTATTCATATGCCAAAAATCATGTTTTTGATTTGATATTTAATAAATATTTGAAAAATAGCAATTATATTATTTATGTAAACAATGAGCAAATTAAAGATATGGATAGCAATTTGAAAGAAAAAACTGTCTTTCTGCCAAATTATCCTGAAGAAACAATTTATATGCCAATAACCAAGAATGATAATAAAAAAGTTAGAGTTAATTATATAGGAAGTCTAAGAGATTATGAATCTTTGGATACTTTATCTAAAATAGGCTTAGAACATGATGATATTGAGGTAGGACTATATGGTACTGGAATTTGTTTTGATAAATTAAACAAAAAATACTGCGATACAAGTATCAAGATATATGGAAAATATAACGGTATTAAGGATAGTGGAAAAATATATAGAAATACTGATATATTATATTGCTCGTATAATCCTGAAGTGAAGAATTGGAAGAATGCGTATCCTGTGAAATTATTTGAAGCAATAATTACACATACGCCAATTATAGTTAGTGAAAATACTGAAGTGTCAAATTTTGTAAAAGCAAATGCAATAGGTGAGCCTATTCAGTATGGAAATAAGAATTCTATAATTAATGCTATTAATAAAATTAAAATACATTATGATGAATATGTTGAGAATATAAAAAAAATAGCAGATGATTATAAATGGGAAAAGATAGTAAAAAATCTAGATAGAATATATGATATTAAATCGTTTAAGATAAGGTAGGAGGATAATTGTGAAAACAGTTATTATTTTAACTCATGTAACATTTGATAATTCACCATATTGTATTTATGTTCATGAACATGCAAAAGCATTAACTAAGCAGGGATATCGTGTGATTGTTTTTGCAATTATACATTGGTTTCCAATTTTGTCACACTTTCAAAAATACAAAAAGAAATTTATGAAAAAAATGCATGGAGAGAAAAAGAGTCGAATTATAGATGGAGTAGAAGTAATTTATAAAAAGGCTATGTCTTTTTCTAACTTTTTATATGATACAAAAATCAACTTAAATGGAATGTCTTATTATCATAGCATAAAACATTGTTTTAAAAAAATTTATAAAAAAGAAAATATTGTTTTGATAGATGCACATACATTCAAAGTTGAGGGATATGTAGCATATAAACTAAAAAGAAAATATCAAAATTTAAATACAGTAGTAACTTTACATGGCACAAGTTTCTCAAGAAATACAAAAACTAAGGAAGGCATTAAGTCAATAAAGAAAATACTAAACGGAGTTGATTACTCAATTTGTGTAAGCAATAAAATAGAAAGAGAAGCTAAAAAAATTGGTGTAAACAATACTCGAATTATATATAATGGGATAAATGAACAGAAATTAGAAGAAGTAAATAAAGATGATTACAAATATAATATTATTTCAGTAGGTTCTTTAAGTCTTAATAAAAAACATGATATTACTATAAATGCTATAAGTGAACTATCTAAAAAGTATCCTCAAATTAAGCTAAATATAGTAGGAACTGGTTCAGAAATAGATAATTTAAAGAATCTTGTAAAAGAGAAAAAATTAGATAGTATGGTGTGTTTTAGAGGTCAAATTAGTAATAAAGAAGTTCAAAAGCTTATGAATGAGAGTTATATTTTTGTGTTACCAAGCGTAAATGAAGGGTTTGGTATTGTTTATGCTGAAGCCATGAAAGCAAAGTGCGTTACAATTGGCACTAAAAATGAAGGGATAGATGGCTTTATTAAAGATGGAATAAATGGTTTCCTAGTAAGTCCTAATGTTGATGAAATTGTGAATTTAATTAATGAAATTTATGATGGAAAGTACAATT
This sequence comes from uncultured Clostridium sp., assembly GCA_946500265.1. Taxonomy (GTDB): domain Bacteria; phylum Bacillota; class Clostridia; order TANB77; family CAG-508; genus CALXVA01. The sequence goes on from CAMMVE010000015.1 coordinate 20,812, forward strand.
TAGAAAAAATTAGAAATAATGCTTATAAGGGCTCAAAAGAACTTACATGGGAAAATAATGTTAAAAACTATATAATGCTAATTAAGTAAAATGAAAGGAAAATTATGAAGGAAAGTAACAATATTGACATAAATAAAGTAATATTAATAATGTTAGTTGTACTTATGATAATACCATTTTCGATTGATATTTTAGGATTTAGTCTGACTAAAATAAGTACAGTTATAATAAGCATCACATTCTTGGGACTACTGGTAAAAAGAAAATCTGAAATCAAAGAAATACTGAAAAATAAGTTCGTTATTTTTAACATTTTGTTATCTATAGTTATATTATTATCTTTAATTGCTAATTATAGAACAATATTATTTAACGATTTGTATGAAGTTATAAAATATGTTATATTTACTATGATAACTATAATTATAATGCTTATATGTAAAAATCAAGATAATTATATATTTATATTAAAAATAATTAGCATCGTGATGATTGTTATTGGGATATTTGGAATAATACAATACTTTAATCCGTTTTCAATTAATGAACTATACATAAAAACATATGCATCCACCCAATATGAAACATTGGTAAATGACTATCCAACTCCTAGAATTGTCGGAACAAAGAGCAATCCGTCAGTTTATGGAATATTAATGTCTTTAGGTGTATATTTTAATCTAATTTATTATAGATATGCTAAAAATAAACCAATGGTTTGGATATCAATAGTTTTATGTGTAATAAATTTAATGATGACATTAACAAGGACAATCCAAATTGCTTTCATTTCTTCAATTGTAGTATGCGTGATGATTTCACTTTTGCTATCTAAAGGCTGGAAGAAAGCAATATTGGCTTTAGTACTATCAATTTTAATTGTTTTCTTAATTTTAATATTGCTTCCCTCTGAGTTAACTTGGAGATTATTTCAAGTTTTCAATTTAGAAAATTCTACAAGTTTTATGGCAAGAATTAACAAATGGGGGCAATATTTAAGTTTAATACAAAATAATTTTATTTTGGGTATCGGACCAATAAAAAATTATGTGAGTGAAATTGGTTATGTTGATAGTGAATGGATACAAATAATATTACAATATGGTGTATTGGGACTAATCTCATACGTTACAATGTTAGTGTCACCCATATTTAATTGCATAAAAGACAAAGAAAATAGAAATAATCTAAAATATTTTATACCAATTTTAATTATAATTGCTATTAATAATATTTCAGCAAGTACACTAATATCATTTGAATCTGCTATAGGTTTTTATATAATTATTGGATTAATTTTATCAAATTCAGATAAGATTACAAATGCAAATAAGGAGTGAATAGAAATTGAAGAATATACTGATTATAGCAACCTTTTTTCCGCCAATGGGGGGAGTTGGAACTGTAAGAGTAGCAAAGTATGTTAAATACTTAACAACTTTTGGATGGAATCCAACAGTAGTTACAATAGATGATAAATATATTACAAATTATGATGACACGTTATTAAAAGATATTAAAAAAGACATAAAAATTATTAAATTAGAATTAAAAGATGGTTACAAAAAAATTGGTGAAGCTTTTTATAGAGCACTAAGAAAAAAGATATATGTAATAATACAAAATAATAGATTTGATGCGCTTTTTATAACAGGAGGACCATTTGAGCCAATGAAAATAGCACCATATATATGGAAAAAATATAAAATTCCCTATGTAATTGATTTAAGAGATCCTTGGAAACTTCAAAGACTTATTAATACAAATAAAATTAAAAATATAAAATCAAGAGTGAAAAGATTTATAATAGGGAAAAATGAATCAAGAATTTTTAAATATGCATATTCTATTTGTACTGTTAACGACACAATGACTAAACAATATCAAAAGGAATATCCTAAAATTAAAGAAAAATTTATTACTGTATCTAATGGATATGACCAAGAGGATTACAGGAATATAAAGCCTAAAAAATTAAATGAATTTAATATTGTTTATGCAGGAAAATTTAGAGTTTCTGCTGGATTTAGAAATCCTCAAAACATCTTTAAAGCAATAAAAATTATTAATGATAAAGGAAAACATGTGAATTTTATTCATGTTGGACAACCGGAAGAAGATGTTATTGAACTGACAAAAACAGAAGGGGTAGAAAATTATTGCCATTTTGTTGGCAGAAAATCATATAAAGAATCATTAGAATATTGTAAAGGAGCAGATATTTTATTAGTAATAGGAGGAAATGAAAAAAGTGAGCAGACAGGAAAAATTTTTGACTATATGGGGTGTGCTAAACCAATTATAGCTTTAGCGAATAAAGATAGTGAAATTACCGAAGTTTGTAAGAAAGCAGACGATATATACTGCATTGATAAGGATGACATTGACAAAATGGTTAGTACAATTATAAAAATTATAGATAATCCTAAAGAAATAAACAAATCAGTACTACTTAAAGAATATACAAGAGAATATTTGACGAAAAAACTAGTAGACATTCTAGATAAAATTAATATGAAAGGAAAATAATAGTTAGAGAAATGTTAACTAAAAAAATAAAAGACGAAATTAGAAAAAAAATTGAAGCATTAAATAGAACAGGTTTCTTTTCTATATTTATTTCTAATGTATTATCTAAAGTTGTAGTTTTCCTAGGAGGAATTGTTTTAGTAAGGATACTATCACAAAACGATTATGGAATATATTCTTATGCAGTTAATGCATTTAGTATGTTATATATTTTAAATGATTTTGGAGCATCTAATGCGGCTTTACAAAATATCACAGAGCAAAAGGATAATAAGAAGAAACAGCAAGCTATTTTAAGATATTCAATTAAGATGTCAATTGTTGGTTCTCTTGTTTCGGGAATTCTTATATTGCTTTCGCCTCTATTTTATCCATATGAAATAGAAGAAGCAAAATATTTAACTCCTATGCTTTGCCTTGTGCCAATTTTATCAGCAGTAATGACATTATTTACTATCTTATTAAGAGCAAATTTTGAAAACAAGAAATATGCTATTTTGAATTTAACACAAACCGTTGCAAGTTATGCTTTTTTAATTCCTATGTCGTATATATGGGGAATAAAAGGAGCAATTCTATCAAGATATTTTTACATAATAATTACTATAATATTAGGAATATTCTTAACGAGGAGGTTAAGAATAAAGACGAGTAAAGATAATCAATTAGATAAACAAGAAAAAAAATCATTTACTAAATATGCTCTAGTAACACAGATAAACAACACAATAGGTAGTCTGCTTATATATATAGATACATTTATGATAGGCTTATTAATTGCTACTCCTGAAAGTATTGCATTATATAAAGTGGCTTCGACGATACCCGCAGCATTAGCTTTCTTACCTAATTGCGTTATGATTTATGTAATACCGTATTTTGTACTACATAATAAAGACCCAAAATGGTTAAAAGACAAGTACTCTAAATTGATTAAATATGGGATATTAGGATATGGATTATTCTCATTAGCATTAATATTAGGCTCTAAGTTTATAATAAATACATTGTATACGCCAGAATATGCGGAAGCAATACTACCATTTATAATATTGATGATAGGATTTTTCTTTTCAGCAACATTTAAAATACCAACGAATAACATTTTATTTGCTATGAGAAAGATGCGTTTTAAATTGATTATTACTATATCATCGGGTATTTTAAATATTATTTTAAATGTATCATTTATAAATTATTTGGGAATTACTGGGGCAGCTATAACTACTACTTTAATAAATATCTTTTCATCGATTTTGGGAGTATGGTATACAAATAAAGTTTTGAAAAAAATAAAAATACAAGAAAAGGAAATTGTAAGCGATGATAAAAACGAGGAAAGAATATAAAGAATATTTAATAGCAGATTTGAAAGCGTCGGATTTATATAAAGCAAAATTTGTAAAAAAGTTTTACGATAATAGATATAAGTTTTATAAAAGCTTAAGATTAACTGAATATTATTATAATAGAAAACAAAATGTCTTTGTAAAAATAATAAAGAAGCTTTTGTATATTAGACCTATAAAACTTTGTAATAAATTTAATTGGACAATACCAATTAATGTGTTCGAATCTGGACTTGCAATTGTACACGCAGGAACAATTGTAGTTTCGGGTAGTGCAAGAATAGGAAAAAATTAATTGCAGAATACATGTATGTACTAATATAGGAAGAGCAATATGTCATGGAGAAACGGGAGCTCCAATTATAGGTGATAATGTTTATATAGGCTCTGGAGTTAAAATGTTTGGAAAGATAAAAATAGGAGATAATACAACTATAGGAGCCAACAGTGTGGTAAATAAATCATTTGAAGAAGGAAATTGTATTATTGCAGGAGTACCAGCAAAGAAAGTTAGTGATAATACTTCCGCAGGATATATATTAGGAAATAAATGAAGATAATAAATATGAAAGAATTTTTTTATTGAATTTGTGGAACAATAAATGGTAAGTATATATTTGAATTATAATAAATATATAAATTGATAAAAAAGATGAGATTTTAAATAAGATATATTTGTGTGCTACAAAAAAATATTAGATAATGATAGCACTATTGCATTATTATACGCAAATAATGTAATATATGCTGCCAACATGTAAAAACTGCTAAAAAAATTAAGTCTTTACTAAAAACAGTAAAAAACCATAGGATTTGGAGATATATAAAGGAGATCCCTAAATTTTTATGGATATCTTTATTAAGGATTTATATATATCAACATAAATAAAAAGGAGTGAATAGTAAATGAAAAAAATAATTACAATAATTGGTGCAAGACCACAATTTATAAAAGCGGCCATGGTATCTAAAGCATTAGACAGAGAAATAGAAGAAATAATAGTACATACTGGACAACATTATGATAAAAATATGTCAGATATATTTTTTGAGCAACTAGAAATACCAAAACCAAAATATAATTTAGGAATTGGTTCAGGTTCACATGGAGCTCAGACAGGAGAAATGCTTATAAAAATAGAAGAAGTATTATTAAAAGAAAAACCAGATTATGTAATGGTTTATGGTGACACTAACTCTACATTAGCAGGGGCACTTGCTGCATCGAAGTTATTAATACCTGTAATACATGTAGAAGCAGGGCTAAGATCATATAATAAAGCTATGCCAGAAGAACAGAATAGAGTTCTTACTGACCATATATCATCAGTATTAATTTGCCCTACTAAAACTGCTGTAGATAATTTGAAAAAAGAAGGAATTACAGAAAATGTATATCTTACAGGAGATGTAATGTGTGATTCAGTTATACATTATTCTAATTTGGCGGAAAAGAAAATAAATCTATCAAATATAGATTTAACGCCATTATATGAGAAAAAAGAAGTAACTGAATGGTATTTAGCTACAGTACATCGCCAAGAAAATACGATGGATGATAAAAATTTAACAAACATTTTAGAGGTGTTTGAAAAGTTAGATAAAATGGTAATTTTCCCAGTACATCCTAGAATAAAGAAAATGGTCCATGAATTAAATGAGAAAAATAATTATAAAAATATTTACTTTGTTGAACCAGTTGATTATTTAACAATGCTATACTTGACTAAAAATGCATGTAAAGTAGTAACAGATTCGGGCGGACTACAAAAAGAATGCTATATACTAGATACACCATGCATAACAATAAGAAATCAAACTGAATGGGTTGAAACTTTAAAAAATGGATATAATATTTTATCAAAGCCAGATGTAGATGAGCTATATGAAAAAATAATGAATGCTAGAATAGTAGATTCGAATAAAGCACATTACTATGGTGATGGACATGCTTCAAATGAGATAAATGAAATTATATTAGAGAATATTAAAAAAGCTTAAGATACTTGACAACACGGACAATTGAACTAAAAAGGAGGAAAATCATGAGTTACCAACCAAGGAGAATGTCAAATGATGACAATCCATATAAGAGAAGAAATAATTATGAGAGTGAAAATAAAGAATATAGAAGAAACCCTACTTATGCAACTGCTAAAAGTGGAGTGAATAAACCCAAAAGCAACAAAAAAGTAAATAAAGTTATGATGGCTTTTAAAATCTTAGCATTAATCTTTTTAATAACTACAATTGTATTTTATATTTCTGTAAACAGGTTAAATCTGTTACCAACAAGCTATTTTGTTGCATTTACATTAGCAGAAGTAATACTAACATCATTAATAATGATAGGACTAGCCAAAAAGCATAAAACATATAAACTTAATGTAGTATGCTTAATCATTATGCTATTATTAACTGGAATATACTTATATATTATAAACTTTGCTAATGCTACTAATGATTTTTTAGGCTCAGTTTTTCAAGAAGTAAAAGAAACAGAAGAATACTATGTTGTAGTAAGAAATGATGATAAATACGATGATATAAATGATCTAGATGGAGAAAGTATATACGCATTCCAAATAGAAAATGATGTGCAAGAGGATATTAATAGTCAAGCAAATGTTAACTTTGAAACGGGTAACAATTTAATAGATTTAGGCAATGATTTATTAGATGAAAAAATTGAAGCAATTTTAGTAAGTTCATCACAATATGCGATGGTTTCTGAAGAAATAGAAAATTTCAAGGATGAAACAAAAATAATATATACATCTGATCATGAAATAGTAAAAACAACAGAGGTCAATTCAGAAGGTTCAAAATATACAGTTGAAAATGGAGTGTTTAATGTATATATCAGCGGGATAGACACTTCTGGAAATATAAGCAATGTTTCAAGAAGTGATGCTAATATTATAGCTACAGTAAATACAAATACACATGAAGTACTATTAACTTCAATTCCTAGAGATTATTATGTAACATTGCATAGCAAAGGTGCAAAGGATAAATTAACTCACTCAGGAATTTATGGAATTAATGAAACAGTTACTACAGTAGAAGATTTACTAGATATTGATATTAACTATTATGTAAGAGTAAACTTTACAACAGTCATTAAATTAGTTGATGTTCTAGGAGGAATAGATGTATACTCATCAAATAGCTTCTCAAGAGGAGGATATACATTTAGTCAAGGATACAACCATTTAAATGGAGATGCTGCTCTAGTATTTAGTAGAGAAAGATATTCTTTTGCATCAGGAGATAATCAAAGAGTTAAAAATCAGCAAGCTGTAATAGAAGCTATTGCTAAAAAAGTGTTAAATAGTACTACTTTACTAACTAGATATACAGATATATTAGATTCATTACAAGGAAGTTTCCAAACCAACATAGAACAAGACGAAATGAGTAGTTTGGTAAGATCACAATTGTCTAATATGTCATCATGGACTTTTAAAAATAATGCATTAGAGGGTACAGGTTCATATGGACCAACGTATTCAATGGGAAGTACACAACTTTATATAATGCTTCCAAATCAAACATCTGTTGCAAACGCAACAGCACAAATAAATGAAGTATTAGGAGAATAGAAATTAATTTTATAACTAGAGGTATAAAGTTTCCTCTAGTTATAAAATTATATTAAATACATAGTGATAATATAATTTGGGAGAGAAAATCAACATTGGAAAATAAAGATATTATAACAGTTAAAAAAAGAAAATGTAATTTTATGAGCGACATAAAAGAAAGAATAAAACAATTTTTTGAAAACAAAACCAAAGTAAAAGATTATTTATATTTATTTGTTTATGTTTTTATAATTTTTACAATTTTATTTACAATTGCAAATACCATAAGAACAGAAACAAATTTTTATAATGAAAATTTAACTTTTAGATGGAAGAATCTTTTATCATATGATGATATGCTTTATGCTAGAGATGTCTATACAACAAGTCCAAAGTATGAGAATACTGTTCATTTGTCAATACATCCATTATTCGACGCTTTGGCGCAAATTGTTGCTAAAATAGAAAGTATTATTTTCTCAAATGCAAATCCAAATGACCACTACTATCATATAGTTTTATTTCAAATATTAATTAATTTAGTAGGAGTTGTTTATTTATATAAAATACTGAGAGAACAATTAAAATTAAGGAATATTTGGTGTTTTTTATTAATTACAATTTATGAAATTGCTACAGTAACACTATTTGGAACATTGGCAGTAGAATCGTTTCTAATAAGTGGAACATTACTTATTATGAGTTATTATTATTTATCTAAGCAAAAATTGGTAATATCATCTATTTTAGGAATATTAGTAACTGGAATGTGCATAACTAATAGTTTGGCATTTGGAGTAATGGCAATTTTCTTATTAAAAAATAAAAAAGATATTTTGAAAGTCGGTATTTCATGTATACTAGGCGGAATAGTAGTATTCCTATTAATACCGTATAAAAGTTATATAATAGATAATTTGTTTTCATCGATTAACACATATACAGAACTATATACTCCAAGTCATGATTTCCTAACATATGTGAAAATGATTTTCTATTATATAATATCCTCACCATTATTCTTTATTAATATAATTCATGATACACCTAATGGATTAGATTATATAAAATTTGACTTATCAGCTGATTTGCCAATTATTATAATGACAGTTTTATTTTTTATATTTATAATTTACAATATTATAAAGAACATAAAAGGCAGAAATTTATTAGCAGCCTTAGGAGTATTTATTTATAATATGATAATACATGTTGTTGTGCGATTTGGATTATATGAAGGAACAATATATGGATTGCATTTCTTATTTGCAGAAATTTTAATGTTTGCATATGGTTTCAAAATAAAAGATAAATCTATAAGAAAAGTATTTATTGCTTTCTCAATTTTATTTTTAATTATTCAACTCAGATACAATATAGATGGCCTACTTAAATGTTTATTGCTTTTCAAAGACTGGCAATAAAACTAAAACAAATATGGAAAAAGGACATTCGCATTCGAGAATGTCCTTTTTATGTATTGTATGTTGTTACCTACTATATCCCGTCTCATTAATAATACTATCACTAATTTCCTCTACAGTTTCTGATGGAGTATAATCAGAAATTCCAAAAATATTCTGATGAAATTCTTTTACATTTGATTCTAATGTTACTGGGACTCCATACCATGCATCAGAAGAATATCCACTTACATCATATGGCCAACCAGTGCTATCAGTTATTTTATAAAATACTGCAGAAGGTACAAGAGAGATGATAGAATTTGTAGACATGTTTGTTGAAATATGTGGTAATACCATATCAACGAAATTTGAAATTTCAGCGAGTTCCTGTTTTTTTACTTTATTAAATACAGCTTCCAACACAGTTCTCATACGTTCAGTTCTTTGATAGTCTGAATCTATTTTTCTAATCCTAGAATATGCAAGAGCTTCTTTTCCATCTAAAGTATATGTACCACCAGAACTAAATCCTATTTGACTTGCTTCGCTATCGGTTATGGTTAATGTTATACCACCAATACTGTCAACAATAGTTTCTACTGTATCAAAGTTAACAGTGACAAATTCAGTTATATTTAAATCCAAATTTTTATTTAGTGTATTTATAGCAAGTTCTGGACCACCATATGCATATGCATGAGTTATTTTATCTAATCCATGTCCTTCTATATCTACATAAGTGTCTCTGTAAACAGAGGTAAGCTTTACATCATTTGTCTTTTTATTTATTGATACTATAATAATACAGTCACTTCTTGAATTTGAAAAAGAATTATCTCGTGAGTCTAATCCAAATATTGCAATATTTCTATAATCTTTTAATTCTTGCTCAACACCACTATTTAATTCTATATTTGCCTCATCAATATCAACAAAATTCACGTTACTAAGCTTATCAGAGATAAAAGCATATCCAATTCCTAGAGCTAGCCCAAGTAAAATTAAAATTATTATCAACAGGATACCTAAAACTTTTAGTATTCCGCCTTTTTCAGACTTTAATAATATATTCATTAAAATCCCTCCTTCGCTTATCATGCTAAATTGTATCAAAAGAAGATGAAGAATTCAAGCAAATTAAGAAAAACTTAAGTTAATGTGTATAGAAATCACGCTTTTTTCACAGAATAATAAAAAAGGAATAGTTTAGTTTGAAAGAAATAACTTTCATTACTAAGTGTGCCTTAGAAAGGAATGGTATTTTTTTTATGTATAATTTTAGAACTGATTTAGCATTAGAAAGAAGAGATTTATATAATAAAGCACATAATATTGAGAAAGACATTGATGGAATAGAAACAGAAGAAGAGAAAGTAAATGATGATATTACAATATCAAGAGTGAAAGTTACTAATGAAAAAGGAGAAGAAGCGATAGGCAAACCAATTGGAAGTTATATAACTATTGATGTGAAAAATTTCAATATTGCACAAAATGAAGAAATACAACAAGCTTCAGAGACTCTTACTAAAGAGTTAAAGGCATTACTAGAAAAGCATATTGATGCAAAAGGTCCAATTTTGGTAGTAGGGTTAGGAAATATATATGTTACACCAGATGCTTTGGGACCAAAAGTAATAAACGAAATTGATATAACAAGACATTTGCTTCAATATATGCCTGAAGCTTTGGATGAAAATACAAGAGAGGTAAGTGCTGTTTCACCTGGCGTATTAGGCACAACTGGAATAGAAACTTTGGAAATCTTGAAGGGAATAGTTGATAATACTAAACCAAAATTAGTAATAGTTATAGACGCATTAGCATCAAGAAGTATTGAAAGAATAAGTAGTTCTGTTCAGTTAGCAGATACAGGAATAGTTCCGGGAGCAGGAGTAGACAATACACGAAAAGAAATAACTGTAAATACATTAGGAATTCCAGTAATAGCTATAGGAATTCCAACAGTTGTAGATATTTTTTCTTGTAACGCATAAAAATAATTGGGTTAGAAATCTTATAAACCTTTATAGAGTAGGTGTTTAAGATGAAGAAGATCGTGATTAAGAACAAAGAAATTATAAAAAAAATATTACATAATAAAGCTAATTGCAATGAAATTACACTTTATATTTTAAGCAAAGAGGCAAAATTAGCTATCATAGATACAGATACTATGAAAAAAAGAACTTATATACCAATAGAAAAAATTAAAAATGTAATTAAAAATATATAGATACCAATTAGAGAATTAAATTATATAATTTAGTTCTCTTTTTTTAAGAAGAGGTGTAATATTGAATATGAATGAAGAGAACAAAGTAAGTTATTATTCAATTATCCCAGCATGTGTTCGTTACGATGAAGAACTAACTGATAAAGCGAAACTTCTCTATGGCGAGATAACAGCATTAAGTAATAAAGAGGGATATTGTTTTGCTACTAACAAGTATTTTGCAAATTTATATAAATGTACTAACCGAGCAATTCAAAATGCTATTTCTAAATTACAAGAAAATGGATATATTCATGTAGTAATTGAAGATAATTATCAAAGAAAAATATATTTAACATCTTCAATGGGGTATGAAAAAAATTTCATAGGAGGCTATGAAAATAAATTCATAGGAGGGTATGAAAAAAATTTCACCAATAATATTATAAATAATAATATGTTAGATAGTTTTTTTAATTATATTATAAAAAAAGAAAAGAAAATTCCAAAAGAATTTGAAAATTTAGAATCACAAATATTGGAGGTATTAGAAAATTATGAAATGATTTTTACAGAAGAAATACTAAAATATATGAGAATGGAAAATATTGAGAAAGTAAAAGTGATAAGTTATTCATTAGCATTAACAGTAAAAGAAAACGTAAGCCATTTATTATATAAAATGAATAGAGAACAGATAATTAGTCTTTATGATGAATGTAAATTACGAGAATCACAAAACAAAGATACAGATAATGAAATTATGAATTTCTCAAATTATTTTTATAAAAGTTTGAAAGGTCAGTTGTTAAGGGGGAAAAGCCCCTCTTTTTTTATGCCTAAAAATAAGATAGATGAAAGTAAATCATCTGAAGAAGATGAAGAAGGAGAGGAATTATAGATATGAGATATGTAAGATTTAATTTTATAGATGAAACATTTGGAGAAAAAATAGAATGTTTACTTATTTGGGATGATGAAGAATTTATTATTATTTCAATAGATGAAGAAACAATAACAATAAATAAATATAAAGATATGCAAGAATTACTTGTAGAATTTTTAACAAATAAAAATGAACTTGAATTTTTAAGAAATTTAAGTGATGAACAAGAAAAAGAAATTGAAAGATTGGAGGCAAAAATAAAATGGATGAAAAACAAAGAAAAACATTAAAATTTAAAGGTGAAAATTTAACTTTACAAGTATCACAATATAGAAGTAATGGAAGAATAGCAATTTTAGCTTATACAGAAGAAGAATCATATTCAGATATAACAATTAACTTACCAGAATTTTGTTTGGATGCAAATGAAGGTGCTATTGATTCATTAACAAAGAGTTGTGGACTGGAAAAAGCATTAATAAAAAAAGGAATCATTAAAGAAGTATATGGAAATGCAAAATATAATATGGGAACTTATGACATAGTTGCTTTTGACTTAGAAGAATTAAGAAAATATGATCCAGAAGGTATTAAAAAACTTGAAGAAAGTTTAGAACAAGATGAGGAAGAAATGGAATAAAAATAATAAAGGAGTTTAAGATATGTGTAAGGTTCTGAAACATATTGTGAAATTAAATAGAGTAAGATTATGGGAGAAACTTTTGCAATGGCAAAGAGATTCTCCTTTTCATTTTAAAGTGAATTTAACTATATATGATTTAGAAAGAAGATTTACAAAAGAAAATTAATAAAGGAGTACACGAAAGATGAAAGTTGATATATACAATACAGATAAAAAATATAGCATAATTTATGCTGATCCGCCCTGGCATTATAGAACTTGGAGAGATGGAAATGGAACAGCAAATAGACATTATCCAACAATGAAAATAGAAGAAATAGTTGAAATGAAAGACACAATCCAGAAAATATCTGAAAAAGACTGTGTTCTTTTTTTATGGGTTACTTTTCCTTGTCTATTAGAGGGAATTAAAACAATTAAAGAATGGGGATTTAAGTATAAGACTTGTGGATTTACTTGGGTAAAAAGAAATAAAGTAAGTGATACATGGTTTTTTGGACTAGGACATTGGACCAGAGCTAATGCAGAAATATGTTTAATTGCAACACGAGGACATATAAAAAGAATTTCTAATAAAGTTTCACAAGTAGTAGACACACATATTCAAGAACATAGTAAAAAGCCAGATATTGTACGAGATAGAATTGTAGAACTTATTGGAGATTTACCTCGCATTGAACTTTTTGCAAGACAAACTGCAGAAGGTTGGGATTGTTGGGGAAATGAAGTTTAAAACAAAAGAAAAGGAGATATATACAAGTGATAAGATTATTAAGTTTATTTACAGGAATTGGGGCATTTGAAAAAGCACTAAGAAATTTGAATGTACCTTATGAATTAGTAGGATTTAGTGAAATAGATAAATTCGCAATAAAATCATACTGTGCGATCCATAATGTAGACGAAAACAAGAATTTAGGTGATGTGAAAAATATTAGCACTAAGAACTTAAAAGAAATAGATTTTATGACTTGGGGATTTCCTTGCCAAGATGTTAGTATTGCAGGACATTTAAAAGGAATAGAAAAAGGCAAAACAAGAAGTGGTCTATATTTTGAAGGGTATAGAATATTAAAAGATGTCAAACCAAAAATAAGCATTATAGAAAATGTAAAAAATCTAACAAGTAAAAGATTTAGAGAAAAGTTTGCAATGATATTAAAAGACATAGAAGATGCAGGATATAATAACTACTGGAGAGTGCTAAATTCAAAAGATTATGGTGTTCCACAGAATAGGGAAAGGGTATTTGTAGTATCTATTAGAAAAGATATTGACAAATGCTCTTTTAATTTTCCAGATAAACAATTTTTAGAAATAAGATTAAAAGATTTATTAGAAGATAATGTAGAAGATAAATATTACTTATCAGACAAGGCAATAGGTAGATTAATAAGACATTCCAATAGAGTAATAAGAAAACAAGAAAATCCAAATATAAGTGGTTGTTTAGTTGCTGGTTACTTTAAAATGGGAGGAAGGGATCAGCAATACATAAGAGATAATGTGAATAGAATTGCAGGAATATTTGATGAAGAAAATAAAAGACATCAAGCAGGAAGTATTTATGATAAAAATGGAATAGCACCTACTCTAACAAGAGCAAGTGGAGGTCATGTGCAACCACATATCTTAGTTAATGAAGGAACTAAAAAAGGTTATACAGAAGCATACGAGGGAGATTCAATAAATGTTTCTTATCCAAATAATATAAAAAAAAGAGGCAGAGTTGGAAAACAAGTATCACAAACAATACTTGCAAGTAATGTAAATATGGGTACTGTAGAAAAGACAGATAAATTATTATGTTTAAATAATCAAGATGGAAAAACAAGTATTCAAGATAGAGTTTATAATACACGAGGAATAATGCCAACAGTTACAGCAGGAAACTTTAAATCAAATATTGCAGAAGAAACAAATAATATAATGTTTAACCCTTATAACAATACAAAAATAGAAAATATAGCACCTACTCAAACAGGAAATTGTGGAAATATCAATTCAAGTGCAGCTGTTTTAATAACAGAAGATGGAAAACACTTTTTTAGAATTAGAAAATTAACTCCAAAGGAATGTTGGAGGCTTATGCGGATTTTCAGACCAAGATTTTGAAAAAGCAAAAGCAGTACCAACATCAGATACACAACTATACCGTCAGGCTGGAAACTCTATAGTTGTAAATGTATTAATGGGAATATTTAAAGAATTAATATTTGGAGATTGTATAAATGACAAATTTATATAATGCCGATTGTTTAGAAAAAATGAAAGAAATTCCAGCCAAGAGTATAGATATGATTTTATGTGATCCACCATACGGACTAACAAGGTGTAAATGGGACAAAAAGATAAACTTAAAACAAATGTGGGAACAATATGAACGAATCATAAAAGATAATGGTGTAATATGTTTATTTGCACAAACTAAATTTTATTATGAATTAATTAAAAGCAATGAGAAACTGTTTAGATATGATTTAATATGGGATAAAGTTTTAGTTACAGGCTTTTTAAATGCAAATAGGCAACCACTTAGGAGGCACGAGCAAATTGCTATTTTTTACAAAAAACAACCCAAATATAACCCACAAATGAGAACAGGTAAACCATTGCATGCAAAAGGAAATATAAAATTAGAAAAAATAAAAAAGAATAATGTATATGATAATTTTCATGCTACGCCAGATTTAAGAAAAGGTAGTACAGAAAAGTATCCTACAAGCATATTAAAATTTCAAAAATTACATTCAAGTCAAATGGTATATCCAACGGAAAAACCTATAGAATTGTTAGAATATTTGATTAAGACTTATACAGATGAAAATGATTTAATACTTGATAATTGTATGGGGTCAGGTACAACAGGACTTGCTTGTAAAAATACTAATCGAAATTTTATTGGTATAGAAATAGATGAAAAAGCATTTGAAATTGCTAAAAAAAGATTAGAAATGTAAAGGAGATTCCATTATGCAAAATTCAGAAAAAGAAACATATAAAGATTATTTAGTAAGAAAGGTAACAGAAGAAATAAGCAATGTATTTAAACAGAAAATGGATGAAACAAAAAAAGAGTTACTTGAAATAAATTATAAAGTTAGTTTAGAAAATACAGAAGAAATACTAAAAAATTACAAGAAGCTAAAAGACCATATAACTTTAACAAAACAAGAAAAAGATGAATTATTGGGAGTAACAAAAGAATATCAAGATAAACAAATAGAAAGTATTATGACAGGACTATTTTCAGAGGATGAATTGTATTTAGAAAGTTTATTAAAAAGTAGATGTAAAACTAAAATGTTTATGGATTTTATAGATGGAATATTAGAAGGATATTTAAAAAATAAAAGTAATGACAAAATAGAAATTAGAAAAAGGAATATATTAAAACATTTATATATTGATGGTATGAAACAATCAGAATTTATTTATAAATATTACGAGGTAGATAGAACTTTTTATTCAGATAAGGATAGATTAATAAAGGATCTAGCACCTTATTTTTTTGGCATAAAAGGAATCAATATATAGAATTAAGAGTTTATTACAAAATTTCTAAAAGGCAGGAAAGAGATACAGAGTGTATCTCGTAAACACATAGAAAAACAAGTTTTCTAG